>NZ_JBFAKV010000019.1:0-188948 GCF_040655895.1 Streptomyces sp. NPDC050264
CCTGACCTCAACAACCCTGCCACGTCAGGCGATCCGAGAAACGGCGCCTAGGGCCTGCCTTCAAACTCCCCTCTGCCCGGCGATCCCCAAAACGACGCGCGCGACAGGCCCCAGGAATCAGCGCACGCCGCGCGGCCGGAACTGGATGCTGATCCGGGGTCCGGTCGCGCGCGTCGTTTTGGGGATCGCGTGCTCCCAGGTCCGCTGGCAGGAACCGCCCATCACGATGAGGTCGCCGTGCCCGAGCGGTCTGCGCACGGCCGGGGCGCCACCGCCCACCGGCCGCAGCACGAGATCGCGGGGCGCCCCGACCGAGACGATGGCGACCATGGTGTCCTCGCGGTCCCCGCGCCCGATGCGGTCGCCGTGCCAGGCGACGCTGTCGCGGCCGTCGCGGTAGAAGCAGAGGCCCGCCGTGGTGAAGGGCTCCCCCAGCTCGTCGCCGTAGTGCGCGGACAGGTCGTCACGGGCCGCGCCGAGCACGGGGTGCGGCAGCGGCTCCGCCGCCCCGTAGAACTTCAGCAGCCGCGGCACGTCGACGACGCGCTCGTACATCTGCCGCCGCTCCGCCTTCCAGGGGACGCCCACCGCGAGGTGTCCGAACAGCGTGTCGGCCCCGCTCAGCCAGCCCGGCAGCACGTCGATCCAGGCCCCGGCGCCGAGCACGGTGCGCCGCACCCCGGCGAGGGTGCCGAGCGCGGTCTCCTCGGCCTGGTCGAAGAGGGATCCCTGAAGCATGGTTCCCACCCTACCGAACGAATAGAACAAACGCTCGAATGCGATCGCCCGTCGACCTGTAGTGGCTCATCTCACCCCCTCCTCGCGGCCGCGCTTCCAAGCCTCCACGCGGGCCGCACCCCGCATTCCGGAGGCGACCGGCACGCGGTGCCACGGCATCCACGACCGGCCGGGGGCGGACCGGCCCATCAGGGGACAACAGAGCGCGCCGCCGCGAAACACGGCCGTAAAGTCGGAGCATGCAGCTCATCCAGTCGACCAAGCTCGCCAACGTCTGCTACGAGATCCGGGGCCCGGTGCTCGAGGAGGCGATGCGGCTGGAAGCGGCGGGTCATCGGATCCTGAAGCTGAACACGGGCAACCCGGCGGCATTCGGCTTCGAATGCCCTCCGGAGATCCTGGAGGACATGCTCCGCAACCTCGGCGACGCGCACGGCTACGGCGACGCCAAGGGCCTGCTGGCCGCCCGCCGCGCGGTGATGATGCACTACCAGACCCTGGGCGTGGAGACCGACGTCGAGCACGTCTTCATCGGCAACGGCGTCTCCGAGCTGATCGTGATGGCGATGCAGGGGCTCCTCGACGACGGCGACGAAGTACTCGTCCCCGCCCCCGACTACCCGCTGTGGACCGCCGCCGTCTCCCTCTCCGGCGGTACCGCAGTGCACTACCGCTGCGACGAGCAGTCGGAGTGGATGCCGGACCTGGCCGACATCGAGCGCAAGGTGACCGACCGCACCAAGGCGATCGTCGTCATCAACCCCAACAACCCGACGGGCGCCGTATACAGCGACGAGATGCTGCGCGGCATCACCGACATCGCCCGCCGTCACAACCTGCTCGTCTGCTCCGACGAGATCTACGACAAGATCCTCTACGACGACGCGACGCACACGCCGACCGCCGCCATCGCCCCGGACCTGCTCACGCTCACCTTCAACGGCATGTCGAAGGCGTACCGCGTGGCCGGTTACCGCGTCGGCTGGATGGCGATCTCCGGTCCGCGCGCGCACGCGCAGTCGTACATCGAGGGCCTGACCATCCTCGCGAACATGCGCCTGTGCGCGAACATGCCGGGCCAGCACGGTGTCGTCGCGGCGCTCAGCGGCCGCCAGACGATCAAGGAGCTGGTGCTTCCCGGCGGCCGGCTTAAGGAGCAGAGCGACGTCGCCTACGACCTGCTCACGCAGATCCCGGGCGTCAGCTGCGTGAAGCCCAAGGGCGCGCTCTACCTCTTCCCCCGCCTGGACCCCAAGGTCTTCAAGGTCAAGGACGACCGCCAGATGGTGCTCGACCTGCTGCGCGCCGAGAAGATCATGGTCGTGCACGGGACCGGCTTCAACTGGCCGGAGCCGGATCACTTCCGCGTCGTGACGCTGCCCTCGACCCGGCAACTGACCGAGGCGGTCACCCGGATCGGGAACTTCCTGGACGGCTACAGCCAGCCGTGACCCGGCGGGTGGCACGGCACGTCGCAACTTTGGACAGGTTCTAAGTTAGACAGATTCTAAGGTACGATGGAGGCCAAGCTACCGCCCGTCCGGTTGTTCCGGTTGCCTGGAGGCCTCCCATGTACGAGCCGATCCGCACCAAGTCGGTCCACTCGATGGTGGCCGACAGCGACTTCCCGCACCGCTCCCGCGAGGAGGAGCTGGACATCCAGCTCGCCGGACACCTGTCCGCGCTGCTCGCCCTGACCGACGAGCTCCGGCTGGCCTCCGGCGACCGGGAACTGGACTCGGCCGCGGCCGAGCTGGTCACACAGATCACCCGGCTGCGGGGCGGTCACGCGCCGGTCCGTTCCGCCGTGGCGGCCTCTGTCCACGAGCCGCACGTCGCCGCCCTGCACCAGCGGGCGCACGCCCTCGCCGGGCGGGCCCTGGTGGTCGCGGCGTCCCGCGCGGACACCGCCGCCGCGATCCTGGCCGCCCAGCGCATGGAGTTCCACGCGGCCGCCAGTGAGCTGATCGCCGCTTAGGCACGACCGAGCCCCCGCACGTCGTTGTGCGGGGGCTCGATCAGGTCCGGGCTAGCCGAGGCGCCGCACCAGCTTGCGGTACTCGTCCCACAGCTCCTTCGGCGTGTGATCGCCGAAGGTGTTGAGGTGCTCGGGTACCAGTGCGGCCTCCTCGCGCCAGACCTCCTTGTCGACGGTGAGCAGGAACTCCAGGTCGTCGTCGGCCAGATCCAGGCCGTCCGTGTCCAGGGAGCCCTTGGCCGGAAGAATGCCGATCGGGGTCACGACACCCTCCGCCCGGCCGTCGAGGCGGTCCACGATCCACTTCAGGACGCGGCTGTTCTCACCGAACCCGGGCCATACGAAGCGCCCGTTCGCGTCCTTGCGGAACCAGTTGACGTAGTAGATCTTCGGAAGGTCCGCGGCGTCCCTGTCGGCGCCGACCTTCACCCAGTGGGCCATGTAGTCGCCCATGTTGTAGCCGCAGAACGGCAGCATCGCGAACGGGTCGCGGCGCAGCTCGCCGACCTTGCCCTCGGCGGCCGCGGTCTTCTCGGAGGCCACGTTGGCGCCGAGGAAGACGCCGTGGTTCCAGTCGAAGGACTCGGTCACCAGCGGCACCGCGGAGGCGCGGCGGCCGCCGAAGAGGATCGCCGAGATCGGTACGCCCTTGGGGTCCTCCCACTCGGGCGCGATGATCGGGCACTGCGCGGCCGGGGTGGTGAACCGGGCGTTCGGGTGCGCGGCCGGGACACCCGACTCGGGCGTCCAGTCGTTGCCCTTCCAGTCGGTGAGGTGGGCCGGGGTCTCCTCCGTCATGCCCTCCCACCAGATGTCGTTGTCATCGGTGAGCGCGACGTTCGTGAAGACGGAGTTGCCCCAGAGCGTCTTCATCGCGTTGGCGTTGGTGTGCTCGCCGGTGCCGGGCGCGACGCCGAAGAAGCCGGCCTCGGGGTTGATCGCGTAGAGCCGTCCGTCCGCACCGAACCGCATCCAGGCGATGTCGTCGCCGATCGTCTCGACGGTCCAGCCGGAGATCGTGGGCTCCAGCATGGCGAGGTTGGTCTTGCCGCACGCCGAGGGGAAGGCGGCCGCCACGTACTTGCTCTCACCCTGCGGGGGCGTGAGCTTGAGGATCAGCATGTGCTCGGCGAGCCAGCCCTCGTCCCGCGCCATCACGGAGGCGATGCGCAGCGCGTAGCACTTCTTGCCCAGCAGAGCGTTGCCGCCGTAGCCGGAGCCGTAGGACCAGATCTCGCGGTCCTCGGGGAAGTGCGAGATGTACTTCGTGGAGTTGCACGGCCACGGCACGTCCGCCTCGCCCTCGGCGAGCGGGGCGCCCAGCGTGTGCACGGCCTTCACGAAGAAGCCGTCGGTGCCGAGTTCGTCCAGGACGGGCTGCCCCATCCGGGTCATCGTGCGCATGGAGACGGCCACGTACGCCGAATCGGTGATCTCGACGCCGATCGCGGAGAGCGGGGAGCCGAGCGGGCCCATGCAGAAGGGGACGACGTACATCGTCCGGCCCTTCATGGAGCCGCGGAAGATCCCCCCGTTCCCCTCGTTGCCCCGGAAGATCTCCCGCATCTCGGCGGGCGCCTTCCAGTGGTTCGTCGGGCCCGCGTCCGCCTCTTTCTCGGAGCAGATGAACGTCCGGTCCTCGACCCGCGCGACATCGGTCGGGTCGGAGGCGGCGTAGTAGGAGTTGGGGCGCTTGATCGGGTCGAGCTTCCTGAACGTTCCCTTGGTGACGAGCTCCTCGGCGAGCCGCTCGTACTCGGCTTCGGAGCCGTCGCACCAGACCACGCTGTCCGGCTGTGTCAGTTCGGCGATCTCGTTGACCCACGAGATCAGTTCCTGGTGGTCGGTCGGGAGGGTGAGAACGGGGGCTGTGTCGGTCCGGGAGGGGGGAGCCGCGATGTCGCGCGCCACGATCGCTCCTAAATGAGGGTGTTGTGTTGGTTGCCCCGTGGGGGCCGCGACCCGGACGCTGCGCCTCCCGCTCCACTGGAATCCAGTGAGCGCTCATCCGGTGCCGACCGCACTCATTTGATCATCCGACCGTTTCGCCCATCTGTCCAGGGGGCCTCACACTTGAGCGAAGTGAGCATCGCCACTCGGCTCCGCGGGCTTATGGATCAGGGATTCTGGTTAACCCCCGGTGACACTGACGCTCTCCATATCCATCACCTACGGTCGCGTAGGTACGATGCAGGTCATGAGCGTCACCGCGGAGCAGCCCGAAATCCCCCTCGCAGAGCCCTCTTTGCTGAAGCCGAGACTGCGCGGCTGGCTGCACGCGGGCATGTTCCCCGCCGTGCTCGTCGCCGGCCTCTTCCTCACGGCCCTCGCCGACTCGACGCGCGGCCGCGTGGCCTGCGGGATCTTCGTCCTGACGGCCTGCCTGCTGTTCGGCGTGAGCGCGCTCTACCACCGGGGGAACTGGGGGCCGCGCGCGGACGGCGTGCTGCGCCGGCTCGACCACGCGAACATCTTCCTGATCATCGCGGGCACGTACACGCCGCTGACCATGCTGCTGCTGCCCGGCTCCAAGGGCGACACGCTGCTGTGGGGCATCTGGGTGGCGGCCGCGGCGGGCATCGCGTTCCGCGTCTTCTGGGTCGGCGCCCCGCGCTGGCTCTACACCCCCTGCTACATCGCGATGGGCTGGGCGGCGGTCTTCTTCCTGCCCGACTTCATGCGGACCGGTGGCGTCGCCGTGCTCGTCCTGGTGGTCGTGGGCGGGCTGCTCTACAGCGCGGGCGGTGTCATCTACGGCATCAAGCGGCCGAACCCCTCGCCCCGCTGGTTCGGCTTCCACGAGGTCTTCCACTCCCTCACCCTCGCGGCGTTCGTCGTGCACTACGTCGGCATCTCGTTGGTGGCCTACCAGCACGGCTGAGCCCCCTCCCCCCTCCTCACACATGGCCGCGGCTTCCGAGCCGCGGCCATTTTTCGCGTCTCCCCATCCATGAAAGTGACCATAGATTGACAGACCCTACTAACTGACAGCTACTCTCATTTCATGGCTACTGTCACTCAGCAAGTGGAGTCGCGCCCGGATCCCCGGCGCTGGTGGGCCCTCGGGGCCCTGGTCGCGAGCATGCTCGTGCTCGGTTTCGACATGACGATCCTGAACGTGGCGCTTCCGACGATCACCGAGCAACTGGGCGCCACCACCGGCCAGCAGCAGTGGATGGCGGACGCGTACGTCGTGGTCTTCGCGGCGCTGATGCTCCCGGCCGGACTGCTCGGCGACCGCTTCGGGCGCCGCCGGATGCTCATCACCGGACTCGGCGTCTTCCTCGCCGCCTCCGTCGTCGGCGCGCTCGCCTCCGACGTGACCTGGGTGATCGTGGCCCGCGCCCTGATGGGCGTCGGCGGCGCCTTCGTGATGCCGCTCGCCATCTCCGTACTGCCCTCGCTGTTCCCGCGCGACGAACAGACGAAGGCCATCGGCATGATCTCCGCGGCCTCCGCCCTCGGCATGCCCCTCGGGCCGATCATCGGCGGCTGGCTGCTCAACCATTTCTGGTGGGGCGCCGTCTTCGTGATCAACGTGCCCATGGTCGCGATCGGCATCACCGCCTGCCTGCTCCTGCTGCCGGAGACGAGGGACCCGGCCGCACCCAAGGTCGACCTCGTCTCGACCGTGCTCACCGCGCTCGGCCTCGGCACCCTGATCTACGCGATCATCGAGGGCCCCGCGAAGGGCTGGACCGACCCCGTCGTCCTCGGCGGCTTCCTGGCCGCCGTCGCCCTGCTCGGCGCACTCGTGCTGCGCGAACGCCGCAGCCCGCGCCCCATGCTCGACCTCACCCTCCTCACCCACCGCGGCTTCCTCACCAACACCCTCGCGGCGACACTCGGCATGTTCGTGCTCGCGGGCCTGATGTTCGTGCTGCCCCAGTACCTCCAGGCCGTGCTCGGCACCGACTCGCTCGGCACCGGGGTACGGATGATCCCGCTCATGGCCGGAATGCTGGCCGCCGCGAAACTCGCGCAACCGCTCGTCGTCAGGTTCGGGGCGCGCTCGGTGATCTGCGTCGCGCTGGTCGTCCTCGCGTTCGCCGGGTTCCTCGGGGCGCGCACCACCGTCGACTCCGGATACGGATTCACGGCCCTGTGGCTGACGATCGCCGGGGTCGGATTCGCCTTCGCCATGATCCCCGCGATGGGCGGCGCCCTCGCCGCCCTGCCCAAGGACCAGGCGGGCCGCGGCGCCGGACTGCTCAGCACCGTGCGCCAGACCGGCAGCGCGCTCGGCGTCGCCCTGCTCGGCGCCCTCATCGCCGGCGCGTACACGGCCCGGCTGAGCACGGCCGGGCTGCCCGGCGCGGCGGCGGACGCGGCGCGCTCCTCGGTGATCGGCGCACAGGTGGTCGCGGAGAGGCTCGGCGACCGGGCCCTGGCGGCCTCGGCCGACGCCGCGTACGTCCACGGCATGGACCTCGCCCTGGTCGTCATCGCGATCGCGGCGCTGGTCTCGGCGGTCCTGACAGCGACCCTGATGCCCGGCCCGGTCCGCACCCCGGCGAGCGCCGCGTCCGACCCGGAGGTGGCCCCCGTCAGCGCGGATGCCCGACAATGACGGCTATGGCCGCCTCAGCACAGACCCCGGAAGCCAAACTCGGGCTCCGGGAACGCAAGAAGCTCAAGACCCGTACGACGATCCGCGAGGCGACGTACCGCCTGATCACGGACCAGGGGTACGACGCGACGACGGTCGAGCAGATCGCCGAGGCCGCCGAGGTGTCGCCGTCCACCGTGTTCCGCTACTTCCCGACCAAGGAAGACATCGTCCTCACCGACGAGTTCGACCCGATCCTGGAGCGGGAACTGCGGGCACGGCCGGCCGACGAGTCGATCATCGACTCCCTGCGCCACGTCATCGACCGCAGCCTGCACCTCGCTCTGGAGAGCGAAGAACCCGAGGTCTCCCGGCTGCGCACCCGGCTCCAGGTGGAGGTGCCCGCGGTGCGCAGCCGGATGATGGAGTCGATGTCGGTCACCGGACAGATGATCTGCCACGTCCTCGCCGAACGCACCGGACGCGACGCCGGTGACCTGGAGGTCCGGGTCTACGCGATGTCGGTCGTCGGCGCCCTCATGGAAGCCACCATGTACTGGGCCGAGCACGGCCACGAGGGCGACCTGCGCGACCTCGCGGTGAAAGCCCTGGACACCCTGCAGAACGGGCTGTGACAGCGGGCCGCCTGCTCTTGCCGTTATTGCTGCGCCTGAGTCAAAATCCGCTCCAGCCGGTCGACATCCGTCACGGGCGCATCGCATACGAAGTGGCGGCACACGTACGCGGTGTCGTGCCCCTCGACGCGCGGCCGGCCGACGAGCAGCGGAAGCTCGTCACTGCCCTCGGGGCCCGCGGCGACAACCGCGCCCGGCGCGGTCGCGGTCAGCGCCGTGTGCTGCATCCGGCCGCCCACCTCCCCCACGACGGCGATCTCGCGCGGCCCGTCGAGGAGCGCCTCGGCGACCGCGAGCCCGTTCCCGATGAACCGCGGCGCACGCGGGCCGAGCGCCTTCACCACGCCCAACGCCCGCTCCGCCGCGCTCCGATGAGGTTCGGAACCCGTGTGCGCGGCATACGAGAGCAGCGCCCCGGCCGCGGCCGTCCACCCGGAGGGAGTCGCGTTGTCGGTGGGGTCCTGCGGCCGCCTGATCAGCTGCTCGGCGTCGACGGCGGTGTCGTACAGGGCGCCGCTCTCCCGGTCCACGAACCGGTCGAGAACGTGGTCGAGCAGGAACCCGGCGAACTCCAGCCACACCCCCTCACCGGTCACGGACGCCAGCGCCAGGAAGCCCTCGGCGACATCGGCGTAGTCCTCCAACACCCCGCTGTTCTGGCCGATATGACCATCCTTGCTGGTACGGGAGAGCCGGGCCAGGGGGTCCATGTGCAGCCGCACGAGGAGATCGCCCGCGCACACGGCGGCGTCCACGAGGTCCTGCCGCCCGAAGTACGCGCCGGTCTCGGCGAGGGCTGCCACCGCGAGCCCGTTCCACGCGGCCACGACCTTGTCGTCCCGGCCCGGCGCGGGCCTCTCCTCGCGCGCCACGTGCAGCCGCTGCCGAATCCGCTCGATCTGTTCCCCGTCGAACACCCCGTCCTGCTGCGGCAGTTGGAGCACCGAGGCGCCCTCTTCGAAGGTCCCCTCCGCCGTCACCCCGAAGTACCGGGCGGCGACGGCCCCGTCCTGCACGCCGAGCACCTCGTCCAACTGCTCCGGCGTCCACACGTAGAAGGCGCCCTCGACGTGCTTGCCGCTCGCCGGGTCCTCGCTGTCGGCATCGAGCGCGGAGGCGAACCCGCCCTCGTTCGTTCGCAGTTCCCGCACCATGAAGTCGGCGGTCTCCAGGGCGACACGCTTGGCGAGCTCCGAGCCGGTCGAACGCCACAGATGCGCGTAGGCCCGGCACAGCAGCGCGTTGTCGTACAGCATCTTCTCGAAGTGCGGCACCGTGAACTCGCGGTCCACCGAGTACCGCGCGAACCCGCCCCCGAGCTGGTCGTAGATCCCGCCGCGCGCCATCCGCTCGCACGTGTCGACGGCCATCTGCAGCGCGCCCTCGGCGCCGGTCCTGGCGTGGTGCCGCAGCAGGAACTCGATCACCATGGACGGCGGGAACTTGGGCGCCCCGCCGAACCCGCCGTACGTCGCGTCGTACTCCCGTGTCAGCCCGAGCAGCGCCTGCGCCAGCTCACCCTCGCCGGGCACCTGCGCGTCCCCGAAGGACAGTTCACGCCCCGCGAGATCCGCGGTGATCTTCGCGGCGACCTCGGTGACCTCGTCCCGCCGGCCCGTCCACGCGTCCCGGACACCGCCGAGGACCTGGGTGAAGGAGGGCATGCCGTGCCGGGGCTCCGGCGGGAAGTACGTGCCGAAGTAGAACGGCTCGGCGTCCGGGGTGAGAAAGACGGTCATGGGCCAGCCGCCCTGACCGGTGGCGGCCTGGACGGCCTCCATGTAGACGGCGTCGACGTCGGGGCGCTCCTCGCGGTCCACCTTGACGCTCACGAAGTTGTCGTTGATGACGGCGGCGGTGGCGTCGTCCTCGAAGGACTCATGTGCCATGACATGGCACCAGTGGCAGCTCGAATACCCGACGCTGAGCAGCACCGGCACCCCCCGCCGCCGCGCCTCCTCGAAGGCCTCGGCCGACCAGGGCCACCAGTCCACCGGGTTCTCGGCGTGCTGGAGGAGGTAGGGGGACGTCTCATGGGCCAGTCGGTTCGGCATGCCTCCATCCTCACCCATGCCCGTCACGGTCGTGTCTTTGATCGCCGGGCCTCTCGCGCCTTCACCCCATACGCAGGACACTTGACCCGAATCTGACGCAACCGGAGGGGGACCGAAGATGCGAGACAGCCATCGGGCGGAGGCCGAGCGGCTGTTGGCCCGGGCCGTGGAAGAGGAGGTCAGGCGCTCGGGCGGGCGGACGGACGGGGGTGTGCTGCTGTCGCGGGCCAAGGGTGCGCTCGACGCGATGGGGCAGACCGCCGGCGAGGAGTACGCGGCGTACACCAGGGCGCTCGACGAGGCCGCGGCGGGACAGATGTCGTTCGGGGAGCGGTTCGCCAAGGAGGGCGGGTCGACTCCGTTGATGGTGGCGGGGGTCGGGGCCGTCACCGCGGTCGTGGCCGACCTGGCGTTCGGGGCGGGCACCGGGGTCGCCGTGGGTACCGGGGCCGCGGTCGCCGTGCTCGGCGCGGCCGCCACCGTCGCCAAGGTGACCGCGTCGCATCTGCCTGCGGCGAGTCGCAGCGCGGGCGCCCTGAACCAGCCGGGCGGGCCCGAGCAGCTGCGTCTGCAGTGGCTGACGGCGCTGGAGGTGCGGGGCATCCGGCCGTTCCTGGACCAGCAGCGGGTGCTGGCGGCCAGTACGGGTACGACGAAGAAGTCGGCGTCGCCCGGGATGCGGCGGACCGACAAGAGCGCGGCCGCGCGCCGCAGGAGCGTGCTGGAGCAGTCGTTCGGTCAACTCCCGGACCCTGAGGGGCCGTTCGCGGGGCGGCGGACGGCGATGGCGCGGATCGCGCAGTGGGTGCACGCGGCGCGGGCCAGTACGGAGACGCGGCCGACGGTGGTGGTGCTGCACGGGGCGCCGGGTTCGGGGCGTACGACGCTGGCGGTGCGGGCGGCGCACGAGTTGCGGGACCAGTTCCGCGGGGCGTGTGTCGTGGATCTGCGCGGGGACCGGGCGGACGCGGCGCCGCTGGCGACGCGCGACGCGCTGCTGCACCTGCTGAACCGGCTGGGCGCGCCGCGCGAGCAGTTGCTGTTCCGGGAGCGCTCGTCGCCGGATCAGCAGGTCAAGCGGTTGAGCGAGCTGTACCACCAGCATCTGACCGGGCTGCCGGTGACGATCGTGCTCGACGACGCCGAGGACGCGGAGCAGGTGCGCACCCTCGTGCCCGAGCGCTCCGACAGCCTCGTCATCGTCACGGCGCGCAAGCCGCTGGAGCTCGGCGGGGCCACCCCGGCCTGGGTGCACCAGTTGCCGGTGGAGGCGCTGGACGCGGCGGGCGCGGAGGAGCTGTTGCGGGACGCGGCGGAGGACGGGAGCGGTCCGTACGACGCCGAGTCGACCGATGAGGTACGGGAGTTGTGCGGTGGTCTGCCGCTGGCGCTGCGTATCGCGGGTTCGTCGATCGGGCCGCGTACGACACGTCAGCTTGCGGCGGATCTGAGCGCGTACGGGCCGGTGGAGCCGGTCGAGCGCGTCCTGTGGCTGCGGTACACCGACCAGTCCGACGCGGCCCGCCGGCTGTTGCGCAGGCTGGCGCTCGCCGGCCGGGCCTCGCTCGGCGCGGCGGCCGCGGCGGCGCTGCTCGCGGCGGACGAGTCGGAGGCCACCCGGCATCTGACGGCGCTGTCCCGCGCGGGCCTGATCGACCACGTGCGGGGCAGCCGCTACCGGCTGCACGATCTGGTGCGTTCGTTCGCGCAGGCCCGCCTCGCGGACGAGGAGGAGCCGGCCGAGCGCACGGCGGCGCAGGAGCGTCTCATCCAGAACTACGCGGAGCTCGCGGACTCGGTGATCCGGCTGGTGGACGGCAACATGTCCACGCGCGCCGGGCAGCCGGGGCCGCACGGCTTCACGTCGCTGGACGCGGCGCTGCGCTGGCTGGACGACGAGTCGAGCTTCATCACGGCGGCGCTGCGGCACGCGGAGGGCGTCAACCAGGAAGCGGTCCTCGGGCTGCTGGGCGCGCTCTGCGACTACTGCCTGCTGCGGGGCGACCTCTACCGCCTGGGTGAGATCAGCGAGTTGACGCAGGCCATCGACCAGGGGCTGCTCGTGCGCTCGGTCCAGTGGCGTACGGGTATCGCGGCCCGTCAGCTCGGCGAGCTCGACAAGGCGCGTACGACGCTGTCGTCGGTGGTCGATCTGTACCGGGAGGCCCATCACCAGGCGGGCGAGGCCCGTGCGCTGTGTTCGCTCGGCATCACGTTGCACCACCAGGGCCAACTCGGCGACGCGGCGGCCAAGTTGACGGAGGCGCTTGAACTCCAGACGACGCCGGAGACGAAGGGGGACCGCGGCTGGACGCTGCACGCGCTCGCGGCCGTCGAGCGCGACCGCGCCCATGTCCGAGAGTCCCTGGCACTGCTCACCGACGCGCTCGCCCTGCACCGGGAGAACGAGTCGCTGCACGGCGAGGCCTGGGCCCACTTCCAGCTCGGGCAGTTGCGGTTGCGCATGGGTGACGTGCCGCGCGCGGACGCCGAGCTGCGGTCCGCACTCGACCTGTACGGCCGTACGCGTGACAGCCGTGGCGAGGCCTGGGCGCTGACGCAGCTGGCGCGGGCGCGGCTGGTCGGCGGGGAGGCGTCGCCCGCGGTCGACGGGCTGCGTCAGGCGGTGTCCCGGCACCGCGACAACGAGGACGCGCGCGGGGAGGCCTGGACGTACTACTACCTGGGCCAGGCCCTGGAGGAGGCCGGGAACCTCGATCAGGCGGTGCGTGAGCTGGAGCGTTCGCGCACGATGTTCTCCCGGATGCGCGATGTGTACGGGCTCGCGTGCGCGCGGCACCACTCGGCGCGGGTCACCCGCGACCAGCGGGCGGCGCAGACGGGTTCGCTGCGCAACTCGGGGTTCGCCCGTCAGCTGCTGGTCGATGCGCGTGCCGACTTCCAGCGCATCGGTGTCGCGCACGGCGAGGCGTGGACGTGCCTGGAGCTGGCGGTCGTCGACGCGGGCAACGCCCGGCTCCAGCAGGCGGTGACGCTCTGCGAGGAGGCGGGTGCCCTGTTCGCGTCCTACGGGGACCGGCGCGGGGAGGACTGGGCGACGTTCTTGCGCTGCACTCTGCTGCCGTACGCCTCGCCGGGCGGCTCGGAGGTCGGCACGGCGGTCGCCCAGGAGGAGCTGTCCCAGCTCGCCCGCACCGTCAACCCCGCCCGTGACGGCAAGCTCGACGACTACGTGGGCGCGTATCAGCTGCTCCTGGAACGGGGTGTGGAGCTGGACGCGGGGTGGCAGGCGTGGCGGCTCGGCATGGTCCCGAACCGGCACGCGCGGGACGTGATGGGGGTGATCGTGCGGGCGGCGCCGGGGCTGTGAGCCGGCACGGCTCGCGTACCCGTACGGTCACGGCTTCCGGACCCGGTACTGCAGGTGCAGGACCCGGTCTCCCTGGATGACCACGTGCGGGTCTTCGAGGAGCCGCTGGCCGTCGGCCGGGCCGAAGTAACGCTTGCCGGAGCCGAAGAAGACGGGGGCGACGTCCATGGCGACGATGTCGACCAGGCCGAGCGCGAAGGCCTGGCCGCCGATGTCGCCTGCGGTGATCGCCACGGACCGGTCGCCCGCGAGTTCCCTGGCGCGGGCGACGGCCTCGGGCACGTCACCGGCGAAGTGGTAGTGCGTGGCCTCGGGGTGCCAGTCGGCGGGGCGGGGCCGGTGCGAGACCACGACGACGTGCTCGCCGGCCGGCGGCTTCGCGTCCCAGCCGTTCGTGAGGTCGAACAGGCGCCGACCCATGATCGTCACGCCGAGGCCCGCCCACATCGGCAGGGTGTACTCGGCGGACGCCTTGGAGATCCGGAAACCGCCGCCGTCACCGAGCGGCTCGTCACCGTTGCCGTACCAGTCGAACAGCGGTCCGACCTGGTCGTCGGCATCGGCGATGAAGCCGTCCACGGAGACGACCGCGTGCATCAGTACAGGGCTCATACCTGTACGACCGGGCGCGCCCGCGAAACTCATCGCAGGCGCGCTCGCGCGAAGGGCGCTAGGAGCGCTCGGGCGCCTGGCCGGCGTCGGCGCCGACCGGCTCGGCCGGCGTCTTCTCCTTGAAGTCGACCTTGCCCATGTGCCGGTTCATCGACTTCATCAGGCCCCAGACGGCGAGCGCCATCACGGCGAAGACGATGAAGCCGAGCACGCCCGGAGTCACCTTGTTCTCGTCGACCTCCTGCGCGGCAAGAGGGACGAGATGGGTCATTGCCAGATTCGATGTCACATCAGGCATTGTGACGGACGCCCGCGAAGAGGTCGTCCTCGGGGAGGGAGGTATCGACGAGGGACTTCGCCAGCTCGTACTCCTCGGTGGGCCAGACCGACTTCTGGATCTCCATCGGGACGCGGAACCAGCCGCCGTCGGGATCGATCTGCGTGGCGTGCGCGATCAGCGCCTTGTCGCGGATCTCGAAGAAGTCGGCGCACGGAACGTGCGTGGTCAGCGTGCGCTCGACCCGCTCGAACTCGTCCCAGCGCTTGAGCCAGTCCGCGTACGGCGACTCCATGCCCCGCTCGATCATGGCATTGTGCAGCGCTTCGGTGCGCGGCCGGTTGAAGCCCTGGTTGTAGTAGAGCTTGCTCGGCTGGAAGACCGGGCCGAAGTCGGCCTCCGGGTACTTCTCGGCGTCGGCCGCTCCATCGAAGGCCACCATCGAGATCTTGTGGGTCATGATGTGGTCGGGGTGCGGATATCCGCCGTTCTCGTCGTACGTCGTGATGACCTGGGGACGGAAGGACCGGATCTGGCGCACCAGCCGGCCGGCCGCGTAGTCGACGTCCTCCAGCGCGAAGCAGCCCTCGGGAAGCGGCGGCAGCGGGTCGCCCTCGGGCAGTCCGGAGTCGACGAAACCCAGCCAGTCCTGCTTGACGCCGAGGATCTCGCGGGCCTCCTCCATCTCCTTCCTGCGTACTTCGTGGATGTGCTCCTCGATGTACTTGTCGCCCTGGAGCTTCGGGTTGAGGATGGAGCCGCGCTCGCCTCCCGTGCAGGTCACGACATGCACGTCCACCCCCTCGGACACGTACTTGGCCATCGTGGCCGCGCCCTTCGACGACTCGTCGTCGGGGTGGGCGTGAACGGCCATCAGTCGCAGCTGCTCAGTCAAGACAAGATCCTCGGTGAATTAAGGCGCCCTGGTGTGATTCGGCGCAATGGGCGCTTCTATAGTGACCGAACCGGGGGGCGGAAAATTCCGGTGCCCGGATGTTGGCGGGCGAGGCGAGAGGAACTGGCCGATGAGCGCCGTGCAGCAGCTGCCGGAGGGCCGCTACGGATCATCGCGCTCGGCCGATGCCCGCGCGGACCGGAAGCTGAAAATCGCCGCGATCGTGCTCGGCGCGCTCTTCGCCGCGATGATGTGCTGGTTCGGCTGGTACTACGTGGTGGGCAACAAGTTCAGCGGCGAGGTCATCGCCTTCAAGCCGTACGCCGACAACGTCAAGGTCCATCTGGAGATCCGCAAGGACACCGGTGCGAGCGGCTACTGCACGATCCGTTCGCAGGACGCCGTCGGCGCCGAGGTGGGCCGCGCCGACTTCCGCTTCGACCAGCACGAGGACCGGATCGACAAGGTCGTCACGCTGCGCACGACGGGCGGCAAGGGCACGACCGCGGAGCTCGTCGGCTGCCACGCCGACTGACTCGCCCGGCTGCACACCGGTCGCTCGGCGCTGACCAGCGTCGACGTAAAACTGATGCCTTATGTCCTCCCCCTTCGACCGCGGAATTGTTAGGCTCGTGGTTTCGCCCACCCGTGAGGGAACATCCTTCTGGGTAGGGCGATGCTTTGTATTCCCCCAGTACCTACGAGGAGCGACCTGTGACCCAGACCAGCGAAGACGTCACCTGGCTGACGCAGGAGGCGCACACCAAGCTCAGGGACGAGCTGGCGTACCTGTCTGGTCCCGCGCGCGAGGAAATCACCGCGAAGATCGCGGCGGCGCGTGAGGAGGGCGACCTGCGGGAGAACGGCGGGTACCACGCGGCCAAGGAGGAGCAGGGCAAGCAGGAGCTCCGCATCCGCCAGCTGACCCAGCTCCTGGAGAAGGCCAAGGTCGGTGAGGCGCCCGCTGCGACCGGGGTCGTCGCGCCGGGCATGGTCGTCACGATCGCTTTCGACGGCGACGAGGACGACACCATGAGCTTCCTGCTCGCCTCCCGCGAGTACGCGAGCTCCGAGATCGAGACGTACTCGCCGCAGTCGCCGCTGGGCACGGGCGTGAACGGCAAGAAGGTCGGTGAGGACGCCGAGTACGAGCTGCCGAACGGCAAGTTCGCCTCGGTCAAGGTCCTCACGGCGGTGCCGTACAGCGGCTGACGTCATCCGTGCACGCGACGAGGCCCCCGGAGCGGTTGCTCCGGGGGCCTCGTCGTGTGCCGGGCCGTCCGGCCGGTCAGGCCGTCGCGTTGCGGTACTTGCGGACCGCGAGGGTGCGGAAGACCACGATGATCAGGACGGACCAGAGCAGCGAGGCCCACACCGGGTGCTGCATGGGCCAGGCCTGGGACTGTGAGACGCCCGGGTTGCCGAAGAGCACACGGCACGCCTGCACGGTCGCGCTGAACGGGTTCCAGTCGGCGACGTGCCGCAGCCAGGGCGTCATCATGCCGGTGTCCACGAACGCGTTCGAGATGAACGTCACCGGGAACAGCCAGATGATCCCGCCCGAGGTGGCCGCCTCGGGGGTGCGGACGGACAGGCCGATCAGCGCGCCGATCCAGGTGAACGCGTAGCCGAGGAGGAGCAGCAGGGCGAAGCCGCCGAGGATCCGGCCGGCGTTGGTCGGGTCCGCCGAGCCGGTGCGCCAGCCCACGAGCAGGGCGACGATCGCGAGGACGAGCAGCGTGATGGACGTCTGCACGAGGTCGGCGACGGTGCGGCCGGTCAGGACCGCGCCCCGGCTCATGGGCAGCGAGCGGAAGCGGTCGACGAGCCCCTTCTGCATGTCGTCGGCGATGCCCGCGGCGGAGCCCGCCGTGGCGAAGGTGACCGTCTGGGCGAAGATGCCCGCCATCAGGAAGTTCTTGTAGACGTCGGGGTCGGTGGAGCCCCCGACGCTCATGGAACCGCCGAAGACGTACGTGAAGAGGACGACGAACATCACCGGCTGGATGACCCCGAAGAGGATCATCTCCGGGATGCGTGTCATCCGGATCAGGTTGCGCTTGGCGACGACCAGGGAGTCCCGGACGGACTGGCCGAGGCCGCCCGCCGCGCGCGGTGCGCGCACGGAGTCGGTGACGGTGCTCATGCGCTGGCCTCCTCGGCCTGGTCCGACTCCTGCGACTCTTCCGCGAGGTGGCCGGTGAGGGAGATGAACACGTCGTCCAGGGTGGGGCGGCGCAGGCCGATGTCGTCGATCTCGATGCCGCGGGCGTCCAGCTCGCGGATCACCTCGGCGAGCAGCTTGGCGCCGCCGGTGACCGGGACGGTCACCTTGCGGGTGTGCTGCTCGACGGTGGCCTCGCCCTTGCCGAAGCCGGCCAGGATGCCGTGGGCGGTGTCGATGTGCTCGCGCTCGTGCACGACGACCTCGACGCGCTCGCCGCCGGTCTGGGCCTTGAGCTGGTCGGAGGTGCCGCGGGCGATGACGCGGCCGTGGTCGACGACGCAGATGTCGTGCGCCAGGTGGTCGGCCTCTTCCAGGTACTGGGTGGTCAGCAGCAGCGTCGTGCCGCCGGCCACCAACTCCTGGATGATCTGCCACAGTTGCTGCCGGTTGCGCGGGTCGAGGCCGGTGGTCGGCTCGTCCATGAACATGACGGGCGGCGAGACGACGAGTGCGGCCGCGAGGTCGAGGCGGCGGCGCATGCCGCCGGAGTACGTCTTGGAGGGGCGGTCGGCGGCGTCCGCGAGGTTGAACCGCTCCAGCAGTTCGGCCGCCCTGGCCTTCGCCGCTCTGGCCCTCATCTGGTAGAGCTGGCCGACCATCTGCAGGTTCTCGCGGCCCGTCAGGTACTCGTCGACCGCGGCGAACTGGCCGGAGAGACCGATCGAGCGGCGCACCTCGTTCGGATGCTTGCGTACGTCGATGCCCGCGACGACCGCTTTGCCGCTGTCCGGCGTCAGCAGGGTCGTCAGGCAGCGCACCGCCGTGGTCTTGCCCGCTCCGTTCGGCCCGAGCAGGCCCAGGACGGTGCCTTCTGGTACGTCCAGATCGACCCCGTCCAGAGCTCGTACGTCGCCGAAGGTCTTGACCAGACCTTCGGCATAGATGGCGCCTGGCATTGGTTCCCCCGTGGTTGGTGAGTGACCGGTCTACCGAGGTGGTGCCTACACGTGGAGCTTATGTGAAGAAAGTCTAGATTTGCCGGGATGGAGATGCCCGGTGAGAGCGTGAAGTCGCCCACAGTATCGCGATGTATCGCGTCTCCTCAACTGATTTTTCGTCAGTCGCGTCGGCCGATGCCCGAGCGATCAGTGCGCGGTCAGTCGATGACCGTGTAGCCCGCACTCCGCAGCGCCGCGCCGACCTCGGCACAGTGTGCGGGGCCCTTCGTCTCCAGGTGCAGCTCCACCTCCACCTCCGTGAGCCCGAGCCGCGGATCGGTCCGCACGTGGCTCACGTCGAGGACGTTAGCGTCGGCCACTGACAACACCCCGAGGATCGAGGCCAGGGCGCCGGGGCGGTCGGTCAGCCGCAGGCGCAGCGAGAGGTAGCGGCCCGCCGCGGCCATGCCGTGGGTGAGGACGCGCTGCATGAGCAGCGGGTCGACGTTGCCCCCGGAGAGCAGCGCCACCACCGGGCCCTCGAAGGCGCCCGGGTCGCTCAGCAGCGCCGCCACGGGGCTCGCGCCCGCCGGTTCGACGACCAGCTTGGCGCGCTCCAGGCACAGCAGCAGCGCGCTCGACAGAGCGTCCTCCGACACCGTGCGGACCTCGTCGACCAGGCCGCGGACGAGCTGGAAGGGGACGTCGCCGGGCCGCCCCACCTTGATGCCGTCGGCCATGGTCGCCGGGTGCGGCACGGAGACGGGCCGGCCCGCCTCCAGCGAGGGCGGGTACGCGGCCGCGCCCTCCGCCTGGACGCCGATCACCCGCACGTCGGGCCGTACCGCCTTCACGGCGACGGCGATGCCCGCCGCGAGACCGCCGCCGCCGATGCCCACGACGATGGTGCGGACCTCCGGGCACTGCTCCAGGATCTCCAGGCCGAGCGTGCCCTGGCCCGCGACGATGTCCGGATGGTCGAAGGGGTGGATGAAGACGGCGCCGGTCTCCTCCGCGTACTCCTGCGCCGCGGCGAGGGTTTCGTCGACCACCTGCCCGTGCAGCCGCACCTCGGCGCCGTAGTCCCGGGTCGCGGCGACCTTCGGCAGGGGCGCGCCGACCGGCATGAACACCGTGGAGCGCACGCCCAGGAGTGAGGAGGCGAGGGCCACGCCCTGCGCGTGGTTGCCCGCGCTCGCGGCGACGACTCCTGCGGCCCGCTCCTCGGGCAGCAGCCCGGCGATGCGTACGTACGCGCCGCGCAGCTTGAAGGACCCGGTCCGCTGGAGGTTCTCGCACTTGAGGTGGACGGGCGTGCCGAGCAGCTGCGAGAGGTGGTGGCTGTGGGCCATGGCCGTCAACCGCGCCACCCCGGAGAGCATCTTCTGGGCGCCGCGTACGTCGTCGAGGGTCACGGCGGGCAGAGGGTGCGGCAAGGAGTCAGACGCGTTGTAGCTCATGACCGAAGTCTTGCAGCTCACGGCGCACCTCTCTCGGGATGTTCACGCTCCGAGACCGGATTGCGCAGCGCAGGTACGGCCAGCGCTTTCGCCGCGTACCCTGTGCCCCAATCCAGTGCAATCCACCACCCACGCATGAAGTGAGCCCCCGGCCATGCCCACACCACAGGAAACGATGGACATGATGACCGCCGGCGACACCGGCCTCCTCGAAACGCTGCAGCACGAGGTGGCGGTCTTCGCCCGCCGCGCCGAACAGACCCGGCTCGGCGGGGTCGGGCAGGTGCGCAATTCGATGGACCGCGCCGCCTATCTCCTGCTCAACCGCCTCGACAAGGAAGGCCCGATGGGCGTCAAGGCGCTCGCGTCGAGCATGGGGATCGACTCCTCCACGGTGACCCGCCAGGTCGCCCCGCTCGTCGACACGGGCCTTGTGAAGCGCACCTCCCACCCGGAGGACGGCCGCGCCGTCGTGCTCCAGCTGTCGCCGCGCGGTCTGTCGCGCCTCGACGAGGTGCGTTCGTCCCGGCGAGAGCTGATGGCCCAGTTGACGGAGGAGTGGGAACCGGAGGAGCGCGAGCAGTTCTGCGCGCTCCTCACACGCTTCAACACCGCGCTGTCCGCACGCCAGTCGGGCCAGCCGGCGCCCCCCGCCGACTCCTGAGCCTCCTGGCCCCCGGGCCCACCGCCGCGGCTCCCGCCTCTTGACCAGGGGGTCGCGGCGGGCCTCATATGAAGCGTGTGCGAACGGCAGGCGTCCAGGAACGCCCGCCGGGCCCGGGAGTTCGAGGCGTTCGTCGCGGGCGCGGCAGGGCGGCTGCTGCATGCCGCGACCCTGCTCACCGCCGAATCGCACGACGACAACCCGCGCGCGCGAAAGCTGCTCACGGTCGCCCTCAGCCGTACGTACTCCTCCTGGGACCGTCTTCGGGGTGAGGATCCCTACGACTGTGCCCGCAAGGAACTGGGCGTCCGCTTCGCGCGCGGGGCCTGGCACCGGCACCGCGGGCACGGCGGCGTGCTGGGGCATCTGACCCCGCAGGAGCGGCTCGTCCTCGTACTGCGGCTGTTCGAGGGCATCGGCGAGGAGCAGGTGGCGGCGCTGCTCGGGCTGCCGCTGAACCGCGTACAGGCGCTGCACGCGCGCGCGATGGCCCTCGTCCTGCATCCGCCGCGCGGCCCGGCGCCCGCCGAGCTGCCCGGGACGGCACCGGCATGAGCCTGCGGGAGCGCGAGGAGGCGACGGTCCGCGCGGTGCTCGATGCCGCGCCGCCGCCGACCGTGCCGACGGAGCTGTGTGCGGAGGCGATGCGCCGGGGCGGCCGTGCGCTGCGGCGCCGGCGGATCGCGCGCCGCGCCGCGTGGCTCGTGCTGTGCGCGGCGGTGGTGGCGTTCGTGGTGTGGGCGACGATGGCGCGCCCGTGGGTGGAGCCGCCCGCGAAGACGACCCCACCCCTGACCGGCTGGTGAACTCCCTTACCAGTAACGGGAGTTACTTGTTGTCGAGCGCCTGCTGGAGGTCGGCGAGCAGGTCGTCGACGGACTCGATGCCCACGGAGAGGCGGACGAGGTCGGCGGGCACTTCGAGGGCCGAGCCCGCGACGGAGGCGTGCGTCATGCGGCCCGGGTGCTCGATGAGGGACTCGACGCCGCCCAGGGACTCGCCGAGCGTGAAGAGCTTGGCGCGGTTGCAGACCTCGACCGCCGCCTCCTCGCCGCCTTCCACCTGGAACGACACCATGCCGCCGAACGCCTTCATCTGCTTGGCGGCGATCTCGTGGCCGGGGTGCCCGGGCAGGCCCGGGTAGAGGACCTTGGTGACGCGCGGGTGGCGGGAGAGCATCTCGGCGACGCGGGTGGCGTTCTCGCTGTGCCGGTCCATGCGCACGGGCAGCGTCTTGATGCCGCGCAGGACGAGCCAGGCGTCGAACGGTCCGGCGACCGCGCCCATGGCGTTCTGGTGGTACGCCAGCTCGTCGGCGAGCCCCTGGTCGTTGACGATCAGCGCGCCGCCGACGACGTCCGAGTGGCCGCCCATGTACTTCGTCAGCGAGTGCACGACGATGTCGGCGCCGAGCGCGAGGGGCTGCTGCAGGTACGGGCTGGCGAAGGTGTTGTCGACGACGAGCCGGGCGCCCGCCTCGCGGGCCACCTGGGCGACGGCGGCGATGTCGGTGATGCCGAGCAGCGGGTTCGAGGGCGTCTCGACCCAGACGGCCTTGGTCTTCGGGGTGATCGCGGCGCGCACCGAGTCGACGTCACTCGTATCGGCGACGGACCACTCCACGCCCCACCGCGAGGCGACCTTGTCGAAGAGGCGGAACGTGCCGCCGTACGCGTCGTTCGGGATGACCACGTGGTCGCCGGGGCTCAGCAGCGCCCGCAGCAGGCAGTCCTCGGCGGCGAGCCCGGAGGCGAAGGCGAGGCCGCGGCGCCCGCCTTCGAGTGCGGCCAGGTTCTCTTCCAGGGCGGTGCGTGTCGGGTTGGCGCTGCGGCTGTACTCGTAGCCGCCGCGCAGGCCGCCCACGCCGTCCTGTTTGTACGTGGAGACCTGGTAGATCGGCGGGACGACGGCGCCGGTGGCCGGGTCGGCCGTGTTCCCGGCGTGGATGGCGGTCGTCTCGAACCCGCGGGGGGCGCCGTTTTGGCTGTGGGTGTCGCTCATGTGCCCCGAGAATAGTGGGCCGCGGTCCTCGCGCCGCCTCGGTTAACTTTGAAGGTATGGGAATTCTCTGGGTCCTGATGGCCGTGCTGATGATCGCCTGGGTGGTGATGCTGCGGCGGCGCGGCGGCGGTGGCGGTATCCGTCAGGTCGCCCCGGGATCGCCCGACGCCGCGGATCCGGCGGACTACGGCTTCGTACGGCAGGAGGAGCTGGACGTCCGGCTGCCGGGCCCCGACCAGGACCTCCTGAACGTGATGGCCGTCGTACAGCGCAATCAAGATTTCACGGCCGCTTCGCAATTGCTCGCCGGCACCGGCAAGGAGACCGAGACCAGGTGGGAGCGGGTACAGGCGATCGCGGGGGCCGCCGCCATCGAGCTGCAGCAGACGCCGCGCCTTGGCGCCGGGTGGCTGCACGCGTGGCGCTCGCAGCAACCCAAGGACGCGGGCGGGGCGCAGGTCTTCGCCGAGTTCCTGGTGCAGCAGGCCTGGCGCAACGGCGGCACCCCGGACGAGCAGCGGATCATCCTGGAGGAGGCGCGGGGCGCCTGCGAACAGGCCGCTCTCCTCGCCCCCGGTGACCCGGTCCCCCACATCACGCACCTCGCGGTCGCGCGCGGCCTCGGCTACGCGCGCCCCGAGTTCGAGCAGCTGTGGCTGAAGATCCTGGACACCGCCCCCGGGCACATGGGCGCGCATCTCGCGGGCCTGCGCTACTGGACGGAGAAGTGGCACGGCTCGCGCGAGGAGGCGTTCGCGTTCGCCGAGGCGGCCGCGGCACGCGCCCCGCGCGGTTCGCTGCTCGCCGCCCTCCCCCTCTTCGCCCTGTACGAGCACATGCCCGACCTCAACCTCGTCCGCAACTTCTACGAGAGCGAGGTCGTGACGAAGGCGCTGCACGGCGCCCTCTTCGCGGTGAGCGCGGCCCGCCCCGACGACCCGATGCTCTCCCACGTACGCCACCTGCTGGTGTTCTTCCTCGTCCGCGGCGAGCGCTGGGCCGAGGCGATGCAGCAACTGCTGCGCGTCGACGGGCATGTGGGCGCCATTCCGTGGACGGCGGAGGAGGACCCGGCGTCGTCGTACGCGGTGTACCGGGCGCTGGCGGTTGCGGGGTACGAGGCGAATGGGGGGTCGCCGGCGAGTTTGCGGGCCTGAGCGCCGCCGGGCTTATTCGGTGGCGGTCCCCCGCCCCGGGCGACCACGCTGTCAGCCATGAACGCGACATCCCCGCACGTCCGTCACGAGATCCGGGCCCGGTACACGGAGTCGACCGTCACGGTCTATCAGGCGTACCCACCGGAGATCGGTCTGCCTGCGGCACGCGACGGCCGTTTCCCGGCCGGTTGGAAGCGGGACCGGATGACGTGGATCAAGCCGTCGTTCCTGTGGATGATGTACCGCTGCGGCTGGGCCACGAAGCCCGGCCAGGAGGTCGTACTCGCCCTGGAAATCGACCGGTCGGGCTTCGAGTGGGCGCTGCGGCATGCGTGTCTGTCGAGCTATGAGTCCGGGGTGCACGCCGATCAGGCCGCCTGGAAGCGGGAGTTGAGGCAGGCGCCCGCGCGGGTGCAGTGGGACCCGGAGCGCGATCTGCGGCTTCAGCCACTACTACACCGCTCACTCCAACTCGGCCTGTCCGGGGAGGCGGTGCGGCTGTACGCGGACGAGTGGCTGGCCTCCGTCACGGATGTCACGCCGGTCGCGCGGAAGGTGCGGGAGCTGGTGGCCGCGGGCGATGACGAGTCCGCGGCCGGGCTGGTTCCGGCGGAGCGGGCGTATCCGGGGCAGGAGCGGTTGGCAACGCGTTTGGTGGCGACGCCGAGCTGATGCCCCGGACGCGCTCAGCGTGCGCGCACCTCTGCGATGAACGCGGACCAGGTTGTATCGGCGACCACAATGATGCCGCCGGCGGGGTTCTTGGAATCACGGACCGGGACGATTCCCGGGGTGCCTTCGGCGACCTCGACGCAGTTCCCGCCGTCGCCATTGCTGTAGCTGCTCTTGAACCAGAGCGCGTCACCCAAGTCGGTCCGGCTGCTTGCCATTTCGGGATTCCTCTGCCGCTGCCTCGATCATGGCCAGGGACACGTCCGGTGCCTGCGCGACGGCCCTGAGCCGATCGTATGCCTTTCGATACTGCTTCACGAGAGCCGGATCGTCCGTGGTGTTGCCGCTGTACGAAGCCTCCGTGTAGACGAGCGGAGGCGCGTCATCGAAGGCCATGAGCACGATGGACGCAGCCATGAGGGGGTGCGGCCCGCTCCTCCGCAAAACAATTTGCGGAACGATCCGGCGGCGGCCTGCCAGCTCCGCGATGTCCCTCTCGTCCGCCCCTATTGCCGCGGGCTCAAGCCGAACCAGCGCCCTGAAACGTCCCCGCCGCGGCGAACGCCTCGGCGATCGGCGCGATGAGCGACGCGAAGCGGTGGGCGCCCGCGGTGCCGATCGGGGCCCACAGCGCGGCGCAGCGCTCGTCCGTCTCCACCTCGATCCGCTCGCGCGCCGCGCTGCCCGCGCCGGTGAGCCTGGAGTCGGCGTCGAGCCAGCCGCGCGCGACAAGGCGAGCCGTCGCCTCGCCCCACTCCTCGTCGTCCCATTGGCGGGTCGCCCGTACGAGAGCTGTCGGGAGGGCGCCCGTCGCGGTGTGCAGGACCAGGCAGTCGCACGGCCCGAGGCCGTTGCCGGCGAGCACGACGAGATGCGCGTCGCCGCGCCACTCGCGGGCCACCGTGATCTGCTGCCACAGCGCGACGAGCGGATCGGACGGAAGCGCGACGGACGCGTTCGCGGCGGCCAGCACCTTGCCCGCGTAGTCGGCGCGGGCGACGACCGGGTCTATCAGCGAGCGCGCCTCGGCGAGTTGGCCGGCCGGGATGTGCACGCCGACACGTCGCATCGCCCGTCCGGCGGCCAGGAAGCGGGCGGCCTGCCACCGCTCGGGCGGCGCGGCGTCCCACACGCCCGCCATGGCCCGGACCGCCCGAGGGCTGAAGTTGTAGAAGGCCGCGAGCGTGACCTGCCACGGAACCGCGCCCATCGCGGCCGACCGGAACGCCAGGTACGCCGGTCCGCGGTCGGTCACGCCGAACTCGGCCGCCTCCTGGGCGCCTTCGGGGGCGAGGTAGATGGGCAGGTGGGCCGCGCTGATGGCACGGCTGACTTCTCGGACGGCGTTCAGGTCCGTAGAGCCGTCGTCGGGGCGAATGGAGGCGGGGAGGTCGTCGAGGTGCATCGTGGTTGGTTCTCCCGGGAGTTGGGCGGCGCCGTCAGGCTGAGGTCTCGGCGGTGGCGATCAGCACCGCGCGGCCGAGGGTGTGGCCGGCCATGGTGAAGCCGAGGACGGCCGGGGTGGCGTCGGCCGGTACGCCGATGGAGGCGACGTCGAGGGCGTGCACCACGACGAAGTAGCGGTGCGGGCCGTGTCCGGCGGGCGGGGCGGCGCCTATGTAGCGGGCGGCGCGGGCGTCGTTGGGCAGTTGGTGGGCGCCGTCGGGCAGCTCGGTGCCCGTGTCGTCCCCCGCGCCCTCGGGCAGTTCGGTGACGGTGGCGGGGATGTCGGCGACCGCCCAGTGCCAGAACCCGGAGCCGGTGGGGGCATCGGGGTCGTAGACGGTGACGGCGTAGCTCTTGGTGCCGTCCGGGGCGCCGCTCCAGGACAGCTGCGGGGAGCTGTCCCGCCCGCCGGGCAGGCCGGAGGCGTGCTGCGCGGGCGGCCAGGCGGCCCCGTCGGTGACGGTGGTGCTGGTGACGGTGAAGGACGCGGCCTCGGGGAGGCGGGCGAAGGGGTTGTTGGCGGCGTTCACGCGTTGTCCTTTCAGGGCTGTGCACTGAGGGCGGTGTGCGGTTGGCCCGCCCACCACACAATCGACCGTAACACCAATAATCGATTATCCCGAGAATCGTCTACGCTGAGGTCATGACCGACACGCCGCCTCACAGCCCGGCCCCCTCCGGAAAGCAGATGCTCTCCGAGCAGGTCCACGCACACCTGCGGGACGCGATCATGCGCGGCGGCTTCGCCCCGGGTGATGCCCTCAAACCGCAGGACCTCGCCAGGGAACAGGGCGTCAGCCTGGCCGTCACGCGGGAGGCGCTCGTGCGGCTGGTCGGTGAGGGGCTCGCCGACCGGCTGCCCAACCGCGGATTCGCGGTCCCGTCCTTCTCCGACCGCCGCTGGCAGGAGATCGCGGAGGCCCGCCGGACCATCGAACCGGTGGTTCTGCGCATGTCCGTCGAGCGCGGCGACGTCGACTGGGAGGCCCGCGTGCGGGCGGCCCACCATCGCCTGGCGCGCACCCCCGCGTTCGTGCCGGAGGAGGGCGAGTACTACACCGCCGCTTGGGCCGAGGCCCACCGGATCTTCCACCGCACACTGCTGGAAGGGTGCGGCAACCTCGCCCTGCTGGACACCTTCGACCGTCTGTGGACCGCGAGCGAGCTGACCCGCCGCTGGTCCGCCCACCGCGACCCCGACCGGGACGGCGCGAAGGAACACCACATGCTGGAGGAGGCGGCGCTGGCCCGCGACGCCGACACCGCGGCCGCGGTACTGGTCCGGCACCTCACCCTGACCGCCGCCGCGCTGAGCGACGACCCGGGTCGGGCCGGCTGAGCCCGCGCCCGTACCCGTACCCGTACAGAACGTGCGGTCGGGTCCTTACGACGCGGCGCGCATCGCCGCCGCCGTGCGCGCCGCGTCGTAGTCGGCCGGCACACCCTCCAGGAAGATCATCTCGCCGGGGATGTGGTCCGTGCGCAGCGGCAGGATCTCCTGATAGGCGGGGGACGCGTACCAGTCGTGGGCGTGGGCGAGGTCGGGGAACTCGACCATGACCAGGTCACCGAACGGCTCGCCCTCCACCCACTCACTCTTCTTGCCGTGCGAGAGGAAGCGGCCACCGAACGGCGCGAACGTGCCCTGCACCCGCTCGATGTATTCCAGGACGTCGGGGTGCAACGGGGCCGTGGGACGCAGTACGGCTATGGCGTAGGCGGTCATGGAGAAGCCCTCCTCGGGTCCGGCGGGATACGCGGTGCGTTCGCTCGCTGTGGCTGCGCACGTGATCCTGCCGGAGCCCGGGGAGGGCGTCGATTACCTACCGGGTCATGCTCAGATCGTGGCCGCGTCGATCACGAAGCGGTAGCGCACGTCCGAGTTGAGGACGCGCTCGTACGCCTCGTTGACCTGGCTGGCCTCGATCAGCTCGATCTCGGCGCCCAGACCGTGCTCGGCGCAGAAGTCGAGCATCTCCTGGGTCTCGGCGATGCCGCCGATCATCGAGCCGGCGAGGGTCTTGTTGCCGCCGATGAGGGAGAACAGGTTGAGGGAGATCGGCTCCTCGGGGGCGCCGACGTTCACCAGGGCGCCGCCCGTCTTGAGCAGGCCCAGGTACGCGCCGAAGTCGACCTGCGCCGACACCGTGGACAGGATGATGTCGAAGGAGCCCGCGAGCTCCTCGAACGTCTTCGGGTCGCTGGTCGCGTAGTAGTGGTCCGCGCCCAGCTTCAGGCCGTCGTCCTTCTTGCGCAGCGACTGCGACAGGACGGTGACCTCCGCGCCGAGGGCGTGCGCGATCTTGACACCCATGTGGCCGAGACCGCCGAGACCGACCACGGCGACCTTCTTGCCGGGGCCCGCGCCCCAGTGCTTGAGCGGGGAGTAGGTGGTGATGCCGGCGCAGAGCAGCGGGGCCGCCACGTCGAGGGCGACGCCCTCGGGGATGCCGACGGTGAAGGCCTCGTCGACGACGACCTTCTGCGCGTAGCCGCCGTAGGTGGGCTCGCCGTCCTTGCCGATGGCGTTGTACGTGCCGACGTTCCCGCGGACGCAGTGCTGCTCCTGGCCGCTGAGGCAGGGCTCGCACTCGCGGCAGGAGTCGACCATGCAGCCGACGCCGACGCGGTCGCCGACCTTGAACTTCGTCACACCGGGGCCGACCTCGGAGACGACACCAGCGATCTCGTGGCCGGGGACCATCGGGAAGATGGCCTCGCCCCAGCCCTCGCGGGCCTGGTGGATGTCGGAGTGGCAGATGCCGGCGAACTTGATGTCGATGAGTACGTCGTGCTCGCCGACCGTGCGGCGCTCGATGGTGGTGCGCTCCAGCGGGGCCTTGGCGCTGGGTGCGGCGTATGCGGCAACAGTCGTAGTCATGGTCCCCAGCGTGCCTGCTCCGATCGCATTCACCCAGGTCACCGCTTTGCGTACGTCCAATGGTCCTACTACTGACGGGGTCAGGCTCGGAGGCGTAAGTCGGGGAATACTCGATGTCATGGACGCCATGGACGACAACCCGGCCCAGTCCGACGGTCTCGACCAGCGGGCCGAGCTCAGTGAGTTCCTGCGCACCCGGCGGGCCCGGCTCAAGCCGGAGGACGTGGGGGTCTCCTCGCACGGGCGGCACCGGCGGGTGCCCGGGCTGCGGCGTGAGGAGCTGGCGCAGCTGGCCGGGGTCTCGGTGGCGTACTACACGCGTCTGGAGCAGGGCAACGGGCGCAATGTGTCGGCGGAGGTGCTCGACGCGATCGCGCGCGCCCTGCGGCTGAGCGACGCCGAGCAGACGCATCTGACCCGCCTCGCCAAGCCGAGGCAGCAGCGCAGGAAGAACCGGGTGCCGCGGCGGCAGACGGTGCGGACGGGGCTGCGGCAGCTGCTCGACTCGATGGAGGGCGTGCCCGCGTACGTGGGCGGGGCACGGTCGGAGATCCTCGCGTGGAACCGGATGGCGGCGGCGCTCTTCGGCGACTGGGGGAAGCTCGCGCCGGCCGAGCGCAACTGGGCGCGGCTGACGTTCCTCGACCCGGGCTACCGGGACCTGTTCCGCGACTGGGACTCCAAGGCCTCCGACATGGTCAGCTATCTGCGGCTGTACGCGGGCCAGCACCCGGACGACCCGGCGCTGTCGGCGCTCGTCGGTGAACTCTCCGTCAAGAGCGAGGAGTTCAGGCGACTGTGGGCCACGCACGACGTCAAGGAGAAGGGGCACGGCGTGAAGCGGATGCGGCATCCGCTGGTCGGCGAGCTGACCCTGTCCTACGAGACGCTGCACCTGCCGGACGACGACGAGCAGTACCTGTGCGTGTACCACGCGGAGCCCGCCTCACCGGCCGCGGACGCCCTGCGGCTGCTGGCCAGCTGGGGCACGGACGCGGTTCCTTCCGAGGACGCCCCGCTGACGGAGTGACCCGCCCCGGCCGTGAGCCGGAGCGGGTCACCCGCGATATCAGCCTGCGCCTACTTGCCGTAGTACGCGTTGTAGACCGAGATCGTCGACAGGTTGCCCTTCTTGTCGGTGATCTTGGCGTGGAAGGAGACCGCCTTGCCCTTGGCGGGGTTCTTGACGGAGATCTTCCCGTTCTTGACGGTCACCTTCTTCCAGGTCGTCCCGTAGTCGTACGAGACGTACACGGCAAGGGACTTGAGGTTGCTGCCCGCTGCCGCGCCCTGCACCGTGACCGGGACCGACTGGGTCTTGCCGGCGGTCACCTTGCTGTCCAGGCCGACGGCCGCGGCGAAGCGGATGCCGGAGGCCGGGAGCCTGGTGGTGTCGGCCGTCTTCTTCGAGCGGAACGACCAGCTGGCGTTGACCTTGGTGGTGGCGGTCCCGATCTTCGCGCTGCGCTTGACCGAGGTGGTCAGCTTGTACGCGGCGTCGCCCGCGGGCACCTTGAACGTCTTCTCCCCGTACAGCGGGTCGTCGTTGCTGCCGACCTTGGTGCCGTTGCGGTAGAGCGTCGTGACGGCCGAGGAGTACACGGAGTAGCCCGCGTGCGTCTTGCCGTCGGCGTACACCGGCAGCGAGCCGTAGATCGCGTTGCCGTCGCGGTACAGACCGTACGTGCCTCCGATACGCGGCCCGACGACAGCCGTGTTGAAGGTCTTCTCGTACGCCTGCCCGGCCTTGAACGTCTGCGGGGTGCCCAGCGTGTACCCGGCCTCCGTGGTCGGCCAGCCGTCGCTGTCCTCCGGGCCGTTCTGCTCGAACTGCATGCCCCACTTCACCTTGTCACCCGTGGTCAGGTGGAAGGTACGGGTACCGGGCAGCTTCTGCGGGATCGCGACGGACCAGCCGCCGCCGTAGCCGGGCAGCTCGCCCAGCACACTGAGGGAACCGGTCTTGTCCGCGGCGGACGCGCCGAGGCCGCCCTTGACCGTGGCCAGCTCGGACGCCTTGTAGTGCTTGGTGTAGCCCGTGGGGAAGTTCTTCACCGGGCCACCGGAGAACACGTCGTACTCCTCCGTCGCGCCCTTGCGCAGCACCGCGCTCCACAGATGGGACATCGTGACGCCCGTCGGCGCCGGACCGACCTGCGCCGTACGGAAGTTGGCGTACGAGTCGAGGAGCCAGCCGGTGGACATACCCGAGTCGGCCGTCTCCACCGTGAAGTCCGGTGCGGCCAGGACGCCTTCGAGACCGGTGGCCGGCAGGGTGATGTCGACCGGTTTGGTGGTACGGGCGTCCAGCGTGACCGTGCTGTTCTTGGTGACGCTCAGCTTCGGCTGGACGAGCCAGTCGGCGCCCTTGGAGAAGTCGTCGGGGTCGACGACCAGGGCCTCGTTGAGGACGTAACTCCCCTTCGGGACACGGACCTTGGCCGTGCCCGAGCCGTCGTCGGGGACGCCCACGTAGTCGAGGCCCGAGCCCTCGGTCAGCGGGAAGAGGCTCGTGTCGAAGCCCTTGGCCGGCTTCCCGTCCCGCCCGATGTGCTTCAGCGTCACGTCGTACGACTCGATCTCGCGCTGCACCGCGGCGCCCGTGCGCACCGACTGGCCGCCGCCCGTCGCCGTCACGTACGCGGAGTAGGCGCCGTCGACGGTGCCGCCGAGCCTGGTGTTCGCGGTCAGGTCGACGGAGGCGGTGCCGCCCGCCGGGACGGTGACCTTCGTGGCGCCCAGCGTGAAGAAGCCGGCCGGGGCGGCCTGCCCCTTCGGGTCGGTGGCGGAGACCGCGAGGTCGAGGGTGACGTCGGCGGTGCCGGTGTTGCGGTACGTCACCTTCTTGGTGATCGCCGGGTCGTCGGTGTGCGGCCACTGCGCGAGTCCGAAGCTCACCGAGACGGGCTCGGCGAACACGGTCTGCGTGATGGCCTTGTCGACCTGGATGCGGCCGCTGCCCTGCTCGAACGGGTTGAGCCCCGCGGTGCCCTTCGTGGAGCCGACGAGCGCGCCCTTGAGCTCCTGGTACGTCCAGTCGGGGTGCTGCTGCTTGAGGATCGCGGCGGCGCCCGCGACGTGCGGTGTCGCCATCGACGTACCGGAGATCGTGAGGTACCCGTCGGGGTTCTGGCCGACCTCCTTGTCGATGACGCTGCCGGGGGCCGCGGCGGCCGTGATGTCGACGCCCGGCGCGGTCACGTCCGGCTTGATCGCGCCGTCGCCGACGCGCGGCCCGGTCGACGAGAAGTCGGCGAGGTTGTCCTGGTCGTCGACGGCGCCGACGGTGAGCGCCGCGTCGGCGCTGCCGGGCGAGCCGACGGAATGCGGGCCGTCGTTGCCCGCGGCGATGGCGAAGAGGACGCCCTTCTCCGCCGAGAGCTTGTTCACCTCGGCTTCCAGCGGGTCGATCTCCGGGCTGTCGCCGCCGCCGAGGCTGAGGTTGACGACGTCGGCGCCCTGCGCGGCCGCCCACTCCATGCCGGCCAGGATGCCGGAGTCGTCGCCGAAGCCGCTGTCGTCGAGGACCTTGCCGCTGATGAGCTCGGCGCCCGGGGCGACGCCCTTGAACTTGCCGCCGGACTTGGCACCGGTGCCGGCCGCGATGGACGCGACGTGCGTACCGTGCCCGAAGTGGTCGGTGGCGTCGGCGGCGGCCGAGAAGTTCTTCGCCTCGACGACCTGGTCCTTCAGGTCGGGGTGCGTGGCGTCGACGCCCGTGTCCAGGACGGCGATCTTGACGCCCTTGCCGTCGTACCCGGCGGCCCAGGCCTTGGGCGCGCCGATCTGCGGCACCGACTTGTCGAGGCTGGCCCGGCGGATCCCGTCGAGCCAGACGCGGCTGACGCCGGAGGCCGTGGCGCCCTTGCCGTTCGTCACCGCGTCCCACAGCTCGGCCGCGTCGCCCTTGGGCGTGGTGACCGCGTCGGCGTTGAGCGTCTTGAGCGCGCGGCGGACCTTGGTGCCACCGGCGTCGCGCACCTCGGCCCTGGCGGCGGTGGCGGCGCCCTTGTAGCCGACGATGACCCGCAGGTCGTTCTTGCGCGCCGTGCGGTACGACGCCTTGGACAGCTCCGTGACGTCGAAGAGACGCTGGTCGAGCTTGCCCGAGGCGACGAGCCGCTGCGCGTCGAGGGGCACCACGTAGGTGTGCCCGTCGACTATTCGCTTCTGTACGGGTATGTGGGCCCGCCCCTCGGCCCGCTGCAGCCCGACGGGCTTGCCCTTCGCGTCGAGCGCGACCCGGTCACCGGTGATGAGCGTGACGTACCTCTTGGCCGCGGTGTCCTTCGCGAGCCGCGCGGAGCCGGCCGGCGCGGCGGCACCGGCCGGGACGGTCAGCCCCGCGGCCAGCGCGACGGCCGCGGCCCCGGCGACGACGACCGCAGCACGGCGCGGTCCGCTATGTAGATATCTGTGCAACTTTCCCCCTGGCGAAGGTAGTTCACGCATGGGGGGATCGCAGGTGACCCCCCGCATGAAGAGGTCACAGGGGGCCCACAGGTTGCTTCGGACGGGTCAGCGCGCGCCGCTGTTCTCCTTCACGGAGATCCGGCCCTTGCGGATCGTCGCGACGCGCGGCGCCTTCCGGGCGATCGCCGAGTCGTGGGTGACCATGATGAACGTCAGCCCGTGTTCCTTCCACTGGGCTTCGAGTACGTCCATGATCTCGTCCCGCATGGACTCGTCGAGGTTGCCCGTGGGCTCGTCGGCGAGCAGCACCTTCGGGTTCTTCACCAACGCCCGCGCGATGGCTACGCGTTGCTGCTGGCCGCCGGACATCTCGGAGGGCAGATGCGTGAGGCGCTCACCGAGGCCGACGGACTTCAGCGCCTCGGCGGCCCGCTCGCGCCGCTCGGCACCCTTCAGGCCGAGCGGCACGAGGGCGGTCTCGACGTTCTCCTGCGCGGTCAGCGTCGGGATGAGGTTGAAGGACTGGAAGACGAACCCGATGGACTCGGCGCGGACCTTGGTGAGCCGGGCCTCGGGCAGCTTGGCCAGGTCGGTGCCGTCGAGGACGACGCTGCCCGCGGTGGGCCGGTCGAGGCCGCCGAGCATCTGCAGCAGCGTCGACTTGCCGCCGCCCGTGGGGCCCTGGATGACGAGCCGGTCGCCGTCGCCGATGGTCAGGTCGACGCCCGCGAGCGCGTCGACGGTGTCCTTGGCCCGCCGGTACTGCTTGGTGACGCCTCTGAGTTCATACATGGTGCAACTCCTGCGATACGAAAGGGGGTTGGATGCCCGTGCAGGGCCGCTGCTACTCGACGCGGCGCAGCGCGTCCGCCGGGCGCAGGCGCGAGGCCCGCCAGCCGCCGAACGCGCCCGCGATCAGACCGCCCGCGACGGCGAGGCCGACCGCGAGGGCGATGGTGGTGGCGGAGACCGGGGCACTGAGCGCGATGTCGAGGGTCTTGCTGCTCGCGCCCGCGGCCTGGCGCCCCATGCCGCCGCCGAAGCCGCCGCCGCCACCGGGGCCGCCGCCCATCTGCCCGCCGGTGGAGCCGAGTTGGGCGGAGAGGGTGGGGCTGATGGCGGTGACGGCGTAGGCGCCCGCGAGACCGACGGCGATGCCGAGGACACCGCCGATGAGCCCGTTGACCACGGCCTCACCGATGACCTGGCGCGTCACCCGGCCCGACTTCCAGCCGAGCGCCTTGAGCGTGCCGAACTCCCGCACGCGCCGCGACACGGCCGAGGACGTGAGCAGGCCGGCCACCAGGAACGCGGCCACGAGCACCGCGATGGACAGCCACTTGCCGACGTTCGAGGCGAGGTTCGAGGCGGTGGACAGCGACCCGGAGACGGTGTCGGCGAGGTCGGCGGACGTGGTGACCGTCGTGCCGCTGATGTTCTTCTGGATCGTCGACTTGACGGCGTCGATCTGCTGCGAGTCGGTCGCCTTGACGTAGACCGTCGTCACCTTGTTCTTGGTGTCGGCGAGCGTCTGGGCCTGCTTCAGCGGCAGGTACAGGTTGGCGGCCGCGTCCCCGCTGTCGGGCGTCGCGATACCGATGACCTTGTACTTCGTGCCCTTCACGGTGACGCTGTCGTCGACCGCGAGCTTCTTCTCCTTGGCGTACGAGGCATCGGCGACGACGACCTTGGAGTCCGTCTCCGACGTCTTGAAGGTCCGCCCCTTGGTGATCTTCGAGGAGGTCAGCGGGCCGAGGTTCTGCTTGGTGACGTCGGTGCCGAACACGGAGTAGGAGTTGACGTCGAAGTTGGCGCCGCCGCCCTCGACGCGGCCCTGCGGCTGCCCGCTGCCGCCGCCGGGGCCGCCCCGCCCGGTTCCGCCGCCCTGCTGCTGGTCCTGCTTGAACTGGCCGCGCGTGAACTGGCCGCTGACCTTCATCACCTGAAGGCTGAGCCCGCCCACGGTGTCGTCGACGCCCTTCTGCGCCGCGACCTTGGTGACCGTGGTCGAGGCGAGGGTCTGGAACCCCTGCACCATCACCCGGTCGGTGCTCTGCTCCTTGTCGGAGTCGCTGTCCTTGGCGTCGAAGTTGAAGCGCGGCCGGCCGGTCTCGCCCTCCTTGGGCGCGGCGGCGGCCTTGGTGACGGTCATGTCGGTGCCCAGGCCGTACAGGGACTGCAGGACCTTGTCCTGCGCCTGGCTCATGCCCGAGGACACGGAGTTGACCACGATGACCAGCGCGATACCGAGTGCGAGGCCGGAGGCGACGACGAGAGCCGCCTTTCTGCGCCGGCGCAGCTCACGCCTGAGATAGGTGAAGAACATCGAAGCCTCGCCGATGACGGCCCCGACTCGGGGCGCTGACAGGAATCAGCGGGAGCGGCAGCGACGTCCGTCGGCTGCTGCTCCCGCTGCGGCGAAACGTATGGGGGCGCTGTAAGGGTTGTGTGAGGTGAGGATGAGAACCGGATGAGACCCGTTGCGCGGGCCCCTCCGGGGGTGTCAGGCCGCGGCCTTCTCCGTCACCGTGATCCGGCCCTTGCGGATGGTGGCCACTCGGGGGGCCTTCTTCGCCAGGGTCGAGTCGTGGGTGACCATGATGAACGTCAGCCCGTGTTCCCGCCACAACCCTTCGAGTACGTCCATGATCTCGTCCCGGGTCGACTCGTCGAGGTTGCCCGTGGGCTCGTCGGCGAGCAGCACCTTCGGGTTCTTCACCAACGCCCGCGCGATGGCGACGCGTTGCTGCTGGCCGCCGGACATCTCGGAGGGCAGATGCGTGAGGCGCTCACCGAGGCCGACCGACTTCAGCGCCTCCGCGGCCCGCTCGCGCCGCTCGGCGACCTTCAGGCCGAGCGGCACCAGGGCCGTCTCGACGTTCTCCTGCGCGGTGAGCGTCGGGATGAGGTTGAAGGACTGGAAGATGATGCCGATCTTCTCGCTGCGCACCCGGGTCAGCTTGGCCTCGGAGAGCGTCGCGAGGTCGACGCCGTCCAGGACGACGCTGCCCGCGGTGGGCCGGTCGAGGCCGCCGAGCATCTGCAGCAGCGTCGACTTGCCGCCGCCCGTCGGGCCCTGGATGACGAGCCGGCCGCCGTCCGCCACCGTCAGGTCGACGCCGCGCAGGGCGTCGACGGTCTCCTTGCCGCGCCGGTACTGCTTGGTCACGCCGGTCAACTCGTACATGGGGAACTCCTGTTCAGGCCTGGTCGGCAAAGAAGGGGGGCGGTTCGGCTATTCGACGCGGCGCAGCGCGTCCGCCGGGCGCAGCCGCGAGGCCCGCCAGCCGCCGTACGCCCCGGCGATCAGGCCGCCCGCGATGGCGAGCGCCGCGGCGAGCGCGATGGTGGAGAGGCTGACCGGCGCGGAGAGTGCGACGTCGACGGTGCTGGAGGCCGCCTGGCGACCGCCGCCGCCGGGCCCGCCGCCCATGCCACCGCCACCGGGACCGCCGCTCTGCCCGCCGCTGGAGCCGAGCTGGGCGGTGAGGGTCGGGCTGAACGCCGTGACGGCGTACGCGGCGACGAGGCCGAGCGCGATGCCGAGGACACCGCCGATGAGCCCGTTGACGATCGCCTCACCGGCGACCTGCCGGGTGACGCGCCCCGACTTCCAGCCGAGCGCCTTGAGTGTGCCGAACTCCCGCACGCGCCGCGACACGGCCGACGAGGTGAGCAGCGCGGCGACCAGGACGGCCGCGGCGAGTACCACGATCGACAGCCACTTGCCCACGCTGGAGGCGAGGTCGGAGGCGGTCGACAGGGAGCCGGAGACCGAGTCGGCGAGGTCCGAGGACGTGGTGACCGTGGTTCCCGAGATGTTCTTCTTGATGGTCGCCTTGACGGTGTCGATCTGCTTCGAGTCGGTCGCCTTGACGTAGATCGTGGAGACCTTGTTCTTGGCGTCGGCGAGTGTCTGGGCCTGCTTCAGCGGCAGGTAGACGTCACCGGTCGAGTCGCTGCTGCTCGCCTGCGCGATGCCGACGACCTCGTACTTCACCTTGTTGATGGTGAGGGTGTCCCCGACGGCCTTGGAGTTCTCCTTGGCGTAGGACTTCGAGAGGACCGCGATCTTGGCGTTCGTCTCGGCGGCCTTGAAGGTCCGCCCCTTGGTGATCTCCATGGTGGAGAGCGGTCCGAGGCCCTGGTGCGCGACGTCGATGCCGTACACGGAGTACGAGTTGACGTCGAAGTTGGCGCCGCCGCCCTGCACGCCGCCCTGGCCGCCTCCGCCGCCCTGACCGCCCGGCTGTCCGCCCTCGGCGGAGCCGGAGCCCGAGCCGCCGGTGGTCGCCTTGCCCTGGGTGAAGGAGCCGGAGACCTTCATGACGCTGAGCTGGAGCGCGCCGGTCGCGGAGCCGACGCCCCGCTGGTCGGCGACGTCGGAGACCAGCGACGACTTGAGGGTCTGGCCGCCGGCCGTCATGACCCGGTCGGTGGACTGCTCCGAGTCGTCGTCGCTGTCGTCGCCCTTGGCGTCGAACTTGAAGTTGGGCCGGTCGCCCGACCCGCTCTTCGACGGCGCCTCGGCCGCCTTGGTGACGGTCATGTCGGTGCCGAGGCCGTAGAGCGATTCGAGGACCTTGCCCTGGGCCTGCTTCATCCCGGCCGAGACGGAGGTGACCGTGATGACGAGCGCGATGCCGAGCGCGAGCCCGGAGGCGACGACGAGGGCCGCCTTGCGGCGTCGTCTCAATTCACGCCGGAGGTAGGTGAAGAACATGAGGCGGACAGTAAGGACACTGCTTGGCACTGAGCTGTGTGTTGCATGCGGTCTTCCTAGGTGCCCGGTGAAAACAGCATGAATCCGAACAGCGTGAAGCCCCGGCACGCGGTGCGTGCCGGGGCTTCACGGGAGTACGTGGATCAGGCGGCCGAACCGGCCTTCCAGTCCGCCCAGCTCAGGTTCCAGCCGTTGAGGCCGTTGTCCGGGGCGACGGTCTTGTCACCGGTGTTCTTCACGATGACGACGTCACCGACCATGGAGTTGTCGTAGAACCAGGCGCCCGGCGTGCTGGAGTCGTTCGCACCCTTGGCGTCGGAGAGGCCGACACAGCCGTGGCTGGTGTTGACCGAGCCGAAGATCGACTTGGCGCCCCAGTAGTTGCCGTGGATGAACGTGCCGGAGTTCGACAGGCGCATCGCGTGCGGCACGTCCTTGATGTCGTACTCGCCCTTGCCGTCGTCGTCCGTGAAGCCGACCGACGCCCCGTTCATCCGGGTCTCCTTGAACTTCTCGGAGATCACCATCTGGCCCTGGTACGTCTTGTTCTCGGGCGAACCGGCGGAGATCGGGATGGTCTTGACCGTCTTCCCGTCCCGGGTGACGGTCATCGTCTTGGTCTTCGCGTCGACCGTGGAGACCTGGTTGCGACCGACCTTGAAGGTGACGGTCTTCTGCTGGACACCGGTCACACCGCTCGCGCCCTCGACGCCGTCGAGGTCGAGCTTGAGGGTGACCGTGGAGTTGCCCGTCCAGTAGTCCTCGGGGCGGAAGTCGAGCCGGTTGGCGTTGAACCAGTGGCCGACGACCTGCTGGCCGCTGCTGGACGACACCGTGATGTGCGACTGCACGTCCGACTTGTTCGTGATCGCCTTGTCGAAGTTGATCGACACGGGCATGCCCACGCCCACGGTCGAGCCGTCCTCCGGCGTGAAGTTGCCTATGAAGCTGTTGCTCGGGGAGACCGTGGTGAACGACGCGTTCTCGTGCGCGGCGCGGTTCTCCGAGTCGTTCGCCGTAGCGGCGATCTTGTACGTCGTCGCCCGCTCGAGCTGGTTCGTCGGCTTCCAGCTCTTCTTGTCCGCGGATATCTGGCCGGCGACCGCCGTGCCGTCGGCCGTGGTCATCGTGACCTCGGTGAGCGAGCCCTTGCTCACGGTGACCTTCGCCGCGTTGTTGATGCTCGCGTTGTCGGAGCCGTCCTTCGGGGCGATCTTGATCTCGGCCTGTGAGGTCTTCTTCGCCGCGGCCTCGTCCGCCTGCGCCTGCGACTCCTTCTTGCCGCTCGACGAGGTGGCCGAGTCGCCGTCGCTCCCGCTGCACGCGGAGAGCACCAGCACGCCACCGAGCACAGCGGACGCGGCCATCAGACCCTTGCGCCGCTTACCGTCCGTCATCACACGCTTCTCCATAGTCGCCGAATTCCGACTTTCCCGGCTTCCCCGACTGCCCCGAGTCCGCTCACGGAGAACACAGGGGTTCCCCTTACGCTTGGACAACGCGCTGACTGGTTCATCCCGTTCCCGAAAACGCCCCGATGTGGGGGACGCCACGTCCGGAGCCCCCGGGCGGCGATGGCCGCCCGGGGTTCCCGTGCCCCGGTACGTCAGCCGTTACTCGCGCTCCTCGCCGCCCTCCGCGTCATCATCCTCGTCGAGGTCCCAGTCCGGCGAATCGGGGTCGTAGTCGACCTGTTCGCTGGACCACGAGGCCTGCACCAGCTCGGCGCCCGGCACGTCGCCGACCAGGTCGAACGGGTCCACGAGGTACGCGACGGCCTCCGCCTCGTCCTCCTGTACGGCGTGCTCGGCGTGCGCGCGCTCCTCGGCGGGCATCGCCTCGTCCTCGGCGACGCGCTGGAGTGCGGCGCCCATCAGCGCCTCCGCGTCGGCGACCTCCAGGACCAATTCCACCTTCAGGCGAACAAAACGTGACGTCTCATCAGTGCTCATACGCCGGAGCGTACGACCCGCTCCGCTCGTGACTTTCCCGTGACCCGCCCCTTTCACTAACATCGGCCCACACGGCCAATTCGCCAGCGCCACAAGGGGGATCGCTTCCGTGTCCGCCGCACGTCGATCACTGTTCACCGCCACCGCCGCCGGGACGCTCCTGGCCGCCCTGTGGTTCGTCCCCAATGCCACAGCCAACCCCGAGCACCCCGCCAGCACCGATCAGGACCGGACCGCCACCGCGGCCGCGGTCGACGCCCAGTCGGACCAGCAGCTCAGACTGGCCGACACGGGGACGTTCGACACGACCCCGTACGTGATCGGCGGCTCGGCGTTCCTGGGCCTGGGCGTCGGATTCGTGGCGTACTCGGTCCGCCGGGGCCGCTCCCTGGAGGCGCCCATCTGACGCGCCCGGGGTGCGACCCGGGGAGCGGACCTACGCGAGGGGCCCGGTCACCGTCTCGACGGCCGTCACCAGCGCGCCGCTGCGCACGAACGCGTCCGCGGCGGCGAGATCCGGCGCCAGGAACCGGTCGGGTCCCGGCCCCTCGACCCCGGCCTGTCGCGCGGCGGCGATGACCGCCCGCGACGCCGGCGCGGCTTCGAGGCCCTCCCGCAGTTCGATGCCGCGCGTGGCCGCGTAGAGCTCCACGGCGACGATCCGCGCGAGGTTGTCGACGGCCGTCCGCAGCTTCCGCGCGGCGGACCAGCCCATCGAGACGTGGTCCTCCTGCATCGCCGACGACGGGATCGAGTCCGCGGAGGCGGGCACGGCGAGCCGCTTCATCTCGCTGACCAGCGCCGCCTGCGTGTACTGGGCGATCATCAGGCCCGAATCGACGCCGGCGTCGTCCGCGAGGAACGGCGGCAGGCCGTGCGAGCGGTTCTTGTCGAGCAGTCGGTCCGTGCGCCGCTCGGTGATCGACCCCAGGTCGGCCGCCGCGATGGCCAGGAAGTCCAGCACGTACGCGACCGGCGCGCCGTGGAAGTTGCCGTTGGACTCGACGCGCCCGTCGGGCAGCACCACGGGGTTGTCGACGGCCGCCGCCAGCTCCCGCTCGGCCACGAGGCGCGCGTGCGCCATGGTGTCCCGGCCGGCCCCGGCGACCTGCGGGGCGCACCGCACGGAGTACGCGTCCTGCACGCGCGGCGCGTCGTCCTGGTGATGGCCCGTCAGCCCCGAACCGGCCAGCACGGCCGCCATGTTGGCGGCGGCCGCGGCCTGGCCGGGGTGCGGCCGGATGGCGTGCAGCTCGGGCGCGAGGACCCTGTCCGTGCCGAGCAGCGCCTCCAGCGTCAGGGCCGCCGTCACATCGGCGGCCTTGTAGAGGTTGTCCAGGTCGTCGAGGGCCATGACGAGCATGCCCAGCATGCCGTCCGTCCCGTTGAGCAGGGCGAGCCCTTCCTTCTCGCGCAGCTCGACCGGCGCGATGCCGTGCTCGGCGAGCAGCTCACCCGCGGGCCGCACGACACCGTCGGGCCCTTCGGCGTCGCCCTCGCCGAGCAGGGTGAGCGCGCAGTGGCTGAGCGGCGCGAGGTCGCCGGAACAGCCGAGCGACCCGTACTCGTGCACGACCGGGGTGATCCCGGCGTTCAGGACGTCCGCCATGGTCTGCGCGACCTCGGGCCGCACGCCGGTGTGGCCTGAGCAGACGGTCTTCAGGCGCAGGAACATCAGCGCGCGTACGACCTCGCGCTCGACGCGCGGGCCCATGCCCGCCGCGTGCGAGCGCACGATGTTGCGCTGCAGCTGCGCGCGCAGTTCGGGGCTGATGTGCCGGCTGGCGAGCGCGCCGAACCCGGTGGAGACGCCGTAGACGGGGTCCGGCTTCGCGGCGAGCGCGTCGACGATCCCACGGGCCGCGGTGAGCGCGGCCACTGCCTCTTCGGAGAGTTCGATCCGGGCGCCCCGGCGCGCCACGGCGACCACGTCGGTCGCGGTGACCCCGGCTGTCCCGACCACCACAGTGTGCATATCCATATTCAGGAACGTACACAGTGAATCCGAAGATGTCACGACCGAGTTCCGGGAGGGCCCCTTACCTGCGGAAGGGCCCCTCACTCGGGGGACGCGGCTCCCGGCCCCTGATCCGCCGACGCTCCCCGGGGACCGCCGGCGGCGCGTCGGCCAGCCGTACGACCGGGTCGTCGAGCCCGCCGTCCCGCCCCGCCACCACCGGCTTCGCGGCGCGCAGCGCCTTCGCCCGGTACTGCGCCGCGTCGGCGAGCCGGAACAGCCGACGGGCGCTGCGCACCTCGCCGATGGGGTCGCCGGTGGAGGCGATCCCGACCGCCACCCCGTCCCCGATCTCCATCTCCGCGGCGCGGGAACAGAGCTCGTCCCCCACGCGTACGACCTCGTCGGCGGAGGGCCCCACGGCCAGCAGGCAGAACTCGTCACCGCCGAGCCGCGCGGAGAGGGCTCCCGGCAGCATCGCCCCGCACAGCGAGAGCACCGAGCCGAAGCGTTCCAGGAGCCGGTCGCCGATGGCGTGCCCGAGGGTGTCGTTGACCCGCTTGAGCCCGTTCAGATCGCAGACGACGAGGCTGACGACCGCGCCCTCCGTGGCGTGCCGCTCCACCGCCTCGTCAAGGCGCATGTCGACGGCCCGCCGGTTGGCGAGGCCGGTCAGAGCGTCGGTGAAGGCGAGCCGCCGCGCTTCCTCGAGGCGCTCGGCCTGCGCGATCCCGGCCGCGACCACGGACGCCAGCACGGTCGCGAAGTCGGCGTCCCCGGGCCCGTACACCGGAGCGCCGGTCGGCCGCGCCACGTACAGCTCGCCCCAGGCCCGGCCGTGCAGCACGATCGGCGCGACGACACAGCAGCCGCGCCCGCGCCGGCGCAGCGCGGCGACCCGCTGGTGGCAGTAGCCGCCGCTGTCGACCGGGCCGTCGGCTGTCTCGACCCAGGCGTCCGGCTCGCCGCCGCCGGCCCACCGCTCGTGCAGGAACTCGGCGATCTCCGGGAACCGGTGCACCGGATACGCCTCGGCCTCGGGGAACCGCTCCTCCCCCTCGGCCCGGTCCCCCACGTTCACCAGGACCCGGAGCCGGCCGCGCTCGCGCTCCCACACGGACAGGGCGGCGAAGCTCCCGGACAGCGCGTGACAGGCGCCGAGGGCGGCCGCCCGCCAGGTCTCGCGCGGACTCTGCGCAGCGGCCATGCCCTGCGCGAGCGTCACCACGGCGCGCAGCCGGACGTCCTCTCCCATTGATCCAGGTTAGGGACTTTTCAGACATTTGGGTGAGTTGAGTGCGTCCGTCCCGGGCTCCCGGGCCTCTTCAGATCACTCGCCCGGCCACTGCGGCCCGCGCTTCTCGTTGAACGCGGCCACCCCTTCGGCCCGGTCCGCCGAGAACGCCACCGACCGCCAGGCCGCGTCCTCCACCTCCAGCCCGGCCCGCAGATCGAGCCCGTGACCGAGCCGCAGCGCGCGCTTGGCGGCCCGCAGACCGACCGGCGAGTTGGCAGCGATCCGCGCGGCGAGCGCCAGCGCCTCCGCGCGGTCCTGCCCCGCCGCGACCACCTGGTCCACGAGCCCGAGCTCGGCCGCCTCCGCGGCCTCCACACGGCGCGCCGTGAAGATCAGCTCGGCGGCCCGCGCGGCCCCGACCCGGCGCGGCAGCAGCTGCGTACCGCCACCGCCGGGGATCACCCCCACCGACACCTCCGGCAGCCCTACGACAGCGCTCGCGTCGGCCACGATCAGATCGCAGGCGAGCGCGAGCTCGAAGCCGCCGCCGAGCGCGAACCCGTGCACGGCGGCGATCGTCGGCATCGGCAGTTCGAGCACACCCGTGTACGCGGCCCGCGCCACCGGCCGCTGGCGCACCAGCTCGGCGTCGGAGAAGGAGTTGCGCTCCTTGAGGTCGGCGCCCACACAGAAAGCCCGCTCGCTGCTGGAGGTGACGACGACTACCCGCACGTCCCGGTCGCCGCCCAGCGCCTCGCACGCGGCACCGACGGAACGCGCCATGTCACTGGAGACGGCGTTCATGGCCTTGGGCCGGTCGAGCACCAACTCGGCGACCGTCCCGCTCTCCTGGCGCCGGACGACCACGAACTCCCCGAACCGCTGCTCATCACCCATGACTCGCCCTTCCGGTTAACGTCAGTTAACCGGAAGGGTGTCAGGTGCGCCGGGTCAGCGTCCAGGGCTCCACGACGCCGAGACCGCGCACCGGCCGCTGCCACATCGGCTGCAGCGCGAACCGGTACGAGGGGGGTTCCTCGCCCTGCTCCTCGGCCTTCTCTGCGGCGGCCGCCGCCTCCGCCTCGGAGGCGGGCGCCTCGGTGGTGCGGATCAGCTCCTCGGCGAACGCGCCGTCCACCAGCACGTTGTCCTTCGGCGCTATCGACGTGAGCCTGCTGGCCAGATTCACGGTCGTACCGAACACGTCGCCCATGCGCGTCGTGACCGTTCCGAAGGCCATGCCGACGCGCAGCTCCGGCATCGTCTCGTCGTTGCTCATCGTCTCGATGAGCCGCAGCGCGATCTCCCCGGCCGTGCCCGCGTCGTCGGCGGCGAACAGCACCTCGTCGCCGAGCGTCTTGATGAGCCGGCCGCCGTGCGCCGCGACCAGATCGGCCGCCGTGGTCTCGAAGGCCTCGACGAGCTCGCCGAGTTCCTCCTCCTCCATACGCCGGGTCAGCCGCGTGAACCCGACCAGGTCCGCGAACCCGACCGCGAGCCGCCGGTCCACCATCTCCTCGTCGTCACCGGCCTGCACGACGCGCCCGGTGGCCGCCGCGAGCTGCCGCCGCCACACATAGACGAGGAACTCCTCCAGCTCGGGCAGGAGCAGCTCTATCAGCGGATACGTGACCTCGGTACGGGTCATGCCGGGCTCCGGCGGCTCGGTCAGACCCTCCAGGAACGAATCGATCTGCCACTCGGCGAGGCGGGCGGTGGTCTGCCCGGTGGAGCGGGCGACCTGCACGGCCATCGCCTCGCTCAGCAGCCCGGCCTCGACGAGACCCGCGAGGCGCCGCAGCGCCAGCACGTCGGCCTCCGTCAGCGCCCTGGCCTGCCCGATGTCGGCGAAGCCCATGGCCCGCCAGAACCGGGAGGCCAGCTCCATGGAGACGCCCGCGCTGCGGGCCGCCTGGAACGGGGTGTAACGGCGCTCGGCCCCGAGAATCAGCTGTTCGAGCCGGAGCGCGAGGGGGTCCGCCGCGTCCTGCTCGTCCCCTTCCCCCTCCGGCTTCTCGGGGTCGGGTGGGGTGCCCGTGCCGGAGCCCGAGTCGTCGACGGTCACGCCTGCTGCCCTTCCGATCTGCCACGGTCAGGTATCGACCGGGCTCAACTCTACGGCAGCCACCTGTGCGCCACGTCACTCCGCTCGGGGCGTGTGTTGCGTGGTCGCCGCTCGACATCGACACCCGGGGATCGGACGCCGTCCGGGGTGCCACCTTGTGTGGCGTGAGCGGATGCGCCGCCTTCGTGGCTGGTCGCGCCCACGCGGCGGAGCCGCACATCGATACAGCCCCGCGCACTTCGTACGCCATCTCGGGCCCTCTGGGGCGGCGACGGAGCCGCGTGCCCCAGGGGTGCGCGGGGAACTGCGCGCGAAGTCCCCACCGGCCCGCGGCCACAAACCAACCGGAACCCGGCAGACGCTCAGGGGCGCGGGGAACCGCGCGACCAGCCCCCGCCGGGCCGCGGCCCGCGACGAGACCGCTCCCGGCAGACGGTGGCGGCGCCCAGCCCTACGCGGGGCGCAAATGAACGATGTCGCCGGCCCCGACAGCCTCCCGCTCCCCGTCGGCGGGCAGGATCACCAGCCGCCCGTCCCCGTCCACGGCAACCGCCTCCCCCACCAGATCCCGGTCCCCCGGCAGAACCGCCCGCACCGAGCGGCCGAGCGTCGCGCAGCCCGCCGCATAGGCGTCCTGCAGCCGGGACAGCCCGGGATCGCCCTCGGCCGCGCACCACTCCAGATACCAGCGCTCGAAGGACCTGAGCACGGCCCGCAGCAAGGGCTCCCGGTCCAGCACCTTCGCCCCGGCGAGGGCGAGCGAACCGGCCGTGGGGACGGGCAACTCGTCGGCGCGGAGCGAGACGTTGAGGCCGATGCCGATGACGATGCCGTCCGGTCCGGCCCGCTCGGCGAGGATCCCCGCGGCCTTGCGCTCCTCGCCGTCGACGGTGACGAGCAGGTCGTTGGGCCACTTCAGCGCCGTGTCGACGCCGGCCGTGGCGGACAGGGCGGTGGCGACGGCGACCCCGGTGAGCAGTGGCAGCCAGCCCCAGCGCTCCACCGGCACCTCGTGCTCGCCGGGCCTGACCAGGACGGAGAAGAAGAGGCCCGAGCGCGGCGGAGCCGACCAGCGGCGGTCCAGGCGCCCGCGGGCCGCGCTCTGCTCCTCGGCGACGAGTACGGCGCCTTCCTGCGCGGAGCCGGCCACGGCCCGCTCCACCAGGTCCGTGTTGGTCGACCCCGTACGGGGCACCACCTCCACGGACGACCAGAGTCCATCGCCCCGGACGAGGGAGCGGCGCAGCCCGGCCGCTCCCAGGGGCGGCCGGTCCAGGTCGGACCAACGGCTGTCGTGCGCGTCTGAACCATCTCGCGGCGTCATGCAACCCAGCCTAGGTGTGGCAAACGCCGCACTGCCGAACGGTATTCGCGCCACTACCCTACGAGTCAGTAGCCCCACTTATTTTCCCCGTACACCATCCCCCGTGAGCAGCGTCGAATCAGGCAGGGAGCCGCATCCCGATGTCCGAGTTGGAAGATCCCCAGAAGACTCAGCAGGCTCAGCAGTCTTCGAGTGCCGACATCCACACCACCGCAGGCAAGATCGAGGATCTGCGGCGCCGGATCGACGAGGCGACGCACGCGGGCTCCGCGCGCGCCGTCGAAAAGCAGCACGCCAAGGGCAAGTTGACGGCGCGTGAGCGGATCGGGCTGCTGCTCGACGACGACTCGTTCGTGGAGCTGGACGAGTTCGCGCGGCACCGCTCCACCGATTTCGGCCTGGACGCCAACAAGCCGTACGGCGACGGCGTGGTGACCGGGTACGGGACCGTGGACGGCCGCCCGGTGGCGGTCTTCTCGCAGGACTTCACCGTCTTCGGCGGCGCGCTCGGCGAGGTCTACGGCCAGAAGATCATGAAGGTGATGGACTTCGCCCTCAAGACGGGCTGTCCGGTCGTCGGCATCAACGACTCGGGCGGCGCCCGCATCCAGGAGGGCGTCATGGCCCTCGGCATGTACGGCGAGATCTTCCGCCGCAACACGCACGCGTCCGGTGTCATCCCGCAGATCTCGCTGGTCGTCGGCCCGTGCGCGGGCGGCGCGGTCTACTCCCCCGCGATCACCGACTTCACGGTGATGGTCGACCAGACCAGCCACATGTTCATCACCGGGCCCGACGTCATCAAGACGGTCACCGGCGAGGACGTCGGCTTCGAGGACCTGGGCGGCGCGCGCACGCACAACGCGCAGTCCGGTGTCGCGCACCACATGGCGGGCGACGAGAAGGACGCGATCGAGTACGTCAAGTCGCTGCTGTCGTACCTGCCGTCGAACAACCTGAGCGAGCCGCCCGCCTTCCCCGAGGAGGCGGACCTGGCGCAGACGGACGAGGACCGCGAGCTCGACACCCTCATCCCGGACAGCGCCAACCAGCCGTACGACATGCACACGGCGATCGAACACGTCCTGGACGACGCCGAGTTCTTCGAGACGCAGTCGCTGTTCGCGCCGAACATCCTCACCGGCTTCGGCCGCGTCGAGGGCCACCCGGTGGGCATCGTCGCCAACCAGCCGATGCAGTTCGCCGGCTGCCTCGACATCGACGCGAGCGAGAAGGCCGCCCGCTTCGTGCGGACCTGCGACGCCTTCAACGTCCCCGTGCTGACCTTCGTGGACGTCCCGGGCTTCCTGCCGGGCGTCGAGCAGGAGCACACCGGCATCATCCGGCGCGGCGCCAAGCTGATCTACGCGTACGCCGAGGCGACGGTGCCGCTGATCACCATCATCACCCGCAAGGCGTTCGGCGGCGCCTACGACGTCATGGGCTCCAAGCACCTGGGCGCGGACCTCAACCTGGCGTGGCCCACCGCGCAGATCGCGGTCATGGGCGCGCAGGGCGCGGTGAACATCCTGCACCGCAAGACGCTGGCTGCCGCCGACGACGTAGAGGCGACGCGTGCCCGGTTGATCCAGGAGTACGAGGACGCTCTCCTCAACCCCTACACGGCGGCCGAGCGCGGTTACATCGACGCCGTGGTGCTGCCGTCCGACACCCGGGCGCACATCGTCAAGGGTCTGCGTCAGCTGCGCACGAAGCGCGAGTCGCTGCCCCCGAAGAAGCACGGCAACATCCCCCTGTAAGCCCTACCCCGCGAGGAGCCCGGATCGTGATGATCAAGGTCGTACGGGGAAATCCGACCCCCGAGGAGCTGGCCGCCGCACTGGCGGTGGTCCAGGCCCGCGCCGCGGCGGTGTCCGATGCCCCGGCCGCCGCGGCGGAGCGGGACGCGTGGGCCGACCCCTCCCGCATCGCCCGGCGCCGGCTGCCGGCCCCGGGCCCGACGAGCTGGTCCCGCACGTACTGGCCCGGCTAGTCCCCGTGCGTGAAGCGCCTGAGTACGCGTACTCAGGCGCTTCACGCGGGTGCGCCGCAGTATCGAAGTGTGCTGTGGTCGGATCCCGAGAACGAGCCCCCGAAGGAGCTCCGCGAGACGCAGGAGATGCTGCGCCGCGCGGGTCTCGTGGTGGCGCTCGCCATGTTCGTGGCCATGGTGGTGCTGGGTCTCGGCGTTCTGTAGGGGATGCCGGTTCGCCTACGCTGGCCCGTATGACAGCCGCGCGCCGCCTCATCCTCGCCTCCCAGTCCCCCGCCCGCCTGGGCCTGCTGCGGCAGGCCGGCTTCGCGCCGGAGGTGATCGTCAGCGGGGTCGACGAGGACGCCGTGACGGCCCCCACACCCGCCGAGCTGGCCCTCGCCCTCGCCGAGGCGAAGGCGTCCGTCGTGGCCGCGCGGCCCGAGGCGGCCGGCGCGCTCGTCGTCGGCTGCGACTCGGTGCTCGACCTGGACGGCGAGGCGCTCGGCAAGCCCGCCGACGCGGAGGAGGCCACGGCCCGCTGGAAGGCGATGCGCGGCCGCGCGGGCACCCTGCAGACCGGCCACTGCGTGTACGACACCGTGACGGGCACGTACGCCTCCGGGACCGCCTCCACGGTCGTCCGGTTCGGCGAGCCGAGCGACGAGGAGGTCGCCGCGTACGTGGCGACCGGCGAACCCCTCTACGTGGCGGGCGCGTTCACGCTCGACGGCCGCTCGGCCCCGTTCATCGACGGCATCGACGGCGACCACGGAAACGTGATCGGTCTCTCGCTGCCCCTGCTCCGCCGCCTCCTCGCCCAACTGGGCATCGGCATCACGGAGTTGTGGGCTCCGGTGAGCTAGCGGGCGGGGCGGCCGCGCCCGCGGCGCCGGCCTGGTCCCTGCGGTCGTAGGCGACGAGGGTGAGCACGATCAGCGCGAGCACGACCATCATCGCCACGAAGGCGAACCAGCCCACCAGGCCGATGGAGAACGCGCCGAGCAGGCCGTGCACGACGGCCGCGCTGATCAGCAGGATCCGCCCGACGGTGCCCGGCGACCGGTCGGTGGCCGCCGCCCGTGCCGTCACGAACGCGCACAGCACCAGGTAGATCCCGAACACCCCGCCCGCGACCCAGGCGCCCACGGACATCGCCCGCGGGTCGAGGCCGGCGAGCGACATGTCCTGCCGGTCGACGACCAGCCCCAGGAACCAGTTCAGGAACACGATCCCGAGCGCTTCCGCGAGCAACACGATCGCCGCCACCCACGCCACCGGTCTGCGTGCCACCGGTCCACCCACTTTCGACTACGCCGCCGAACACGGCTGTTACCCCTAGTACGTCCGAGACATCGCGAACGCTACTAACGGGTAAACCCAGGGACAAGGGGTCCGGCCATGGCAAAGAATCGTTGGGCCATTCGTAGGGACTCCACAAAGAATGCCGACCGGCCGCAGCACGGTCTCACAGAGACCTTGACCACATCGCCGGGCTAGGGTTGCCCCGAGGGATCCCGCACAGCCAGGCGAGACAAGGGATTTCACGGACCGAGCGGGCCTCGAGTCACACTCCGTGTGGGCAAGCTCACCATCGGGGACGGGTCGTAAGCCCGTGTCGGCAGTCCCTAAACTCGGCTTGTTTCAAGGAGGGAGCCATCGTGCGCAAGGTGCTCATCGCCAACCGTGGCGAAATCGCTGTCCGCGTGGCCCGGGCGTGCCGGGACGCAGGGATCGCAAGCGTTGCCGTTTATGCCGATCCGGACCGGGACGCTCTGCATGTCCGCGCGGCCGACGAGGCCTTCGCGCTGGGTGGTGACACCCCGGCCACCAGCTACCTGGACATCGGCAAGGTGCTCCAGGCGGCCAAGGACTCGGGGGCGGACGCGATCCACCCCGGCTACGGATTCCTGTCGGAGAACGCGGAGTTCGCGCAGGCCGTGCTGGACGCGGACCTGATCTGGATCGGCCCGCCGCCGCAGGCCATCCGTGACCTGGGCGACAAGGTCGCCGCCCGGCACATCGCGCAGCGCGCGGGCGCCCCGCTGGTCGCCGGTACGCCGGACCCGGTGTCGGGCGCGGACGAGGTCGTGGCCTTCGCCGAGGAGCACGGCCTGCCGATCGCGATCAAGGCCGCCTTCGGTGGCGGCGGTCGCGGCCTGAAGGTCGCCCGCACCCTCGACGAGGTGCCGGAGCTGTACGACTCGGCGGTACGCGAGGCGGTCGCCGCCTTCGGGCGCGGCGAGTGCTTCGTGGAGCGCTACCTGGACAAGCCGCGGCACGTGGAGACCCAGTGCCTGGCCGACTCCCACGGCAACGTGGTGGTCGTGTCCACCCGTGACTGCTCGCTGCAGCGCCGCCACCAGAAGCTGGTGGAGGAGGCCCCGGCCCCGTTCCTGTCGGACGCCCAGCTGGAGGAGCTGTACAGCTCCTCCAAGGCGATCCTGAAGGAGGCCGGCTACGTCGGCGCGGGCACCGTGGAGTTCCTGGTCGGCGCGGACGGCACGATCTCCTTCCTGGAGGTCAACACCCGTCTGCAGGTCGAGCACCCGGTCACCGAAGAGGTCGCCGGCATCGACCTGGTCCGCGAGATGTTCCGGATCGCCGACGGCGAGGAACTCGGCTACGGGGACCCGCAGTTGCGCGGCCACTCCTTCGAGTTCCGGATCAACGGCGAGGACCCGGGCCGCGGCTTCCTGCCCGCACCCGGCACCGTGACGACCTTCGACGGTCCGTCGGGACCGGGCGTGCGTCTGGACGCGGGCGTCGAGTCCGGCTCGGTCATCGGCCCGGCCTGGGACTCGCTGCTCGCCAAGCTGATCGTCACGGGCCGCACCCGCAAGGAGGCCCTGGAGCGGGCCGCCCGCGCGCTGGCCGAGTTCGAGGTCGAGGGCATGGCCACGGCCATCCCGTTCCACCGCAAGGTGGTCGTCGACCCGGCGTTCGCGCCCGAACTGACGGGCTCCGACGCTCCGTTCACGATCTTCACGCGGTGGATCGAGACCGAGTTCGTCAACGACATCCCGCCGTTCGCGCCGGGTGGCGCGGACGCCGACGAGGAGGACGGCGACCGCGAGACGATCGTCGTCGAGGTCGGCGGCAAGCGCCTGGAGGTCTCCCTCCCGTCCTCGCTCGGCATGTCGCTCGCGCGCACCGGCCTCGCGGCGGGCGCCAAGCCCAAGCGCCGCGCGGCCAAGAAGTCGGGGCCCGCCGCCTCCGGTGACACCCTCGCCTCCCCGATGCAGGGCACCATCGTCAAGGTCGCCGTCGAGGAGGGCCAGGAGGTCCAGGAGGGCGACCTGATCGTCGTCCTGGAGGCGATGAAGATGGAACAGCCCCTGAACGCGCACAAGTCCGGCACCATCAAGGGCCTGTCCGCCGAGATCGGCGCGTCCCTCACGTCCGGTGCCGCCATCTGCGACATCAAGGACTGACGCACCACCCACCCCGTACGGAGCGCCCCTCGGACCGAACCCGGTCCGGCGGGCGCTTCGGCGTTCCCCACCCGTCCCGCCCGTCGGGGCGAAGGGCCGATCAGGCATCCTTGAAAGCCCCGCGCACGCCCAGGGAGGCCCGATGACGTCCGGCACCGAGTACGAGCGCGCCCGCCCGATGCGAGCGGACGCGCGCCGCAACTACGACCGGCTGCTCGCCCAGGCCCGCACGGCCTTCGCCGAGCACGGCACGGGGGCGTCCCTGGAGGACGTGGCGCGCGGCGCCGGGGTCGGCATCGGCACGCTGTACCGGCACTTCCCGAACCGGTACGCGCTGGTGAGCGCCGTCTTCGAGGAGGCGGTGAACGATCTGCTCGCCCGCTCCCGGGCGCTGCTCGACGCCCCACAGCCGTGCTCGGCACTCGTGACATGGCTGCGCGAGATCATCAGGCACGCGAGCGAGTACCGGGGCCTCTCCCGGGCCCTCATGTCGGCTTCCCAGGACGCGAGTTCGGCGCTCGCGCGGTGCAGTACGCCGATGCGGGAAGCGGGGCTGGCGCTGCTCCTTCGCGCCCAGCAGAGCGGAGCGGTACGCCAGGACGTGTCCATCACGGACCTGCTTCAGCTCACCAACGCGATCGCGCTGGCCGCTGAGGAGACCCCGTCCGACCCGGATCTCGCCGACCGCCTGCTGCGATTGACGCTCCGGGGCATTACGGCCCCGTAAGGGGCGCGGGGAACTGCGCGAGCAGCCACGACGGCGCGGTACCCGCCGACGAATGCGCAACCGGCAACGGCGCGAGGCCCCGGGGCTCCGCCCCGGACCCCGCTCCTCAATTTCCCCCGGACTCCGTCCCGGGGGGACCCCAAGGGGTTTGAAAACCGGCGACCGAATTCAGCGCCGCCGCAGATCCGCGACCCGGGCCGACCTTTCGGGGCCCGCGTCCAACGCGGCCGCGCTCCTCAACGGATGTCCCCCGCCCGGGATTTGTTGCCGGCGCTGACCCGGCAGCGGGACATCCCGGCGCGACTGCCGCGCCGGGACGGGATCACCGCCCCCGGCCGACGCCGGACCCGCCCCGGCGACAGCGATCTGCACACCCTGGTCGGCCAGCGCCTGGAGCTCCGTGGCGGCCCGGTCGTCGTGCGCGGGCGGCTCGTCGGTCACCAGCCGCGTGATCACATCCGTCGGCACCGTCTGGAACATCGTGTCGGTGCCGAGCTTGGAGTGATCGGCGAGCACGACGACCTCCGCGGCGGCCTGTACGAGAGCCCGGTCCACCGATGCCGAGAGCATGTTGGAGGTGGAGAGCCCGCGCTCGGCCGTCAGGCCGCTGCCGCTCAGGAAGGCCCGGGAGACTCTGAGCCCCTGGAGGGACTGCTCCGCCCCGCTGCCCACCAGCGCGTAGTTGGAACCTCGCAGAGTGCCACCGGTCATGACGACCTCGACGCGATTGGCATGCGCCAGCGCCTGGGCCACCAGAAGGGAATTGGTGACGACGGTCAGTCCCGGCACACGCGCGAGCCGGCGGGCCAGCTCCTGCGTGGTCGTCCCCGCGCCCACCACGATGGCTTCGCCTTCTTCGACGAGACCCGCGGCGAGATCGGCGATGGCCGTCTTCTCTGCGGTCGCGAGATGTGATTTCTGCGGAAAGCCGGACTCCCGCGTGAATCCGCCCGGCAATACCGCACCGCCGTGTCGGCGGTCGAGGAGTCCTTCTGCCTCCAGTGCGCGCACGTCCCGCCGTACGGTCACTTCAGAGGTCTGGACGACGCGGGCGAGCTCCCGGAGCGATACCGCTCCATTGGCCCGCACCATTTCGAGGATCAATTGACGACGTTCTGCAGCGAACACGAAACTGACAGTAACCCCAACGACCGTCTGCTTTCAGCTGTTTGCGCCGAATTACAGGTTCTGTTCGCACAACTGCCCAGGGAGTGGTATAGGCACGACCGGGACGCCTATCCATCGCGCCTATGCCAACCGCACGGGCCGCAACTCACCGTTACTCAGGGCCAATTGATCCCCGCCGGTGAGGGGGTTCAGCCCTCCTCGGCGACCTTCCGCGTGTGCAATTGCCGCGCCACCTCGGCGATCGATCCTGAAAGGGAGGGGTACACGGTGAACGCGTTCGCGATCTGTTCGACCGTCAGGTTGTTGTCGACCGCGATCGAGATGGGGTGGATCAGTTCCGAAGCGCGGGGCGCCACGACCACACCGCCCACCACGATCCCGGTGCCCGGACGACAGAAGATCTTGACGAAGCCGTCCCTGATTCCCTGCATCTTCGCGCGCGGGTTGCGCAGCAACGGCAACTTCACGACACGTGCGTCGATCTTTCCGGAGTCGACATCGGCCTGCGAGTAACCGACAGTCGCGATCTCGGGGTCCGTGAAGACGTTCGAGGAGACCGTCTTGAGGTTCAGCGGCGTCACGGCGTCGCCGAGGAAGTGGTACATGGCGATGCGGCCCTGCATGGCCGCCACCGACGCCAGGGCGAAGATGCCGGTGACGTCCCCGGCCGCGTACACACCGGGAGCGGTCGTGCGCGAGACCTTGTCGGTCCAGATGTGGCCCGACTCCTTGAGCTTGACCCCGGCGTCCTCCAGGCCCATCCCGCTGCTGTTCGGGATGGCGCCGACCGCCATCAGACAGTGCGTGCCGGAGATGACCCGGCCGTCGGCCAGGGTGACCTCGACGCGGTCGCCCACGCGCTTGGCGGAGGCGGCGCGGGAGCGGGCCATGACGTTCATGCCGCGGCGGCGGAACACGTCCTCCAGGACGGCGGCGGCGTCCGGGTCCTCGCCCGGCAGCACGCGGTCGCGGGAGGAGACGAGGGTGACGCGGGAGCCGAGCGCCTGGTAGGCGCCGGCGAACTCGGCGCCGGTGACACCGGAGCCGACCACGATCAGCTCTTCCGGCAGCTCCTCCAGGTCGTAGACCTGCGTCCAGTTGAAGATCCGCTCCCCGTCCGGCAGCGCGTCGGGCACCTCGCGCGGGTGGCCGCCGGTGGCGATGAGCACGGCGTCGGCGTTGAGGGTCTCCTCGGTGCCGTCGGCGGCCGTGACGATCACCTTGCGGGAGCCGTCCAGGTCCTGCTGGCCCTCGAGCCGGCCGCGGCCCCGCAGCACCCGGGCACCCGCACGGGTGACGGAGGCGGTGATGTCGTGCGACTGGGCGAGCGCGAGCCGCTTGACGCGGCGGTTGACCTTGCCGAGGTCGACGCCGACGACGCGGGCCGGGCTGTCCGGGTCCGGCGTGTCGTCCTCGACGATGATCCCCAGCTCTTCGTACGAGGAGTCGAAGGTCGTCATCACCTCGGCCGTGGCGATCAGGGTCTTCGACGGCACGCAGTCGGTCAGCACCGACGCACCGCCCAGACCGTCGCAATCGACGACGGTCACCTCCGCGCCGAGCGAGGCGGCCACCAGGGCCGCTTCGTATCCGCCAGGTCCGCCACCGATGATCACGATCCGAGTCACGTACGCCATTGTCCCGCACCGTTCAAGAGGACGCCCTGGCGGGGTGACATCCACTTCGCTCGGAGCGCGCGAGACAACTGCCGTACCCTCGGACCCATGTCGCTCTACGCCGCGTACGCCGGCAATCTCGACCCGCGGCTCATGACGCGCCGCGCCCCCCACTCGCCGCTGCGCGCGACGGGCTGGCTCACCGGATGGCGGCTGACGTTCGGGGGCGAACACATGGGCTGGGAGGGTGCGCTGGCCACGATCGTGGAGGCACCCCGCTCGCAGGTCTTCGTCGCGCTGTACGACGTCGCCCCCATGGACGAGGAGTCGATGGACCGCTGGGAGGGCGTCGGGCTCGACATCTACCGGCGGATGCGGGTGCGCGTGGACACCCTGGAGGGCGAGGAGCCGGCCTGGCTGTACGTCCTGAACGGGTACGAGGGCGGCCTCCCCTCGGCGCGCTACCTGGGCGAGATCGCGGACGCGGCCGAGTCGGCCGGCGCCCCGCACGACTACGTGATGGAGATGCGCAAGCGGCCCTGTTAGCCGCCCGCCCGGATCAGCGGGCCGTCCTCGGCCGTTCGCCATCAGCCATTCGTCATCAGCTGTTCAGCATCAGCGGTTCGTCATCAGCTGTTCGTCGGAAACGACAAGACAACGATCGCAATACCGTGAGGCCCGTCATCTACGCGCGTAGGCCTGCACCGGCTACCCTCAAGCGCGTGAACGCATCTGCTACTCCGGACAACCTCCAGGGCGATCCCTACGCCGCCGCCGACGCCGCCGCCGCGCGCCTGCGCGAGCTCACCGGCGCCGAGACCCACGACGTCGCCCTCGTGATGGGCTCCGGCTGGGCGCCGGCCGCCGAGGCACTGGGCGCACCGGCCGCCGAGTTCCCCTTCACCGAGCTGCCCGGGTTCACCGGCGCGGCCGTGGCCGGGCACGGCGGCAAGGTCCGCTCGTACCAGGTCGGGGAGAAGCGCGCCCTGGTCTTCCTGGGCCGTACCCACTACTACGAAGGCCGCGGTGTCGCCTCCGTCGCGCACGGCGTGCGCACCGCCGCAGCCGCGGGCTGCAAGACGGTCGTGCTGACGAACGGCTGCGGGGGTCTGCGCGAGGGCATGCGCCCCGGCCAGCCGGTCCTCATCTCCGACCACCTCAATCTGACGGCCACGTCGCCGATCGTCGGCGCGAACTTCGTCGACCTCACCGACCTGTACTCGCCGCGCCTGCGCACGCTGTGCCAGGAGATCGACCCGTCGCTGGAAGAGGGCGTGTACGCCCAGTTCCCCGGCCCGCACTACGAGACCCCCGCCGAGGTCCGGATGGCGGGCGTCCTCGGCGCCGACCTGGTCGGCATGTCCACCGTCCTGGAGGCCATCGCGGCCCGTGAGGCGGGCGTGGAGGTGCTCGGCATCTCCCTGGTCACCAACCTGGCCGCGGGCCTGTCCGGCGAGCCGCTGAACCACGAGGAAGTCCTCCAGGCCGGCCGGGACTCCGCGGCGCGCATGGGCGAGCTGCTGACCCAGGTCCTCGCCAAGATCTGAGCACCCGTCCGGGCACACATCCGGGTACCCGTAAGACCGTCGTCCTAAGGAAGCGAACCGTGACCGTACAAGGCAGCGAACTGCTCGACCTGGCGAAGACCTGGCTTGCGGAGGACCCCGACGAGGAGACCCGCGAGGAGCTGGCCGGGCTCATCGACAGCGGGGACCTCGACGCGCTCGGCGAGCGCTTCGCGGGCACGCTGCAGTTCGGCACGGCCGGTCTGCGCGGCGAGCTGGGCGCGGGCCCGACGCGGATGAATCGCGCGGTGGTCATCCGCGCGGCCGCCGGGCTCGCCGCGTACCTGAAGGCCAAGGGGCAGACCGACGGCGTGGTCGTCGTCGGGTACGACGCGCGCCACAAGTCGGCGGAGTTCGCCCGCGACACGGCGGCGGTCATGACGGGCGCGGGGCTGCGCGCGGCGGTGCTGCCGCGCCCGCTGCCCACGCCCGTGCTCGCCTTCGCCATACGGCATCTGGGCGCGGTGGCGGGGGTCGAGGTCACGGCCTCGCACAACCCGCCCCGGGACAACGGTTACAAGGTGTATCTCGGCGACGGCTCGCAGATCGTGCCGCCGGCCGACGCGGAGATCGCCGCCGAGATCGACGCGGTGGCGTCGCTGCACGACGTACCGCGCCCGGAGTCCGGCTGGCAGACGCTCGGCGACGAGGTCCTGCGGGCGTATCTGGCGCGTACGGACGCGGTCCTGGCCACCGGGTCCCCGCGCACGGCCCGCACCGTCTACACGGCGATGCACGGCGTCGGCAAGGAGACCCTCCTCGCCGCCTTCGCGCGCGCGGGCTTCCCCGGGCCGGTGCTCGTGCCCGAACAGGCCGAGCCCGACCCGGACTTCCCCACGGTCGCGTTCCCGAACCCGGAGGAGCCGGGCGCGATGGACCTGTCCTTCGCGACGGCCGGCGCCCAGGCCGAGGCACCGGACCTGATCATCGCCAACGACCCGGACGCGGACCGCTGCGCCGTCGCCGTGCGGGACGGGTCCGGCTGGCGGATGCTGCGCGGCGACGAGGTGGGCGCGCTGCTCGCGGCGCACCTCGTGAAGCGGGGCGTGAGCGGCGACGCCACGGTGTTCGCCGAGTCGATCGTCTCCTCGTCGCTGCTCGGCCGGATCGCCGAGGCGGCGTCCCTCCCGTACGAGGAGACGCTGACGGGCTTCAAGTGGATCGCCCGCGTGGAGGGTCTGCGGTACGGCTACGAGGAGGCGCTCGGCTACTGCGTCGACCCCGAGGGCGTGCGCGACAAGGACGGCATCACGGCCGCGCTGCTCGTGACCGAGCTGGCGAGTGAGCTCAAGGAGAGCGGCCGTACGCTCCTGGACGCGCTCGACGACCTGGCGCTGGCCCACGGTCTGCACGCCACCGACCAGTTGAGCGTGCGCGTGGAGGACCTCTCGGTCATCGCTGCCGCCATGCGCCGCCTGCGCGAGCAGCCCCCGGCGGCCCTGGCCGGACTCACGGTGACCCGCGCCGAGGACCTCTCGGCCGGCGCGGGCGGGCTGCCTCCTACGGATGGCCTGCGGTACACGCTGGAGGGTGCGCGGGTCATCGTCCGTCCGTCCGGCACGGAGCCCAAACTGAAGTGCTACCTGGAGGTCGTGGTACCGGTGAGCGACCGGGCCGCGCTGCCCGCGGCACGGGCCACGGCGTCCGGCCTGCTGGCCGCGATCAAGCGGGACCTGTCGGCGGCCGCGGGTATCTGACGGGGCTCCGGCCGGGCCTCGGCGGCCACTCGTACGAGTGGTCTCTGCGGGTCAGTTGACGGAACGCGGAGGGCCGGGGGCCGGGGACGACGGGAACGTTGCCCCCGGCCCCCGGCCTCGTCCCCGTCGTCCCCGTCCCCGCAGGAGCCGCCGACGTGCCCCCGACCGCCGCAACCGAGGCCCTTCTCGTCCCCGAGGCACGCGGTGTCCATCCGGCTCCGGGGACCGCGACCGCCGGCGCGCGCACCCGGGTCGCCCGCTCCCTGCGGCGAGCGGCACCGGCCCTGTTCGCGTACGCGGCCGTGCGCGTGTTCGTGCTTCTCGTCTTCGGTGTGTGGTCCCACAAGGAGGGGCACGGCATCTGGCCCGCGCTCGCCGCGGACTGGGACTCCAAGTGGTACCTGGGCATCGCCGACCACGGCTACGAGCACACGCTCGGCACCAAGCGCGACGCCAACAACCTCGCCTTCTTCCCGCTCCACCCGTACCTGGTGAAGGCGGTGGCCGCCGTGACGCCGGGCTCGCGGGCGACCGTCGGGCTGATCCTGGCGGCCCTCTCCTCGTTCCCCGCCGCGTGGGGGATCTTCGCGGTCGGCGACCGGCTGCACGGGCGCCGCGTGGGTGTCCTGCTGACGTTCCTCTGGGCGTGCTTCCCGGTCGGCATCGTCCAGTGGATGGGCTACACCGAGTCGCTGTTCACCGCCTTCGTGGCGTGGTCCCTGTACGCGGTGCTGACCGGCCGGTGGGTGTGGGCGGGCGCCCTGGCCGCGCTCTCCGGGCTGACCCGGCCGACCGGCATCGCGCTCGCCGCGGCGGTCGGCCTGTGCGCTCTGGCGACGCTGCGCCGCCGCTTCTCGTGGCGGGTGCTCACGGGCGCGCTGCTGGCCCCGCTGGGCTGGCTCGGATACGTGGGCTGGGTCGGGCTGCGCCTCGGCCGCTGGGACGGCTATTTCGCCGTACAGCGGCTCTGGGCCAACGAGCTGGACGGCGGCATCGAGACCCTGCGCCGCTTCCGGTCGCTCCTCGCCTACGACTCGACGCCCGAGCTCTTCCTGGTGATCGTGACGGCGACGCTGCTCGCGTCCGTCGTCCTCTTCGCGTTCTCGCTCTGGGACCGCCAGCCGCTGCCCCTGCTGATCTTCACCGGGGTACTGCTGGCCATCGTGCTGGGCAGCGGCGGCGTCTACTTCTCCCGGGCCCGCTTCCTCGCGCCCGGATTCCCGCTGCTGCTGCCGCTCGCCCTGGTGATGGCGCGGGCGTCACGACGGTTCCTGCTGCTCGGGGTGACGGGCGCGGTGCTCGGCGCGGCGTACTGCGGCGGCTACATGATCCTGGTGTGGCCGAGCGCCCCTTGAGGGCGGGCCCTCAGCCCAGCGCGACGAGGACGACGAGCAGGACGGCTCCGGCCACCGCCGGGACGATGATCTCGTAGGCCCAGCGGACGGTCGGCTTCCCCTGCGACGTGCTGGCCTGCGCCCGCGTCTCGCACAGTTCGCGCAGCTCGTCCATCGAGTGGTCGCCGGGGGCGCGCCGCTCGGCCGGGGGCGCCGCCACGGCCTCCTGGCCGCGGGCGCCGGGCCGCGTCCGCGCAGGGCGCTGGGCCTTGCGGCGGGCGCGCAGCGAGACCGGGATGGACCAGAGCTGGTACTTGGTACCCGTCTCGTCGAGCACCTCGTTGGAGTACCCGGAGCGGAAGCTCGCGACGGCGGCCCAGGGAAGCGTGACGACCCGGAACGGGTTGCGTACGCGCAGCCGGTCCTCGTTGCCGAAGACGGCGGGACGGATGGTGAACGCGACGACGAGCGGCACCGCGAAGAGCAGGCCTGCGAGCGCCAGCCACGGGGTACGGCCCGTACCGCTGATCACAGCGTCGGTGCCGAGCCAGGCCCCGAGGGCGAGCAGCACGACACCGCCCGCGATGCCGGCGGGTGACCGGTAGATCCGGTCCGGGGACGTGACGGGGCTGCTGGTCATAGCCCCGATTGTGCCTGACGCCACGCCGCTCCTTCCAAGCCCCGCCCCCTAAGCCCTTCCAGCCGCCGGTCAAGCCCCTCCGGCGATTGAGGAGCGGGGTCCGGGGCAGAGCCCCGGGGCTGGACACCATCGCCGAGTGCGCGTACACAGAGCCGACGCCGGACGCCCCCCTATACAGCCGCTACGCGCGTAGATATGCTCCCCTCGTGACCATGCCCACTGCACCCGCACCCGCCGAGGGACACGCGCTGGCCGACGCCACCGCCTCCGAGGCCACCCTGCGCCGATTCCTCCAGGGACTGCCTGGCGTCGACGCGGTGGGCCTGGAGGGCCGCGCCGCCGCGCTCGGGACCCGTTCCATCAAGACCACGGCGAAGGCGTACGCCATCGACCTGGCCATCTCGATGATCGACCTGACGACCCTGGAAGGCGCCGACACCCCGGGCAAGGTCCGGGCGCTCGGCACCAAGGCCGTCCACCCCGATCCGACCGACCGGTCCGCCCCGCGCACCGCCGCCGTCTGTGTCTATCCGGACATGGTGGCCACCGCGAAGGCCGCCGTCGCGGGCTCGGGCGTCAAGGTCGCGTCCGTCGCCACCGCCTTCCCGGCCGGCCGCGCCGCGCTCGACGTCAAGCTCGGTGACGTCCGCGAGGCCGTCGACGCGGGGGCCGACGAGATCGACATGGTCATCGATCGCGGCGCCTTCCTCGCCGGCAAGTACATGAAGGTCTACGAGGAGATCCGCGCGGTCAAGGAGGCCTCGGGGTCCGCCCGGCTCAAGGTCATCTTCGAGACCGGCGAGCTGTCCACGTACGACAACATCCGGCGCGCGAGCTGGATCGGCATGCTGGCCGGGGCCGACTTCATCAAGACCTCGACCGGCAAGGTGGGGGTCAACGCCACCCCCGCGAACACCCTGCTGATGCTGGAGGCCGTACGCGACTTCCGCGAGGCCACCGGCGTACAGATCGGCGTGAAGCCCGCCGGCGGCATCCGCACCTCGAAGGACGCCGTCAAGTTCCTCGTGATCGTGAACGAGACCGTGGGCGAGGACTGGCTCGACAACCACTGGTTCCGGTTCGGCGCCTCCAGCCTGCTGAGCGACCTGCTGATGCAGCGCCAGAAGCTGGCCACCGGACGCTACTCCGGTCCCGACTACGTGACGGTGGACTGATCACCCATGACAAAAAACGCATTTGAGTACGCGCCCGCGCCCGAGTCCCGCTCGGTCGTCGACATCGCCCCGTCGTACGGGCTGTTCATCGACGGCGAGTTCACCGAGGCCGCCGACGGCAAGGTCTTCAAGACCGTCTCCCCGTCCACCGAGGAAGTCCTCTCCGAGGTCGCGCAGGCCGGCGAGGCCGACGTCGAGCGGGCCGTGCGGGCCGCGCGGAAGGCGTTCGGTACGTGGTCGGCGCTGCCCGGCGCCGAGCGCGGCAAGTACCTGTTCCGGATCGCCCGCATCATCCAGGAGCGCTCCCGCGAGCTCGCCGTCCTGGAGACCCTGGACAACGGCAAGCCGATCAAGGAGACGCGGGACGCGGACCTCCCCCTCGTCGCGGCGCACTTCTTCTACTACGCGGGCTGGGCGGACAAGCTCGGCCACGCCGGCTTCGGCCCGGACCCGAAGGCGCTGGGCGTCGCCGGCCAGGTCATCCCGTGGAACTTCCCGCTGCTGATGCTCGCGTGGAAGATCGCCCCGGCGCTCGCCACCGGCAACACGGTCGTCCTCAAGCCCGCCGAGACGACCCCGCTGTCCGCGCTGTTCTTCGCGGACATCTGCCGCCAGGCCGGCCTGCCCAAGGGCGTCGTCAACATCCTTCCCGGATACGGCGACGCGGGCGCCGCGCTGGTCGCGCACCCCGACGTGAACAAGGTGGCCTTCACGGGCTCCACGGCCGTCGGCAAGGCGATCGCCCGGCAGATCGCGGGCACCGACAAGAAGGCCACGCTCGAACTGGGCGGCAAGGGCGCCAACATCGTCTTCGACGACGCCCCGCTCGACCAGGCCGTCGAGGGCATCGTCACCGGCATCTTCTTCAACCAGGGACAGGTCTGCTGCGCGGGCTCGCGCCTGCTCGTGCAGGAGTCGGTCCAGGACGAGCTGCTCGACAGCCTGAAGCGGCGCCTGTCCACGCTCCGCCTCGGCGACCCGCTCGACAAGAACACCGACATCGGCGCGATCAACTCCGCCGAGCAGCTCTCCCGGATCACCGCGCTCGCCGAGACCGGCGAGGCCGAGGGTGCCGAGCGCTGGTCGGCGCCGTGCGAACTGCCCGCCGCCGGCTACTGGTTCGCGCCGACGCTGTTCACGAACGTCACGCAGGCGCACACCATCGCCCGTGACGAGGTCTTCGGCCCGGTCCTGTCGGTGCTCTCCTTCCGTACGCCGGAGGAGGCCGTCGCCAAGGCCAACAACACGCAGTACGGGCTCTCGGCGGGCATCTGGACCGAGAAGGGTTCGCGGATCCTGGCGGTCGCGGGCAAGCTGCGGGCCGGGGTCGTCTGGGCCAACACGTTCAACAAGTTCGACCCGACCTCGCCGTTCGGCGGTTACAAGGAGTCGGGCTTCGGCCGCGAGGGCGGTCGCCACGGCCTGGAGGCATACCTCGATGTCTGAGAAGTCCGAGAAGTCTGAGTCGGTGCGACTGTCCGTCTTCAAGACCTACAAGCTGTACGTGGGCGGGAAGTTCCCGCGTTCCGAGAGCGGCCGGGTGTACGAGGTGACCGACTCCAAGAGCGGGAAGTGGCTGGCGAACGCGCCGCTCTCGTCCCGCAAGGACGGCCGTGACGCGGTGGTCGCCGCGCGCAAGGCGTTCGGCGGCTGGTCCGGCGCGACCGCGTACAACCGCGGGCAGATCCTCTACCGCGTCGCCGAGATGCTGGAGGGCCGCCGCGAGCAGTACGTGCGCGAGGTCGCCGAGGCGGAGGGCCTGAGCAGGTCGAAGGCGGCCGCGGTCGTGGACGCGGCGATCGACCGCTGGGTCTGGTACGCGGGCTGGACCGACAAGATCGGCCAGGTCGTGGGCGGCGCCAACCCGGTGGCCGGGCCCTTCTTCAACCTCTCGACGCCCGAGCCGACCGGCGTCGTCGCCGTGATCGCGCCGCAGGAGTCCTCGTTCCTCGGGCTCGTCTCGGTGATCGCCCCGGTCATCGCGACCGGCAGCACGGTGGTCGTGATCGCCAGCGAACGCTCGCCGCTGCCCGCCCTGTCCCTGGGCGAGGTGCTGGCCACCTCCGACCTGCCGGGCGGCGTGGTGAACATCCTGTCCGGCAAGGCGTCGGAGATCGCGCCGTCGCTCGCCGCGCACCAGGACGTGAACGGCATCGACCTCACCGGCGCCGACCCGGCTCTCGCGAAGGAGCTGGAGATCGCGGCCGCGGACAATCTGAAGCGCGTCCGCCGTCCACAGCCTGTGGAGGACTTCTCCGCGGACCCCGGCACGGACCGCCTGACGCAGTTCCTGGAGACCAAGACCGTCTGGCACCCGACGGGTTCGCTGGGCGCGTCCGGCTCCTCGTACTAGAACCGCCCGGCCCGTGCGGCCCCGGCCCCTTCTCCGTCCAGGAGGGGCCGGGGCCGCACCCGTTCCCGGGCGTCAGATACCGAGGCGCCGCGCGATGCCGTCGAGCACGCAGTCGAGGCCGAACGCGAACTCCCAGGCGGGGTCGTCCTTGCGCGTCGCGGAGAGGGCGTACTCCTGGTAGGTGGGGTACCGACCGCTGCCCATCAGGTAGTTCATCTGCGGCGCGAGCGCCTGGCGGGTCTCTGCGCCGCTCTGCCAGCCCTGCTCCTCCTTGTACTCACGCAGCGCGATCTCCGCCTGCACGGCACCGTGGACGTACGCGCCGACCGCGCGGAACGCGGCCATCATCGAGTCGACGTCAAGGTCGCGGCCGGCCAGCGCCCTCAACTGCCGTTCGGCGACGGCCATCCGGGCCGGGGTCAGCGAGATCACCGGCAGCGGCACCTGCCCGAGCCAGGGGTGCCGGAGCATCAACTCGCGTGTCTGCAGGGCGAAGGAACGCAGCACTTCGCGCCAGTCCGCCACCTCGTCGGGCACGGCGAGCCCGGCCGAGACCCGGTCGAACATGAGCGCCCACAGATCCCCCTTGCCCGAGACGTGCCGGTACGCGGCCATGGGTGCAACCCCGAGCTTCGTGGCGAGGCGCCGCATGGTGACAGCGGTGGCGCCCTCCTCGTCGGCCAGCTCCACGGCCGCCGCGGCGATCCGGGCCAGCGTCAGCGAGGCGCGCTGCGTGGGCGCGGGCCGCTCGAGGCGCTCCCAGAGCGAAGGCTCGACCAGCCGACTCTCACCCTTGCCGTCCTCGTCCTTCCGTGCCGCCACAGCCCGGCCCCTCTCGCTCGATGTTGTGTACAGCGTATCCCTAGTAGACGCCGTACACATCGATGTGTACGTTGTACGCCAAGAGATACGCCGTACACAATCACCGTTCCCAGGGGGCCCACCGTGTCCAGCAGCACCGTGTCCAGCAGCACTCCGCTCCGCATCGCCGTCCTCGTCGGCTCCACCCGCGAGGGCCGTTTCGCGCCCGTCGTCGTCAAGTGGCTCACCGGGCACCTCGGTCAGCGCGACGACCTGCGCGCCGATGTCGTCGACCTCACCGAGACCCCGCTGCCCACCGTCCTGCCCGCCTTCGGCCAGGACGCGCCGGCCGAGACCGTGGAGGCGCTCGCTCTGGTCTCGCCGCGCCTCGCCGCCGCCGACGCGTTCGTCTTCGTCACGCCCGAGTACAACCACAGCTTCCCGGCGGCCCTGAAGAACGCGATCGACTGGCACAACGAGCAGTGGCACGGCAAGCCGATCGCGTTCGTGTCGTACGGCGGCCTGTCCGGCGGCCTGCGTGCGGTCGAGCAACTCCGCGTCGTGATGGCCGAGTTGAACGCCATGACCATCCGCAACACGGTCAGCTTCCACAACGCCTACGGCGCGTTCGAGGCGGACGGCCGCGTCGACGACCCGGCGGTGGACACCGCGGCGAAGGCGATGCTCGACCAGCTCGCCTGGTGGGCCCACGCCCTGCGCGACGCCAAGTCGGCCCGCCCGTACGCGGCCTGACGGCCCGTCCACCACTCACGGGAGACTCAGGGGGAGCCATGGCCACGCGTACGGAGACCACCGGAATCAGTGGAGAGGGGACCGGTGCGGCGCCGCCCCGCACGGTGATCCTCGGCCTGCTGCTCGGCATCGTGCTCGCCACCCTCGACGGCACCGTCGTCGGCACGGCGCTGCCCATCATCGTCGCCGACCTGGGCGGCCTCACCCATCTGTCATGGGTGGTGACGGCATACCTGCTGACCGCCGCCGTCTCCACTCCCCTGTGGGGAAAACTCGGCGACCTCTACGGCCGCAAGGGCGGCTACCTCGCCTCCATCACCGTCTTCCTGGCCGGCTCCGTCCTGTGCGGACTCGCCCAGGACATGGGGCAGTTGATCGCCTTCCGGGCCCTTCAGGGCATCGGTGCGGGCGGCCTGTTCGTCGGGGCGATGTCGCTCATCGGGACGCTGCTGACCCCGGCGGAGGCCGGCCGCGCGCAGTCGCTCATCGGTGTCCTGCTGCCCGCCGCGATGATCGGCGGACCCCTGATCGGCGGCTTCCTCACCGACCAGCTGGACTGGCGCTGGGTGTTCTACGTCAACCTCCCCGTCGGCGCCGTCGCCCTCTCGATCATCGGGACCGGCGTCCGGGTGCGCACCCAGCGGATCCGGGCCCGTATCGACCTGGCGGGCGCCGGCCTTCTCACCGCGACCATCCTCGCCCTGACACTGCTGGCGAACTGGGCGGGCACGACGTACGCGTGGACGTCACCGCAGATCCTGGGGCTCGCGCTCGTCTCGGCGGGGGCGCTCGCGGGGTTCGTGCGGGCGGAGCGGCGCGCGGCCGAGCCGGTGATCCCGCCCCGCCTGTTCCACGACCGGAACTTCACGGTTGCGCAGGTCCTGACCTTCGCCTCCGGCGCTGCCATGCTCGCGGCCGCCAGTTATCTGCCGCAGTACATGCAGCTCGTACGGGGCATGTCGGCGACGGAGAGCGGGCTGCTGCTGCTTCCGCTGATGCTCGGCATGATGGCCGCCCAGCTGCTGATCGGCCGCCGGGTGAGCGTGGGCGGGCGCTACCGCCGCTACCCGATCGCGGGCGGCGCGCTGGCGACCGCGGGCGCGTTCGCGCTGCTCCTGCTCGACACCGGGACCGCGGTGTGGGCGGCGTCGGGGCTGACCCTGCTCCTCGGCGCCGGCCTCGGCTGCCTGTTGCAGCCCGCGATGCTGATCACCATGAACAGCGCCGATCCCAGGGACCTGGGGGCGGCCAACGGCACACAGACCCTGCTGCGCACGGTCGGCGGCTCGCTGGGGGTGGCGGTGCTCGGCTCGGTCTTCGCGGGGCGGGTGCGGGAGGGGGCGGCCCCCGACGCGTTCCGGGCGAGCGTCGTCGACGGGCTGCACGGCGTGGCACTGGGCACCGCAGTGCTGTGCGCGGCGGCGTTCGCCGTCGCCTGGGCGGTGCGCGAGACGCCGCTGCGGACACGCACCGGCCCCGGGGCCGACGGCTAGGTCAGCCGGGCAGGATGCCGGCCGCGGCGCCGACGACCGGCAGCTCGGACAGCGAGTTCCCCGCGGCCAGCGGGCCGGTGAGCGCCGCCGTACTGACCGGCTTGAAGTCCGCGATCTGCGTGCCCACGGCGTTGTCCAGGGGGTCGGTGCCCGTACCGGCCAGCGGGTTGAGCTTCAGGTCCTTGACGGGGCCGAGCCCGTACGAGGTCGCGGAACCCACCGCCGACGTCAGGATCTGGACGGGGGACGCCGCGTCCGTCGTGGCCGGCGCAGGTGCGGCGCTCGCGGTGACGGCGCCGGCCGCGACGGCCGCACCGGCGGCGGTCACGGTCAGGCCCGCACGCAGCAGGGCGCGACGGGCGCCGGACGTCGGCATCTGGTTCTTGCGGACTGCGTGTCGGGCCATGATCTTTACGCCTGGACCTTCCGATTCGGGTAACGACAGAACCACTTAGCGTAGTTGAAGTGTCGCGTGCCACAACGACACCACGCGGGCTCGGCCTCGGGGCATCCATGCCTCACACTGGTCTCTCGTGAGTTCGCATCCTCCGATACCGACCCGGGTCGTCCTGCTGGCAGGGCCCTCCGGCTCCGGAAAGTCGTCGTTCGCCGCCCTCAGCGGGCTTCCCGTGCTGTGTCTCGACGACTTCTACAAGGAGGGTGACGACCCGACACTGCCGCTGGTGGCGGGCAGTTCGGACATCGACTGGGACTCCCCGGCCTCCTGGGACACGGAGGCGGCGCTCGCCGCGATCGTCGAGCTCTGCGAGAAGGGTCGTACAAACGTCCCGGTCTACTCCCTCGTCACCAGCGCACGGGTGGGCCAGGAGGCGCTCGACATCGAGCGCACGCCCCTGTTCATCGCTGAGGGCATCTTCGCGGCGGACATCGTGGAGCGCTGCCGGGAACTCGGCGTGCTGGCCGACGCGCTGTGCCTGCGCGGCCGGCCCTCGACGACGTTCCGCCGCCGGCTGCTCCGCGATCTGAAGGAGGGCCGCAAATCGGTCCCGTTCCTGCTGCGCCGCGGCTGGCGTCTGATGCGTGCGGAGCGTTCCATCGTGGCCCGCCAGGCGGCGCTCGGCGCGCACGCCTGCGGCAGGGAAGAGGCACTGGGCCGCCTGGCGGCGGCCGCGGCGGGCCGTTGCGTCAAAGCACGCGCCACGTCGTAGGAGCTGTGCGGGCCTCAAGGACCGCAGAGCGCGCAAAGAAGCGGGACCAGAAGGGCCCCCCGGCCTTCTGATCCCGCTCTGTTCCCCCCGCGGCGATCCCCCGTGATCCCCCCGGATACCGCGCCTCCAACAACCCCGCTCCCCCGAACAGGGCCCCCGTTTCCCCCCGGAGGGGTGCCTCAGGCGACAAGCTCCCCGAAGCACTCCTCCTGGTCCCGGCCGAAGCTCAGGACCTCGTCATCCCGCAGCCGCCGCAGCGACCGCCAGATGCTCGACTTCACCGTGCCGACGCTGATGTCGAGGATCTCCGCGATCTCCGGGTCGGTACGGCCTTCGTAGTAGCGCAGCACGAGCATCGTGCGCTGCAGTTCGGGCAGGCGCGCCAGCGCCTGCCACAGCACCGCACGCAGCTCCGTGCCGCGCATCGCGTCCGTGTCGCCCGCCGTCTCCGGCAGCTCCTCGGTCGGGTACTCGTTCAGCTTGCGGCGGCGCCACGCGCTGATGTGCAGGTTGGTCATGGTGCGGCGCAGGTAGCCCCCGACCGCGGCCTTGTCGCTGATCCGGTCCCAGGCGCGGTACGTCGAGAACAGCGCGCTCTGCAACAGGTCCTCGGCCTCGAACCGGTCACCGGTCAGGTGGTAGGCGGTTGCGTACAGGGAGGCGCGGCGCTCCTGGACGTAGGCCGTGAACTCGGCCTCCGACAGGGACGGTCGCTGCTCCCCCGATTCCTCCCTGTACGCGGCTCCCCCGTGGGCGGCTCCGTCGGTCACCGCCTCGTGTGCGTCAACCACCGTCATGTACACGGTGTTATGACGCCCGGTGCCGCGAGCGCACCCCCGCCCGCTCACGGCACCGGACTTCTCGTGACGCTCCGTACGGCCCAGGTCGTGCAGGCGCGTGACAACTGCGGTTGATGTGGTGCTGTGCAGCGTGTTCATCTCGCGCCCCCGTCGTGGAGTCCGGACTTCCGTCAGTCGTTCCTTGCTTCATCGCCGTCTTTCGCTGCGATGTCCAAAAGCTTGCCCGGGCCACTTCATGACGGTGTCCGTCGACTGTCACAGACCTGTCACAGCGGCTCCGGCTGTGCGGGTCGGGTGTGGGAGCGATCGCGCGGTCGAACTAAAGGCCTCCGATGGGCCAGAATGGCGCTCGTGCCTTCCCTGTTGCTGATCGAGGACGACGACGCCATCCGCACGGCCCTGGAGCTGTCACTGACCCGCCAGGGCCACCGGGTGGCCACCGCTGCGACCGGTGAGGACGGTCTGAAGCTGTTGCGCGAGCAGCGGCCTGATCTGATCGTCCTCGACGTGATGCTGCCCGGCATCGACGGCTTCGAGGTGTGCCGGCGCATCCGGCGCACGGACCAGCTGCCGATCATCCTGCTCACGGCGCGCAGCGACGACATCGACGTCGTCGTGGGCCTGGAGTCCGGGGCCGACGACTACGTGGTCAAACCGGTCCAGGGCCGGGTCCTCGACGCCCGGATCCGCGCCGTGCTGCGGCGCGGGGAGCGCGAGGCCAACGACGCGGCGTCGTTCGGCTCGCTGGTCATCGACCGCGCCGCGATGACCGTCACCAAGAACGGCGAGGACCTGCAGCTGACCCCCACCGAGCTGCGGTTGCTCCTCGAACTGAGCCGGCGTCCCGGGCAGGCGCTGTCCCGCCAGCAGTTGCTGCGTCTCGTCTGGGAGCACGACTACCTCGGTGACTCCCGTCTCGTCGACGCCTGCGTGCAGCGGCTGCGCGCGAAGATCGAGGACGTGCCGTCGTCGCCGACCCTGATCCGTACCGTGCGCGGGGTGGGCTACCGGCTGGACACGCCTCAGTGACACAGCCGCACGACAAGCTCCGTGGCTGGGCCGCGGCGAAGAGGGCGATACTGGCCGGCCTGCGCTTCACCAGCCTGCGCCTGCGCCTCGTCGTGGTGTTCGCGCTCGTCGCCCTGACGGCCGCGGTCTCCGCGTCCGGGATCGCGTACTGGCTGAACCGCGAGGCCGTGCTGACGCGGACCCAGGACTCGACGCTCAGCGACTTCCGCCAGGAGATGCAGAACCGGGCCGCCGTGCTGCCCGAGCACCCCACGCAGGGCGAGTTGCAGCACGCGGCGGACCTGATGGCCAACAGCAGCCAGCACTTCAGCGTGCTGCTCATCGGCACGGACGAGAACGGCCGCCGGGTGGTGGGCAATTCGGATCTCGACGCCTTCACGGTCGCCGACGTGCCGGACTCGCTGCAGGACGCGGTGGAGAAGAAGCAGCGGATCACCGAGAACAACAAGCACCCGTACCACCTGTACTGGCAGCGGACCACGCAGGACAGCACCCCGTACCTGGTGGGCGGCGCGAAGGTGGACGGCGGGCCGACCGGCTACATGCTGAAGTCGCTCGAACCGGAGGCCAAGGATCTCAACTCCCTCGCCTGGTCGCTGGGGATCGCCACCGGGCTCGCGCTGATCGGGTCGGCGCTGCTCGCGCAGGCCGCCGCGACGACCGTGCTCAAGCCGGTGCACCGGCTCGGCGTGGCCGCGCGGCGGCTCGGTGAGGGCAAGCTCGACACCCGGCTGCGGGTGTCCGGGACCGACGAACTGGCCGAGTTGTCGCGGACGTTCAACAAGACCGCCGAGAACCTGGAGAAGAAGGTCGCCGACATGAGTGCGCGCGACGAGGCCTCGCGCCGCTTCGTCGCCGACATGTCGCACGAGCTCCGTACGCCGCTGACCGCGATCACCGCCGTCACCGAGGTCCTGGAGGAGGAGCTCGACGCGGAGACCGGCTCCGTCGACCCCATGATCGAGCCCGCGGTCCGGCTCGTCGTCAGCGAGACCCGGCGCCTCAACGACCTGGTCGAGAACCTCATGGAGGTGACCCGCTTCGACGCGGGCACCGCCCGGCTCGTCGTGGACTACGTCGACATCGCCGACCAGATCACCGCCTGCATCGACGCCCGCGCCTGGCTGGACGCCGTGGAGCTCGACGCCGAGCGCGGCAACATGGTCCGGCTGGACCCGCGCCGCCTCGACGTGATCCTCGCCAACCTCATCGGCAACGCCCTCAAGCACGGCGGCTCCCCGGTGCGCGTCTCCGTGACGACGGAGCCGCAGGAGGGTGGCGTCCTCGTCATCGCCGTACGCGACCACGGGCCCGGCATCCCCGAGGACGTCCTGCCGCACGTCTTCGACCGCTTCTACAAGGCGAGCGCCTCCCGGCCGCGGTCGGAGGGCAGCGGTCTGGGGCTGTCGATCGCCCTGGAGAACGCCCATATCCACGGCGGTGAGATCACCGCCGCCAACTCGCCCGACGGCGGCGCGGTGTTCACGCTGCGGCTGCCGGTGGACGCGTCCCCGCTGCCCCCGACCGCCGAGGACGAGACGGACGACGGTGCCGACGGTGCCGACGCCAAGGACTCCACGGAAGGCGGTGTCGCCAAGTGAGTCGTCAGGGAAGGCGTCACATGGGGCGTCCCGGACGTCTGGCGGTGCTGGCCGGGCTGACGGCGGTGCTGCTGTCCGGCTGCGGGATCCGGTCCACGGAGGTGCCCACCGAATTCGGGGCGGCCCCCACCCGCGTGGGCTGCTCCCAGTCCGGCGCGGACGGCGTGGCGGCCCGCACGGCCGGTGAGTTCGAGGTGCAGGTGTTCCTCGTCTGTACGTCGCAGCTGGTCACGGTCGACCGGACCGTCACCGTGCGACGTGATCAGACCTCGGAGCGGGTCGATGTCGCCCGGGAGCTCCTCGCGCAGTTGTCCAAGTCACTGACGGCGGCGGAGAGGCAGGCCGGGTACACCACGGACGTCGGCTCCGATCTGCTGGTCTCGGGCCCGCGCGGCGGCGACCCCGCCGACGCGCTGCGTCTGAACACTCCGCCGGACGACCTGTCCCCGTACGCCCTTGCCCAGATCGTCTGCACGTTCGCGAACAGCAAGGTGGCGACGGACGACGGCGAGCACGTGGCCCTCGGCGGTCCGGGCGACGACCCGCTGCGCGACTACGACTGCTCGGACGCGGTGAAGGCCCGTCCGGGCATCGCGCCGGCCCCCGCGGAGACGGTGGGCTAGGTGTTTTGATCATGAGCGTTGACAACGCTCATGATCAATACACCCGGGGGCTGCCGTCGGGGACGTGCGGCGCGGGTGCCGGTCGCGAAGTGACCCAGCTCTCCGTGGGCCCCCCGGAACCGATCCCCGCGCCCTGGGCGTCTAGGGGGTCGTGCAGCGCCACAGCTTGGGCGGCCACTGGGCCGTCATCCGCTTCCGTACGGCAGGACTCGTCCTCCTGGCCGTGCACCTCCTGCTCGTCGCATGGGTCATGCTGCGCCCGCTCGACGTCCCCTGGGTCAGCGCCGCGAACCTGCATCCGCTGGCCGGCATCCGGGCCGATCTGGCGCTCGGCTGGCAGGAGGGCGCCGCGCGCATCGGCGAGGGCCTTGCCCTGCTCGCCCCGCTCGGGGTGCTGCTGCCGCTCGCGGGCGGCCGCCTCCAGGTGTCGGTGTGGGGTTCGCTGGTGCGCACGGTCACGGCGGGCGCGCTGATCTCGCTCGGCATCGAACTGCTGCAGACCGGGGTGCCCGGACAGGTCGTGGACATCGACTCGCTGCTGCTGAACACCGTGGGCGTGGCCCTCGCGCATCTCGCCGTGGTGCCCGCGCTGCGGGCCCGGCTCCGCCGCAGGGCCGAGGTCGTGCCCCTCCCCCGGAAGGAGCCGGCTCAGGGTCCGACCCCGACGATTTCCAGGGTCGGCGTCGCCCCGTGAGCTGATGCTTCGCCCCTTTCGTGACCGTACCTTCGATTACGTAAGCACCACACCACGAAGGTTCGCGAAGGAGCCCACCATGACCGCCCTGGCCCGCCCCACCAACGGACGGATGATCGGCGGAGTGTGCGCAGCGCTGGCACGGCGCTTCGGCACCTCCGCGACCACGATGCGCGTGATCTTCCTGCTGTCGTGTCTGCTGCCCGGCCCGCAGTTCCTGCTCTACATCGCGCTGTGGATCCTGCTGCCCGGCGAGAACGGCAAGACGGCCCGCCAGGCCTGGTGACGCGCGTCACGGTACGGAAAAAGGGGCGCACCCGCGCGTAGCGGGTGCGCCCCTTCGTCCTGCGCTGGGTCAGCCGAGGGCCGGCAGGCCGCTGCCGACCGGCAGGCCCTGCGTGGGCAGGCTCTTCGCGGCGGGCAGGCCACCGAGCAGCCCGGTGACCGGGTCGCCCTCGGTGGCGCCCTGCGCGACCTTCTCGACGACGGGCTGGGCGGCGGTCAGGCCGCTGCCCAGGGCGTTCTGCGCGGCGGACACGGCCTCGGGGCCACCGGCGGGCAGCACGCTCGACGCCTGCTCCAGGGGGAGGCCCGCGGTCACGGAGTTGAGGGCTCCGGCGGCGTCGGGCAGGTTCGGGGCGGCGGCGCTCGCGGCACCCGCACCGGCGGCGGCGAAGGCGACACCGAGAGCGGCAACACCGAGGGTCTTGGCAGCAGACTGCTTCATGGGGTCCTTTGTTCCTTGGTTCCTTGGGGATGCGGTTCCGTGCCCGGCAAACACGCAACATCACCGAGGAGTTACTGCCGACCTCGCGCCACCGGTCCTGACGACCCTCGGCCAGGAGGCCTTAACCGCAGGTCAGACGGGTGGGACGGCCCCGGTGAAGGCCGGACGGCGATGCTCCGGTCGCCGTCAACCCCATGTTGACCCCGGCCTTGCCGAGGTCCTATTGGAAGAGCCACTCCGAGCGCAGCTCGGCGTAGCCGGGCTTGACGACGTCGTTGATCATCGCCAGGCGCTCGTCGAACGGGATGAAGGCCGACTTGAGGGCGTTCACCGTGAACCATTCGAAGTCCGTCAGCGTGTAACCGAACGCGTCGACCAGGTGCTCGAACTCGCGGCTCATCGACGTACCGGACATGAGCCGGTTGTCCGTGTTCACGGTGACGCGGAAGCGCAGTTCGCGCAGCAGCCCGATGGGGTGCTCGGCGTACGAACTGGCGGCGCCCGTCTGCAGGTTGGACGTCGGGCACATCTCCAGCGGGACGCGCTTGTCGCGTACGTAGCTCGCGAGGCGGCCGAGCTCGACCGTGCCGTCCTCGGCGACCTGGATGTCGTCGATGATGCGCACGCCGTGGCCGAGGCGGTCGGCGCCGCACCACTGCAGGGCCTGCCAGATGGAGGGCAGGCCGAAGGCCTCGCCGGCGTGGATCGTGAAGTGGTTGTTCTCCCGCTTGAGGTACTCGAACGCGTCGAGGTGGCGGGTGGGAGGGAAGCCGGCCTCGGCGCCCGCGATGTCGAATCCGACAACGCCCAGGTCCCGGTAGCGGTTGGCCAGCTCGGCGATCTCCAGGGCGCGGGCCGCGTGCCGCATCGCGGTGAGCAGGGCGCCGACCCGGATCCGGTGGCCGTTCGCCTTCGCGCGGCGCTCACCCTCGCGGAAGCCCTCGTTGACCGCCTCGACGACCTCTTCGAGGGTGAGGCCCTGCTCCAGGTGCTGCTCGGGCGCGTACCGGATCTCGGCGTAGACGACGCCGTCCTCGGCGAGGTCCTCGGCGCACTCTGCGGCGACCCGGAAGAGGGCCTCGCGCGTCTGCATGACGGCACAGGTGTGGGCGAACGTCTCCAGGTACCGCTCCAGGGAGCCGGAGTCGGCGGCCTCGCGGAACCAGATGCCGAGCTTGTCGGGGTCGGTCTCGGGGAGGTTCGTGTAGCCCTGCTCGCGGGCCAGGTCGACGACGGTGCCGGGGCGCAGGCCGCCGTCGAGGTGGTCGTGCAGGAGCACCTTGGGCGCGCGGCGGATCTGCTCCGAGGTCGCCGCCCGGGGGCTGTTGGGGTGCGCGGTGGTCTGGCTCGTCATTTCCGCACCCTAACTCCTACGCGCGTAGATCGCATGGGTTCGCCGACAAGAAGTGATCCGTCGATACGCAACAGTGACCCTGCGGACGGGTGGCGTACATCAGCGCTTCTGACACTGTTCTGTCATGCAGCAGCAAGCGACGCGGGTCCGCGAGGCCAGGCTCGGCAAGGCGGTCGGACCCGTGCCCGGGGCGGTCGGCGGCGTGGTGCTGCTGCTGCCCGGGGGCGAGCAGACGTCCACCCGCAGGCCCTCCCCCCTGTCGGCCGCGGCACTGCGGCCGCTCGCGCGCCGCCTCGCGCGTTCCGGCCGGGACGAGCGCCTGGTCACGCATGTCGTGCACTACCGCCACCGCGGCTGGAACGGGGCGCAGGCCGAAACGGCGCGGGACGCCGAGTGGGCCGCGGACGAGGTCGTGCGCCGCTACGGGGACGTGCCGGTCTGCCTCGTCGGCTTCGACATGGGCGGCCGCGCGGCGCTGCACGCGGGCGGGCACACGGCCGTCAACTCCGTGCTCGCGATGGCCCCTTGGCTGCCGGAGGACGATGTCGCCGCACCCCCCGAACCGGTGAAACAGCTCGTCGGGCGGCGGGTGCTGATCGTGCACGGCACCGACGACCGGCGCACCGACCCGGAGTTGTCGTTCCGGCTTGCGGGGCGGGCGAAGAAGGCCAACCGGGACGTGTGCCGCTTCGAGGTGCACTCCGACGGGCACCGCCTCGCGCAGCACCGCTCCGAAGTCACCGCGCTGGCCGTCGACTTCACGCTCGGCACCCTCTTCGGCCATCCCTTCTCCCGCCCCTTGCAGGACGCGCTCGCGGCACCGCCGCCGCTGGGGCTGCGGATGCCGCTGGCGTCGGGGTTCGGTCAGTCGCTCAACCGGTAGCCGGCCGGCTCTGCGCCGGCCGCGAGCAGGGCGCCGAGGACGCGCGGCGCGTGCTTGTTCCCGGCGAAGACCAGCACCTCTCGCTCGCCGTCCACGCACTCGACGACGACGGTGTACTCGCCCCGGCCGCCGAGGGCGATCGGCGGGTCACCGACGGCGGGTTCGCGCACGCGCCGCACCGTGAGGGATGCCGGGACCGGAGCGAGGGCCGCCCGTCCCGTCGGGTCGGGGGTGGCGGCCAGGGGCCCGTCCCCCACCACCAGGTGGCTGTAGCCCGGCCGGCTGTAGGGCACGTCCCCGTGCACCACCGCGCCCAGGACGCGCCGCCCGGTGGGCGGGACGGGCACGAGCTTCGCGACGCCCCGGCGGACGCGGCGCGTCGCCCACCAGCACAGCAGTACGGACAGCGGTACGGCGACGACGGCGGCGCCGGCCGCGAACCGCAGGCCCGCCGCGACGTCGTCGACGGCCAGCAGCATGACGGGGAGCGCGGCGCCCGCCACGAGCACGCCCGCCACGAGACCGACGCCGGGCTTCCAGGACTGGACGGATCCCTTGGGCGCGGGCCGGTACCGCGCCCACCACCAGAGCCAGAGCAGCCCGAGCCCGACGGCCAGCGTCAGTACGGCGAACGCCCCGGGCAGCCGGCCGTCGTGCACAGGTGACAGCTGGCTCCGCTGCGTATCGGAGCCGACCCGGATGACGCGGACCTGGTCCTTCCAGTACGTGGCCGTGACCCGGTCGCCGCGGTGCACGCGGTCGTAGATCGGCCTGTCGTCGGGGAGCCGCACCTTGTGCTCGGCCTCCGCGGAACCGCCGGTGCCCCGCAGATAGAGGTAGTACTTGGCGTTCTTGCCGCTGGTCTCGGTGCCCTTGTCCACGACGGTCGCCGGGAGGACCGCCCGGCAGTCGTCGGCCCGCTGCCCGGCCGGGCAGACCGGCGCCGACTCGTACGCCCTGTTGTCCGCCTCGGCGAACGGCACGAGGGCGAACAGCAGCAGACCGATCACGACCAGGGACACGCCGAACCGGCCCAGCAGGCGGGTGCGCCGTCCCTCCGCCCCGGATCTCGCGCCGGCTTCTCCCGCTCCGTCCACCACGTCCGTACCCCCTTCGCAGTCCCGCCCCGGTTCACTCCGCTCCCCCAAGTGTCGGTCACCCGGCGGACGTCTGTTCCGGCAGGAGCCTGCCGCGCCGCGACAGCAGGAATTTCTTGAACGCCGCCACGGGAGGCGTGTCCGGATGCCCCTCCAGCCAGGCCACGCCGATCTCGCGGACGGCGCGCTGTCCGGTGACCGCCAGTTCGACAACTCCCGGGCGCGGCACGGCCGGTGGCGGCAGCAGGGCCACGCCGAGGCCCGCGGCGACGAGGCCGCGCAGCGTCTCGGCCTCCTCACCCTCGAACGCGATCCGGGGTGTGAAGCCCGCCTCCGCGCACAGGTCGTCGGTGATGCGGCGCAGCCCGTAGCCGGGTTCGAGGGTCACGAAGAACTCGTCGGCGGTCTCCGCGAGCCGGATCCGCTTGCGCGCGGCGAGGCGGTGGTCCTCGGGGACGACGAGGCGCAGCCGCTGCTCGTCGAGGCGGCGGGCCACGAGTCCCGGGGCGTCCGGCACGGGCGAGGTGAGGCAGAGGTCGAGCTCGCCGGCGCGCAGCCGCTCCAGCATCGCCTCGCCGTAGTTCTGGACGAGGCTGAAGCGGATGCGGGGATGGTCGGCGCGGAACGCGCGGATCAGTCCGGGCACCGTCTCCGTCCCCATGGTGTGCAGAAAGCCGAAGGCGACCTTGCCGGACTCGGGGTCGGCGTCGGCGCGTACGGACTCGGCCGCCTTCTCCACCTCGCCGAGCGCGCGCTCCACCGAGGTGAGGAAGGTGCGGCCCGCCGGCGTCAGCGAGACGGTCCGGCCGTGGCGGGCGAACAGGTCGACGCCCAGGTCGTGTTCGAGCCGCACCATCGCGCGCGACAGCGTCGACTGCGGGACCTGCATCTCGTGCGCGGCGCGGGTGACGTGCTCGGTGCGGGCGACCCCGGCGAAGTAGGCGAGCCGCGGGGCGAGCAGCCGGACGATCTCGTCGCTCGACATGTCTTCTGTGTCACTGAGGCGCGACAGGGGCGGACGTGACCTGTGCTGATGCTCCATGGGAACGATTATGGGGCATTCATGCATTGGACGCATGAATCAAGGGGTTCTACGTTCATGGCATGCCTGCTGCCAGTAGCCCGGCGGTCGCCTCCACCGACGCGGTCGCCGCCCCCCGCTCCCCCGACGAATCCGCCGACACGCGCATGAGCCCGGGCGGGCCCGGCTACCGCCGCATGAGCTTCGCCCTCTTCCTCGCCGGTGTCGCCACCTTCGCCCTGCTCTACTCGACGCAGGCGCTGCTCCCCCTCGTCTCCGCGGGCTTCGGGGCGAGCGCGAGCGCGGCGAGCTGGACGGTGTCCGGGGCGACCGGCGCCCTCGCCCTGTGTGTGCTGCCGCTGAGCGCCCTGTCCGAACGGTTCGGGCGGCGCACGGTGATGACCGCCTCCCTGACGGTCGCCGTCGCGGTCGGTCTGCTCGTCCCCTTCGCGCCGAACCTCGGCGTACTGATCGCGCTGCGCGTCCTGCAGGGTGCGGCGCTCGCCGGTCTGCCCGCCTCCGCGATGGCGTACCTCGCCGAAGAGGTGCGGCCGAAGGCGCTGGTCACGGCCATCGGCCTGTTCGTCGCGGGCAACTCCATCGGCGGCATGAGCGGCCGTGTCATCGGCGGCTGGATCGCCCAGGAATGGGGCTGGCGGGCGGCCGTCGGCACCGTCGGCGTGATCGCGGTGGCGTGCGCCGTCGCATTCCGGATGCTGCTGCCCGCGCCGCGCCACTTCACGTCGGGCTCGCTGCGGCCGCGCGCCCTGGCCGCGACCGTCGGCAACCACCTCGCCAACCCGCTGCTGCGCCGCCTGTACGTCATCGGCGCGCTGTTCATGCTGGTCTTCGGCGCGGTGTACACCGTGATCGGCTACCGGCTCACGGCCGCCCCGTTCTCCCTTCCGCAGGGCATCGTCGGCTCGATCTTCCTGGTGTACCTCGTCGGTACGGTCTCCTCTGCGGCGGCCGGCAAGCTGGTCGCGCGGCTCGGGCGGCGCGGCACGCTGTACCTGGCCGCGGGCACGACGACCGCGGGCCTGCTGCTCGCCCTCCTGCCCCAACTGCCCGTCGTCCTGCTCGGGTTGGTGCTGATCACGGCGGGCTTCTTCGCCGGGCACGCGACGGCGTCCTCGTCCGTCAGCCACACCGCTACGCACGGCCGGGCGCAGGCGTCCGCGCTCTACCAGTCCGCGTACTACATCGGCTCCAGCGTCGGCTCGGCCGTCGGCGCCGTCGCCTTCCACGCGGCCGGCTGGGCAGGCACGGTGGGCCTGGGTGTCGTGGCCGTGCTCGGCGTCGTCTCGGTCACGCTGTGGGGCACGTACGCGGCCCGCGCGCAGCGCCGCGGCACGGCGGCGGGAACGGTCGCCGCACACTGACGACAACTGACTCAGGGGTTACCACATCGGCCCTCCGACCTGCGCGTTTCGCGGGCCCGGGGGCCGTTGTCAGTGGGCTGCGGTAGCTTTCGGAGTGCTGGGACTCACAGCGGCGATGGGGGCGTTGGACGATGAGCGACACTGCGACGAAGGCCGGGCTCGACGACCTGGAGAAGCACCGGGTCGAGCTGACCGGGTACTGCTATCGGATGCTGGGTTCGGCGTTCGAGGCCGAGGATGCCGTGCAGGACACGATGGTGCGGGCCTGGCGCAGCTTCGACAAGTTCGAGGGCCGCTCGTCGCTCCGTTCCTGGCTGTACCGCATCGCGACGAACGTGTGCCTGGATTCGTTGAACGCGGGGAACAAGCGGGCCCGTCCGATGGACCTGACGGCGGCGGCCCCGCTCGCGCAGGCCGCGCTGAGCCCGCGCCCGGACAATGTGTGGCTGGAGCCGATGCCGGACGCCCGTGTCCTGCCGACGCTCCATGACCCGGCGGAGGCGGCGGTGGCCCGGGAGTCGGTGCGTCTGGCGTTCGTCGCGGCCCTGCAGCAACTGCCCGCGAAGCAGCGGGCGGTGCTGATCCTGCGCGAGGTCCTCGCGTGGAGGGCGAGCGAGGTCGCCGAGCTGCTCGACACCTCGGTCGCGTCGGTCAACAGCGCGCTGCAGCGGGCCCGTTCGACGCTCGCGGACGCGCCGCCCGCCGACTCCTCGACGGCCGACCCTCTCGACGCCGAACAGCAGAAGCTCCTCGATCGCTACGTCGCGGCGTTCGAGGGGTACGACATGAAGGCGCTGACCGAGCTGCTCGCCGAGGACGCCATCATGACGATGCCGCCGTTCGACCTGTGGCTGCGCGGCACGGAGGACATCACGGGCTTCATGACGACGATCGGCCACGAGTGCGAGGGCTCGCGCCTGCTGCCGGTGGTGGCGAACGGGACGCCGGCGTTCGCCCACTACAAGCCGGACCCGGACAGCGGCGGGTTCGTGCCCTGGGCGATCCAGGTCCTGGAGATCTCAGACGGCCGGATCGCCGGTTTCCACTGTTTCCTGGACCTCGGCAAGCGGTGGTTCCCGCTGTTCGGTGTCCCCGAGCGGCTGCCCGCCTGAGCCCAGCGCGTCGGCGAGACCGGTGAGCCGGAGCAGCAGGGCGAGCTTCGGGGACGGATCGCGCAGCCGTATCCGTCCCCCCGCCCGGCGGGCGGCGAGCTGCATCCGGGCGAGCGCGTCGACGGTGGTGAGATCGGTACTGGTCACGCCGGAGACATCGCAGATGACGGTCGCCCCGCCGTCGCCCGGGGCGCTTTCCCGGGCGGCGCGGACGCGGTCGCACAGCCCGGGCGCGTCGCCGGGGCGGATCGGCCCGGCGACCACCACGACAGGAGGGGACGAGGAAGCAGCCACGTAGACAGGACCGTGCGCCGGGGCGGAACTCATCGCCGCCGGTGGAGGTGTGACGGCGTGGGGTGGGTCACGTTGATGTGGATCAACGTTGACCTGCGGTTCCGTCGCGGCCGAGGCTGGAGCCTGTGCAAGGGGTTCTCAACGGGTTCGCGGTCATCGCCATCGTCATCGCGGTCGGCTACGTCATCGGCAGGCGCGGGTCTCTGGGCGAGGGCGGCCGCGAGGTCCTGACCAAGCTGGCCTTCCATGTGGCCACCCCCGCGCTGCTGTTCACGATGCTGGCCAAGGCGGACCTGTCCCTGATCCTGTCGCCGAGCCTGCTGGTCACGGCGGTGTCCACGGCGGCCATGGCGGGTGTCTTCATCGCGGTGGGTGTCGTACGCGGCTGGGGAGTCGGCCGCACCACGATCGGCGCGCTGTGCTCGTCCTACGTGAACTCGGGGAACCTGGGCATCCCGATCGCGGTGTACGTACTCGGCGACGCCTCGCTCGTGGCGCCCGTCCTGCTCTTCCAGCAGATCATCGTCACGCCGATAGCGCTGACGATCCTCGACCTGGCGGAGGCGTCCGGGACCCGGCAGTCGTGGGGGCAGCGGCTGCTCACCCCGTTCCGCAACCCGATCGCGATCGGCGCGCTGGCGGGGGTGCTCGTCTCCGCGGCGGGCGTCACGGTCCCGTCCCCCGTCTTCGACCCGCTGGAACTGATCGCGAACATGTCCGTCCCGGCGATCCTGATCGCGTTCGGCATTTCGCTGTGCGGGAGTTCATGGCCGGGCGGGCGCGGCGCGGACCGGGTTCCGGTGCTGCTGTCGACAGTCCTGAAGGCGGTGGGACAGCCGGTGGCGGCGTGGGCGCTGGCGTCGTTCGTCTTCGGCCTGCACGGCGACCGGCTGCTGGACGTCGTGGTGACGTCGGCACTCCCGGCGGCCCAGAATTTGTACACGTACGCGAGCCATTACAGGGTCGGCGAACGCCTGGCCCGGGAGTCGATCCTGCTGTCGACGATGGCTTCGGTGCCGGTGCTTGTGGTGGCGGCGGCGTTGCTGGGGTGACTCAGGGGATGGGGAACTCGGCGGTGTCGATGGTCAGGTTGAGAGGGGCGGGGAGTTCGATGGTCTCCCCGAACTCGATCGTTGTCAGAACACGGTAGACGCGGCCTCGCGGTTCGCTGTGGAGCGTCACGGTAGGGCCGCCAGGGGCCCAGCCGTCGACGAGGAGGTACAGCGGAACCCTCGAGACGGCGTCCGCGCCGGGACAGCGAGTGCGAGCCTTTGGTAGATGCCCCCATCATCGGGAGTCACGGTGTGCGGCGCCCGGTGCGGGTCCGCGGCGATGAGTGCGTGGTGAACCGAGACCGTCGGCGCCACCGCCACGACGCCCTCGACGATCTCCACCTTGCTGCCCTCCGGCCACTGCATGCGATGCCAGAGGTCCATCAGGTCGACCCATTCGTGACTGTGATCGACAGCCTCTTCGTTCAGTGCCAGGAACGCGTCGCACCACGGTGAACGGGACCGGTGGCGGTCCACCGGTCCCGTTCACCCGTGCGAGGAAACCCCAGGTCAGGCGATACGTTCCAGCACGATCGGGCGCGCCGAGAACTCCGTCCCCGCGGGCGCGATGTCGTACGCGCCCTCCAGGGACTCAAGGGCGTACGCGAACCGCTCCGGCGTGTCCGTGTGCAGGGTCAGCAGGGGCTGGCCCGCGGTCACGGCGTCGCCGGGCTTCGCGTGCAGCTCCACGCCGGCCGCGGCCTGTACCGGGTCCTCCTTGCGGGAGCGGCCCGCGCCCAGGCGCCACGCGGCGAGACCGACGCCCATCGCGTCGAGGCGGGTGAGGACGCCCGAGGCGGGGGCCGTCACGACGTGCGTCTCGCGGGCCGTGGGCAGCGCGGCGTCCGGGTCGCCGCCCTGGGCCGCGATCATCCGGCGCCACGCGTCCATCGCCGAGCCGTCGGCGAGGGCCTTCGCCGGGTCGGCGTCCTTGAGGCCCGCCGCGTCCAGCATCTCGCGGGCGAGGGCGAGGGTGAGCTCGACGACGTCCGCCGGGCCGCCGCCCGCCAACACCTCGACGGATTCCCGGACTTCGAGCGCGTTGCCCGCGGTCAGGCCGAGCGGGGTGTTCATGTCCGTCACCAGGGCCACGGTCGGCAGCCCGTGGTCGGCGCCCAATCCGACCATCGTGCGGGCGAGTTCACGGGCCTGCTCCAGCTCCCGCATGAAGGCGCCGGTGCCCACCTTGACGTCGAGGACCAGCGAGCCCGTGCCCTCCGCGATCTTCTTCGACATGATCGAGGAGGCGATGAGCGGGATGCAGTCCACGGTCGCGGTGACGTCACGCAGCGCGTAGAGCTTCTTGTCGGCGGGGGCGAGCCCGCTGCCCGGAGCGCAGATGACGGCGCCGACGTCCTCGAGCGTCCGCATCATCTCTTCATTGGTGATGTTCGCGCGCCAGCCGGGGATCGACTCCAGCTTGTCGAGCGTGCCGCCGGTGTGGCCGAGGCCCCGGCCCGAGAGCTGCGGCACGGCGGCGCCGCATGCCGCGACGAGCGGCGCGAGCGGCAGCGTGATCTTGTCGCCTACGCCGCCCGTGGAGTGCTTGTCGGCGGCGGGTCGCGCCAGCACCGAGAAGTCCATCCGCTCACCGGAGTTGATCATCGCGGCGGTCCAGCGGGCGATCTCCGCGCGGTCCATGCCGTTCAGGAAGATGGCCATGGCCAGGGCGGACATCTGCTCGTCGGCGACGTCGCCGCGCGTGTACGCGTCGACGACCCAGTCGATCTGGGCGTCACTGAGCCGCCCGCGGTCCCGCTTCGTACGGATGACGGAGATGACGTCCATGGCACTTCCTTCCAGCGGCGGCAGATGCGGATTCCGTCGACTCTACGCGCATAGACGAGAGCGGTGAAGACCTCTCGATGATCACCTCTGCCAGGATGGGCCGATGTTCGACTTCGGCATCGCGGGATACCGGCCGGGATGGCTGGAGAGCCGCGACGCGCTGCTCCGCGAGCACGGGCCGCGGCTGCGCGCGCCGGCCTGGCGGCGCTGACGGCGGCCCGGCTGGTGTGGGACCGCGAGGACGACGAGTGGTTCAGCGACGCGCCGGTGCTGTTCGACTTCGACGGCGAGCAGGGGTGGCGGTGCGACCTGTTCAACGCCCTCGGCGAGGGCCCGCACGCCTGAGGGGCGCCCTCCCCGGCAGGGAAGGGCGCCCCTCAGGCGTACAGATCGGTTCAGCTCAGGTGCTCGGGGCCGAACGCGTCCGGCAGCATCTCACCGAGCGGGCGTACACCCGACGCCGTCTCCAGGAGCAGTTCGGGGCCCCCGAACTCGTAGAGGAGCTGGCGGCAGCGGCCGCAGGGCATCAGGAGGTCGCCCTTGCCGTCGACGCAGGTGAAGTGCGTCAGGCGGCCGCCGCCGGTCAGCTGGAGCTGCGAGACCAGGCCGCACTCGGCGCACAGGCCGAGGCCGTACGAGGCGTTCTCGACGTTGCAGCCGGAGACCGTGCGGCCGTCGTCGACAAGGGCGGCCGCGCCGACCGGAAAGCCCGAGTACGGCGCGTACGCACGGGACATGGCCTCGCGGGCCGCTTCCCGCAGGGTCTTCCAGTCGGCCTCGGAGATCACTGGCCCTGTCCCTTCCGGTACGGCTGGCCGTCCGCCTTCGGCATCCGCAGGCGCTGGGCCGAGAAGGACAGCACCAGCAGCGTGACGACGTACGGCGTCGCGGTGACGAGCTGGGTCGGCACGTCATCGGTGGTGGCGTACCAGGCTCCCATTCCGACGGCGGCGACGGCGCACACGACACCGGCCACGTACTTCTTCCTGACCACCATCCAGACGGCGCCGATCACCAGGAGAAGCGCGACAAGGAGGAGCAGCGCGTGGACGTTCTCGGTGCCGCCGCGCAGCTTGAGGCTGTCGGTGTAGCCGAACAGGCCCGCGCCCAGGGCGAGTCCGCCCGGCATCCAGTTACCGAAGATCATCGCGGCGAGACCGATGTACCCCTTACCGGCGGTCTGTCCTTCCAGGTAGAAGGGGTTCGCGACGATCGAGAGGAAGGCGCCGCCGAGGCCCGCGAGGCCGCCGGAGATGATGACCGCCAGGTACTTGTACTTGATCACGTTCACGCCGAGCGATTCGGCCGCGACCGGGTTCTCGCCGCAGGAGCGCAGCCGCAGGCCGAACGACGTGCGCCACAGCGCCCACCAGGTGAACGGGATGAGCGCGACCGCGATGATCGTCAGCGGCGAGAGGTCCGTGACCAGGCCGCCGAGGAGCCCCGCGATGTCGGAGATGAAGAACCAGTGCTTCTCGTTCAGGGTCGTCAGCCAGTCGGAGAGGCCCGGGACCGTGATCGTGCCGAGCGAGTCGACCGGCGGGGACTGCTTCGTCGTGCCGCCCTCGACGCCCTCGAACGCGAAGTTGGAGAGGTAGCGGGTGACGCCGAGCGCGAGGATGTTGATGGCCACACCGGAGACGATGTGGTTGACGTTGAAGGTCACCGTGACGGCGGCGTGCAGCAGGCCGCCGATGGCGCCGCCGATGATGCCGACGAGTACGCCGACCCACGGGCCCCACTGGTAACCGGCCCAGGCACCGAACCAGGTGCCCAGGATCAGCATGCCTTCGAGGCCGATGTTGACCACGCCCGCGCGCTCGGCCCACAGACCGCCGAGGCCCGCGAGGCCGATGGGGACGGCGAGTTGGAGGGCCGTCGCCATCTGGCTGACGTTCGTGATGCCGTCCGCGTCGGTGATCAGGCGGACGAGGGAGGTGAGTGCCAGGACGCCCGCGATGACGATCATCAGGACGGGGAGGGAGATCTTGCGGCGGCCGCCGGGGGCGGGCGGTGACGCGGGCTTCTTGTCGAGGACCGTAGCCGTGCTCATCAGGCAGCGACCTCCTTCTTGAGTTCGCTGGTGTTCTCACCGGCTGCGGCGGCGAGTTCGATGCCGACCCGGCGCTGCTGGCGGCGCTGGCCCCAGACCCGTACGGCCTCGTAGGAGACGACGACGGCGATGGTGATGATGCCCTGCATGATCACCGCGATCTCCTTGTCGTAGCCGCGCAGGTCGAGTTCCTGCGAGGCCTTCTCCAGCCAGGAGATGAGGAGCGCGGCGAAGGCGATGCCGACCGGCGAGTTGCGGCCGAGCAGGGCGATGGTGATGCCCTGGAAGCCGATCGTGGTCGGGAAGGTGAGCGAGTACGTGTGCGTGTCGCCGAGGAGGAGCGGCAGACCGGCGAGGCCGGCGAGCGCGCCCGAGACGAGCATCGCGGTCAGCACCATGCGCTTGGCGTCGACGCCGGACGCGGCCGCGGCCGACTCCGAGGCGCCGGTGGCGCGCAGGTCGAAGCCGAAGCGGGTGCGGTTGAGGACGAACCAGTACGCGACGCCGAGCAGCGCGGCGATGACGACGAAGCCGTAGATCTCGCCGACGCCCTCGCCCATGTTGATGCCCGGGAACCAGCCGGACTCGTGCATGATGCCGGTCGTCTTGTTGTTGCCGACCTGCACGCCGAAGACCTCGGGCAGGTAGAGGTAGCCGATGACGCTGGACGCGATCGAGTTCAGCATGATCGTCGCGACGACCTCGCTGACCCCGCGCGTCACCTTCAGGATGCCCGCGATACCGGCCCACATGGCGCCGGTCAGCATCGCCACGATGATCAGCAGCGGTACCTGCGCGAAGCCGGGCAGTGCCACCTTCGCGCCGACGATCGCGGCGACCACGGCGGCGAGCCGGTACTGGCCGTCGACACCGATGTTGAAGAGGTTCATGCGGAAGCCGATGGCGACCGCGAGCGCGGCGAGGTAGTACATGCCGGCCTGATTGATGATCAGGACCTGCACGTCCGAGAACGTCGCCTGCTCGAACATGATGCTGTACGGCTCGATCGGGGACTTGCCCGAGGCGAGCAGCACGATCGAGGTCAGGACGACGGCGGTCAGCAGGGCGATGACCGGCCCCGAGACGCCGAGGAGCAGCCGCTCCTTGTCGAACTTGTTCTTCATGGCCATCAGGACTCGTCCTCCGGCTGCCGGGCCGCGGGCGCCTCGGCGGCATCTTCTTCTGCGGGGTCTGCGTGTTCCAGGTGGCCGGAGGCCGCGCCGGTCATCGCCGAACCCAGTTCCTCCGGCGTGATCGTGGCCGGGTCGGCGTCGGCGACGAGCCGCCCGCGGTAGATCACCCGCAGGGTGTCGGAGAGGCCGATCAGCTCGTCCAGGTCGGCGGAGATCAGCAGCACGGCGAGGCCCTCGCGGCGGGCCTCGCGGATCTGGTCCCAGATCTGCGCCTGCGCGCCGACGTCGACGCCGCGCGTCGGGTGGGCGGCGATGAGGAAGCGCGGGTTGTGGCTCATCTCGCGGCCGACGATCAGCTTCTGCTGGTTGCCGCCGGACAGCGAGGCGGCGGTGACGTCGATGCCGGGGGTGCGCACGTCGTACTCCTCGACGATGCGGCGCGTGTCCTCCTGCGCCGCCTTGATGTCGAGCAGCACGCCGCGGGCGTTCGGCTTCTCGGTGACGTGGCCGAGGATGCGGTTCTCCCAGAGCGGCGACTCCAGGAGCAGGCCGTGCCGGTGGCGGTCCTCGGGGATGTACCCGATGCCCTGCTCGCGGCGCTTGCGGGTGGCCCAGGAGGTGATCTCCGTGTCGGCCAGTTCGATGGTGCCGGAGTCGGCGCCCTTGAGGCCGATGAGCGCGTCGATCAGCTCGGTCTGGCCGTTGCCCTCGACGCCCGCGAGGCCCAGCACCTCACCGGCGTGGATGGTGAAGGAGATGTCGTCGAGGAGCGGCCGGCCGCCCTCGGCGTCGAGCCGCAGGCCCTTGACGGTGAGCACCGGCCGGTCGGTGACGGTCGACTCGGCGGTCTCGGGGGTGGGCAGTTCGGAGCCGACCATCAGCTCGGCGAGCTGGCGGGGCGTCGTCTCGGCGGGGACGGCCGTGCCGACCGTCGTGCCGCGCCGGATGACGGTGATCTCGTCGGCGACGGAGAGGACTTCGCCGAGCTTGTGCGAGATGAAGATGACGGACAGGCCCTCGGCCTTGAGCTCGCGCAGGTTGTCGAAGAGCGCGTCGACCTCCTGCGGCACGAGCACGGCGGTCGGCTCGTCGAGGATCAGGGTGGTGGCGCCGCGGTAGAGGACCTTGAGGATCTCGACGCGCTGCCGGTCGGCGACGCCGAGGTCCTCGACGAGCACGTCGGGGCGCACGCCGAGGCCGTACCGCTCGGATATCTCCACGATCTTGCGGCGGGCCCGGGCGCCGATCCCGTACAGCTTCTCGCTGCCGAGCGCCACGTTCTCCAGGACCGTGAGGTTGTCGGCGAGCATGAAGTGCTGGTGGACCATGCCGATGCCGCGCGCGATGGCGTCGGCGGGCGAGGAGTACGAGACGGCCTCGCCGTCGATCGCGATGGTGCCCTCGTCCGGCTTCTGCATGCCGTAGAGGATCTTCATCAGCGTCGACTTGCCCGCACCGTTCTCACCGACGAGGGCGTGCACGGTGCCCTTGTGGACGGTGAGGTGGATGTCGTGGTTGGCGACGACGCCGGGGAAGCGTTTGGTGATGCCGGTCAGTTCGACGGCCGGCGGGCTGCTGGACGCGGTGATGGCGCACTCTCCTGGGAGACGGGGGCCTTCTACACGCGTAGAGCCCCTACGGCAGTACGAAGTGGACGCGAGCCGGTCAATTCGGGCGAATCGCGCGCGAATTGTGCGGCATCATCGTCCGACGCGGAGGCTGGCCCCGCCGCGAACGGGGTGCGGTAGCGTCCCGTCTCCGAGACTTCCCGCACCCCGTTCCCCACTCATGTCCCCGTGGTTACGGCTTGCTCTTGACCTTGATCTTGCCGCTGGTGATGCCCGTCTCGGCAGCCTTCAGCGCCTTCTGCATCGCATCGTTACCCGAGAACTCCGGGTTCGAGTCGGCGAGGCCGACCTCGCCCGACTTCAGGTCACCGGTGATGACGCCGGTCTCGGGCTTGCCGTCCTGGACCGACTTCGCCAGGTTGTACACGGCCGACGCCACGTTCTTCGTGGCCGAGGTGAGGATGTGGTCCTTGTACTTGGCCAGCGGCTTCTGGCTGTACTGGTCCGAGTCCACGCCGATCGCCCAGACCTTCGCGGTGGCGGCGGCCTCGATGACGCCCTGACCGGAGAGACCGGCCGCGTGGTAGACCACGTCGGCGCCCTTCTCGATCTGCGCCTCGGCGGCCGTCTTGCCCTTGTCCGGGCTGGAGAAGCCACCCTCCTCGGCGGTCTCGCTCAGGTACTGCTTGACGACCGTGATCTTGCTGTTCGTGTCCTTCGCGCCCTGCACGAAGCCGGCCTCGAACTTGTGGATCAGCGGCACGTCCACGCCGCCCACGAAGCCGACCGTGTTCGTCTTGGTGGTCTTCGCCGCCGCGACACCGGCCAGGTAGGAGGCCTCCTGCTCGCTGAAGACGAGGTCCGCGACGTTCTTCGCCTGGACCTGCGAGTCGTCGACGACACCGAAGGTGGTCTTCGGGTACTTCGCGGCGGCGGCCTTCACGGCCGGCGCGTACGCGAAGCCGATGCCGACGACCGGGTTGTAGCCCGACTTGGCCAGGGACACCAGACGCGCGGTCTTGTCCGCGTCCGTCTCGCCGTCGGTCGGCTCCTGGTCCTCGCCCTTGTAGCCGAATTCCTTCTCGGCCTTCTTCATGCCCTCGTACGCGGCGTCGTTGAACGACTGGTCACCACGGCCGCCGACGTCGTACGCGATGGCGATGCCCTTGGACTTGCCGCCGTTCTCCTTGCTTGCGGCGTCGCTGGAGGTGCCGCCACAGGCGGACAGGGAAGCGGCGAGAGCAACGGTCGCAGTGCCTGCGAGCGCTATTCGGGAAACCCGGCGCATGGGATGAGCTCCTTGTGTACAAGCACCGACGACGGACCGGACGGCGCTGGCTTCGCCGCAGATTAACGCGCGTAGAACGCGCATTGAACCCCCTCCGGCAGACCGTTATCCGTCCGTACTGAAAGCGACCGGAAGCGATCTTGTACGGACATACGGGCGCGCCCCGCATCCGCGTGGGATTCCGGGGCGCGCCTGTGTTCCGAGACGGGCGTGTACGACGTGGCGGCTACGGCTTCGTGGCCACGGTCACCTTGCCGTCGATGATGTTCTGCTTTGCCTTTGCCACGGCGTCCGCGAGACCGGCGATCTCCTGGTACTTCGGGTTGGTGTCGGTGATGCCGACGCCGCCCGCCTTCAGGTCGAAGCGGGTCACCCCGGACAGCGGCTTCTTGTCGTGGACCGACTTGGCGAGCTCGTACACGGCGCGGCCGACGTCCTTGGTCGCGGAGGTCAGGATGTAGTCCTTGTACGCGGCCAGCGGCTTCTGGTCGTACTGGTCCGAGTCCACGCCGATCGCCCAGACCTTCTTTGCGGCGGCGGCCTGGATGACGCCCTGACCGGAGAGACCGGCCGCGTGGTAGACCACGTCGGCGCCCTTCTCGATCTGCGCCTCGGCGGCCGTCTTGCCCTTGTCCGGGCTGGAGAAGCCACCCTCCTCGGCCGTCTCGGTCAGGTACTGCTTCTCGACCTTGACCTTCGGCTTGGTGTCCTTCACGCCCTGCACGTAGCCGGCCTCGAACTTGTGGATCAGCGGCACGTCCACGCCGCCCACGAAGCCGACCGTGTTCGTCTTGGTCGCCTTGGCGGCCGCGACACCGGCCAGGTAGGAGCCCTGCTCCTCGCTGAAGACGAGGTCCGCGACGTTCTTCGCCTGGATCGTGGAGTCGTCGATGATGCCGAACGTGGTCTTCGGGTACTTCGCGGCGGCGGCCTTCACGGCCGGCGCGTAGGCGAAGCCCACCCCGATGACCGGGTTGTAGCCCGACTTGGCCAGCGAGCCGAGCCGCGCGATCTTGTCCGCGTCGCTCTCGCCGTCGCTCGGCTCCTGGTCGTCGCTCTTGTAGCCGAACTCCTTGTCCGCCTTGACCATGCCCGAGTACGCGGCGTCGTTGAAGGACTGGTCGCCGCGGCCGCCGACGTCGTAGGAGATCGCCAGTCCGAGGTTCTTCTCCTTCGCCTCGTCGCCCGCCTTGTCGGCGCTGGTGCCGCCGCAGGCGGTGGCGGCGAGGGCGAGGCCGGTGACGGCCACGGCTATGTGCGTGAGGCGGGACGTACGAGATCGACGCATGGTGGACCGCTCCTTCGTCAACACGCCGCGTGGGGCGCTGAGTTCGGCGGAGCGTAACGCGCGTAGAAGGGGCGGGGAAGCGGGTCGGCTCCGCCGTTATCCGATCGTGCCGGGGGGGTGTTACGGCCTTGTTTCGCCGGGCTGCGGCGATCGTGCCGAGGTCGCGGGGCTGCGCCCCGGGCCCCGCTGCTCAATCGCCGCAGGAGCTTCAACCGTCCAGCAGTGCTGTCGCTGTGAAGAGTTCGACCCCTACCTTGATCGCCGCCTCGTCCACGTCGAAGTCGCCCTGGTGCAGGTCGCGGGAGGTGCGGTCCTCCGGGGGCTTCACACCCAGGCGGGCCATCGCGCCGGGGACGTGCTCCAGGTACCAGGAGAAGTCCTCGCCGCCCAGGCTCTGCTGGGTGTCCTCGACGGAGTCCGCGCCGCGGCGGACGGCCATGGCGGCGCGGAGGAGGTCGGTGACCACCGGGTCGTTGACGACGGGAGGGACTCCGCGCACATAGTTCACGACCGGCTTGGCGCGGTACAGGTCGGCGATCTCCTGGATGGCGCCGTGCACCAGGTCCGGCGCCTCGCGCCAGGTGTCGAGGTCCAGGCAGCGGACGGTGCCGGAGAGTTCGGCGTGCTGCGGGATCACGTTGCAGGTGTGCCCCGTCTCGAGCCGGCCCCACGTCAGGGAGAGCCCGGAGCGCGCGTCGGCCCGGCGGGCGACCAGCGTCGGGACGTCGGCGGCGACCTTCGCGGCGGCGATCACCAGGTCCGTGGTGAGGTGCGGGCGCGCGGTGTGTCCGCCGGGGCCGTCGAGCGTGACCTCCAGGCGGTCGCAGGCGGAGGTGATCGGCCCGTACCGCAGGCCGATGCGCCCGGCGTCGACCTTCGGGTCGCAGTGCACGGCGACGATCTGGCGGACGCCTTCGAGGGCGCCGCACTCGATCACGTCGGCGGCGCCGCCGGGCAGCACCTCCTCGGCGGGCTGGAAGATCAGCCGCACGGGGTGCGGGAGTTCACCGCGCCGGTGCAGCTCGGCGAGGACGAGGCCCGCGCCGAGCACGACCGTGGTGTGCACGTCGTGCCCGCAGGCGTGCGCGCGGTCCGGAACGGTGGAGCGGTACGCGCAGCCGGCCTTGGTGTCCGGGATCGGCAGCGCGTCGATGTCGGCGCGCAGCGCGAGCATGCCGCGGCCGCCGGTCCACTCCCCCGTCCCGGTCCCGATGTCACAGATGAGGCCGGTGCCGAGCCCGAGCACGCGCGGCGAGAGCCCGGCCTTCTCCAGGCGGGTCTTGAGCACGGCGGTGGTACGGAACTCCTGATTTCCCAGCTCGGGATGCATGTGCAGGTCGCGCCGGAAGGCGACGAGCTCGGCACGGAGGGCGTCGGGCAGCGCGCCGGGGAGCGCGCTGCCGGGGACGGCTTCCCCCGGCTGGTCGTCCTCGGACTCTCGGGGCTTCAACTGGTTCACCCTGTGAAGGGTAGGGCGATGCAGGTACCAACTAACCCTCGATCAACAAAACTTCAGCCAGATTGGGGTAAGAAATATGGCCGCGCTGCGCATGTCGATCGCTCGATGAGGGTATGACCTCTGTTTCCTTCTGTGCCCGGGCCGCGGTGGAGCCCACTGTCCGACGTATGGTCACGGCCCGGTCCGGCGCGCTATGGCGACGGCGGCGCCCGCCACGACGAACGCGGCTCCGACAAGCCCCGCGCTCGCTCCGCCCGGCCCGACCCTCACACCGCCCGCGCCCCCCGCGCCGACCCCGCGATCCCCGCGAGGAAGCCCTGCGCGTGGTCGGAGACGCCGTGGCTGAGCCAGGCCGGGTCGATCTCGCAGACCGCGACCTTCACGCCCGTGCCGTCCAGGGCGATCGGCAGGGTGTGCACGACCGTCGAGGGGAAGCTGAGGATCGTCCGGCCGATGGGGCCGCGGCGGGCGATGAGTTCGAGCGGGAGGTCGGGGCGGACGACCTCCAGGCCGGTCTCGGTGGCGAGGCGGTGGAGTTTGTCGGCGGCCTCGCGGCGGTGGGCGAAGTAGCGGGTGGCGCCGTGCGCCGCGGCGAGCTCGCGGACGGCCTGAAGATACCGGTCGAGGTCGACAACTCCCGTCTCCACCAGGGATGTTCCGACCAGGTCGGCGCCGCGGGTCAGGCGGGGCGGGCCGAAGCGGGCGCGGGTCCAGGCGTAGTCGTTCGCGGTCACCGTCACCCCGTCGGGCACCTGGTCCACCGGCATGGAGGTGAAGACGGACACGGAATGGCCGGGGCGCGGGGTGAGTCTGCGGCGGGCCGCTGCGGAGATGGGGGCGAAGGCCAGGTCGCGGGGGCTCGGGCGGCCGCCGCGCCGGTGCCAGCGGACGAGCCGTTCGCCGCGCGCCAGTTGGGAGATGAACTCCATGGTGGCGGTGCCGTCGTCGACGACGACCAGATCGCGGGCCCGGGTGATCGTCAGCAGCAGTTGTACGTAGCGGGAGAACGGGTCGCCTATCACCACGCGCTCTGCGGTGCGCAGCGACCCCGCGAGGCCTCCGACGGTCTGGAAGGGGGCGCTCGCGCCGCCGCGTGCTTCCTCCCAGCGGACCGAATGGCCTTCCTCGCGGGCGAGTTCGGCCATGCGGCGCAGCTGGCCGCGGGTCATCGGGTCGGTGGGCGAGAGCACCACGACGGTGGCGGTGGCCTGGGCGCGGTGGGCCCACTCCAGGACGTTGAGGAGCTGCACCGGGCTCTCGACGAAGCACAGGGTACTGCTGGACATGCGGCCCTCCCCAGGGACGCCGAGGCGGCCCGGCGTGGTCAACCACGCCGGGCCGCAGAGGAGTTGGGGGTCAGACGCCGACCGGCTCGCCGGCGGCGACGGCGATCTCCGACTCGGCGACGACGCCCGCGACACGGCGCAGCTTCTTCATCGGGCCGAGCTCGGACTCGTAGACCTTCTTGACGCCGTCACCGAGGGACTGCTCGATGGTGCGGATGTCGCGGACGAGGCGCGTGAGGCCCTGCGGCTCCACGGAGGCGGCCTGGTCCGAGCCCCACATGGCGCGGTCGAGGGTGATGTGACGCTCGACGAACGTGGCGCCGAGGGCGACGGCCGCGAGGGTCGTCTGCAGGCCGGTCTCGTGGCCGGAGTAGCCGATCGGGACGTTCGGGTACTCGGCCTGGAGGCTGTTGATGACGCGGAGGTTGAGCTCCTCGGCCTGCGCCGGGTACGTCGAGGTGGCGTGGCACATCAGGATGTTGTCGCTGCCCAGGACCTCGACGGCGTGCCGGATCTGCTTCGGCGTCGACATGCCGGTGGAGAGGATGACGGTGCGGCCGGTGGCGCGCAGGGCGCGCAGCAGCTCGTCGTCGGTGAGCGAGGCGGAGGCCACCTTGTGGGCGGGCACGTCGAACTTCTCCAGGAAGGCGACGGCCTCGGTGTCCCACGGGGAGGCGAACCAGTCGATGCCGCGCTTCGTGCAGTGCTCGTCGATCTGGCGGTACTCGTCCTCGCCGAACTCGACGCGGTGGCGGTAGTCGATGTACGTCATCCGGCCCCAGGGGGTGTCCCGCTCGATGTCCCACTGGTCGCGCGGGGTGCAGATCTCGGGGGTGCGCTTCTGGAACTTGACGGCGTCGCAGCCGGCCTCGGCGGCGACGTCGATCAGCTTGAACGCGTTGTCCAGGTCGCCGTTGTGGTTGATGCCGATCTCGCCCGTGATGTAGACGGGGTGACCCGGGCCCGCGGTGCGCGAACCAAAGGTGCGCAGACGGGAGTTGAGACCGAACGGAGAGTTCTGGGCGGGCTGTGCGGACATGGGGGGCGTTCCTTACTTGTCGAGGGAGTCGAGAGAGGGGCCGAGGATCCAGCTGGCGATCTCTCGGATCGCGCCGTCGCCACCGGGGGCGGTGGTGACCGCGCGTGCGGCGCCGCGTACGACGTCATGGGCGCTCGCGACCGCCACGGGCCAGCCGGCGACGGCGAAGCTCGGGAGGTCGTTGACGTCGTTGCCGACGTAGAGCACGCGCTCCGGCGCGATGCCCTGCTCCTCGCACCACTGCTTCAGCGCGAGGTCCTTGCGGTCGATGCCGTGCAGGACCGGGATCTTGAGCTTCCGGCCCCGGGCGGCGACCACCGGGTTCTGTTCCGTGGACAGGATCAGCATGTGCAGGCCGCTCCTGCGGAGGGCCGCGATGCCGAGGCCGTCACCGCGGTGCACGGTGACGAACTCCCGTCCGTCGGAGTCGATCAGCACCCTGTCGTCGGTCTGGGTGCCGTCGAAGTCGAGGACGACCGCGTCGATGTCCTCCCGGGTGGGGAGGACCGTCTCGCGCGACGCGTCGAAAAGGGGGGCCAGCGCGCGGGCGCGGGCCAGGTCGTGCGGGTCGTCGATCTCCAGGACCTTCGCGGGGTCGGTGCGCACGAGCTCGGTGCGGCCGAAGAAGCGGTGCTCGTGGCGGCGGAAGCCGGTGGCCTCCATCGCGTAGACGGCGCCGGTCTCCAGCAGGTCCTGGGGGCGGTCCTGGCGCATCTGGCGGAAGGACTTGTCGTGGTTGACGCCGTAGCCGCCGGCGGTCGCGGGTGCCTCGGTGACGAGGGTGTCGGTGCCGCCCAGCGCGGCGGACCGCCCGGCGGCGACGGCCCCCGGCTCGTCCGCCGCGTCGCGCCACACGAACCCGTGGAAGGGGGCGACGGTCAGGGCGCTGTCCGCCCCGTTCGCGACGATCGCGCGGACCACCCCGTCGACGTCCTCGCGGGCGATGAACGGGCTGGTGCACTGCACGAGCAGGACCACGTCCACGGCCGCGCCGTGCAGCGCCTCGTGCGCGTCCATGGCGTGCAGCACGGCCGCCTCGGAGCTGGACTTGTCGCCCGCGATGGCGGCGGGCCGGATGACGACCTCGGCGCCCGCCTCCCGCGCGGCCGCCGCGATGGCCTCGTCGTCGGTGGAGACGACGACGTCGGTGACCTGCCGGGTGGCGAGGCACTCGCGCACGGCGCGGGCCACCAGGGGCACGCCGCCGACCTGGGCGAGGTTCTTGGCCGGCACCCCCTTGGAGCCGCCGCGGGCGGGGATCACGGCGAGGACGCGGCGGACCGGGGTCGCCTGTCCCGCTTCCGGGTCGGTCATGTGGGTTGCTCCTTCGCGGAGTTCGCGGAGTGGGGGGAGTTCGCGGGGCTCGGGACGTTCGGGGCGCGGTCCGGTGGCACGGGGAGTCACAGCTCGCCCATCCGCCGGATCACGGGGGCGACGCGCTGCACGCCGTGCCGGTAGGCGCCGCGGGCGGCCCGGCGGACGATCTGCCGCACGGCGCCCGGCTCCTGGTCGGCGGCGGGCGCGCCGGGCAGCGGGCTGCCGTCGGGCGCCAGGTGGTGGCGGGCGAGGATGCGCGGCAGGTAGCCGGGGGCGGTGGTGGGGCTGTAGTACGGCTTCAGCGGGGCCTGCCGCGGGTGCGCCAGAAGCTCGGCGACCCTGGCCCGCGCCCCGTCGAAGGCGCTCTCGTACGACCCGTCGGCGGCGACGCCCTGCCGGGCCACCCACGCGGGGTCCGCCTCGGGCAGCTCGCCCGCGTCCAGCTGGTCCCACGAGACCAGGCAGCCGGAGCCGGTGAAGTGGTGGTTGCCGAGCGCCTCGCGCACCCCGAGGTCGGTGAGCAGCGCGGTCGGGACGCGCCGGTGCAGGGATTCGAGCGCGGCCGTGGAACTGACCGTGACCAGCAGGTCCGTACGGTCGAGGACCTCGCCCATGTTTCCGTATACGAGACGGAAGTTGGGTGGCGGAGTCAGCCGCTGGACGAGCTTCTGGTACGGGACTTCCTCGATGTGCGTGGTGTGCTCGCCGGGCTTGCTGCGCAGCTTGAGCAGCACCTCGCGCTCGGGGTGCGCTCGGGCGTGCTGCACCAGGCGGTTGAGCAGGTACATCCGGTCGGCCGGGCTGTCCGGCACCGACGGCTGGGCGGCGAAGACCACGGTGTACGGGTCGTGCTCCTCCTTGTAGGCCTCGCCGCCGAGGAACGGCAGCGCGCACTCGGTCACCGCCGCGGCGTCCGCGCCGACCCCCTCGTACACGGTGCGGAACCGCTCCGCGTCGTACCGGGAGTTGGCGAGCACCACGTCGGCGCCGTGCCGCAGCAGCAGCCCGTCGGTCAGCTTCTCGTAGACGACGCCGACATAGCCGGTGACGACGACGGGCCGCTTCGCCGACTCGCGCCAGGCGTGGCCGAGCCCGTGCAGTACGGCCTGGACGGCACCGCCCACGAGGGCGAGGACGACCACGTCGTACGCATCGGATTCGCGCTCCATCTCGCGCAGGAACTCGACCGCGGTGACCTCGCGCAGCCGGTCGGCGCGGGCGCCGACCTCGGTGAGCTGGCGCGGGGTGGGGGTGGCCCGGCCCCGCAGCAGGAATCCATCGAGGGCAGGGCGGCCGGCGCTGCCGGAGTCGGAGGTGAGCCGGGCCGCGGTGAGCGCGCCCCATTTCCATCGGGTGTCGGAGTCTGCGAGTACGGCGATCCGCCGTTGCTCGGCTGTACTTGCTGGCACACCGAGAAAGTTAGGAAGCGATTTCGAGCCGCGGCCCAACCGGAGTGCAACAAACGGTTAACAGCACACCGACGAATGGCGAATCGGCCCGGGAAATGCCCTGCGGAGTGGCTGGTTCACGGTCCCGCCACACGTCGTTCACCTGGCATCAAGTTCCCGGCCAAGACGAATGCCGGACCGCCGCCTAACGTCACGGACGTGGTCAAGCTCTCCGTCATCGTGCCGTTCTACAACGTGCAGCAATATGCACCCGACACCCTGAGAAGTCTGCGGGCGAACGCGCGCGACGACTTCGAATTCATTCTCGTCGACGACTGCTCCAAGGACGAGACTCCGGACATTCTCGCGCGCGCCGAGCGCGAGCTGCCCGGCGCGGTCGTCGTGCGACACGAACAGAACGGGGGACTCGCCACCGCCCGCAACACCGGCCTGGACGCGGCACGCGGCGAATACCTGACATTCCTCGACGGTGACGACTGGCTCGCGCCGGGCTACTACCCCCGGCTCCTGTCCGCCATCGAGGGCCTGGGCTGCGACTTCGTGCGTACGGACCATGTGCAGTGCACGGCGCGGGCCCGCACGATCCACCGCGTGCCGCACGGCAGGCGCGACGTTGTCCTCGATCCGCGCGAGGCGATCCTGCCCGCGGACCGCTCGACGTCCGTGGACTACGCGTACGCGTGGGCCGGCATGTACCACCGGCGCCTCGCCGACGAGGGGCTGCTGCACTTCACCGACGGACTGCGCACCGCGGAGGACCGGCCCTGGATCTGGCGGTTGCACCGCGAGGCGAAATCCTTTGCCGCGGTGAGTCCGCTGGGCGTTTTCTACCGGCGCGGTGTCGCCTCGTCACTCACTCAGATCGGCGACGTACGCCAGCTCGATTTCATTCGCGCATTCGACCAGGTCGTACGGGAAACTGCACAGGACCGGGATGCCGATCAGCTGCTGCCGAAGGCCGTGCGCACGTACTGCGCCATCATTTCCCACCACTTGGGATCCATCGAAAGGTTCGAACCGCCTGTGGCGCGCAAATTGAAATCCCTCAGCGCGGCGGCGCTCAAGCGCATGCCGCAGCGGGTGCTCGACGAAGCGCTCGACTCGATGGACGTCGAGCGCGCCACGCGGCTGCGCCGGCTGCGCCGCCGCCCGGTGAGCACGGAGAGCGCCGCATGACGAAGAGCACGACGAAGCGCACGACTCGCATCCTGCTCGCTTCGACCCTGTACGGCACCGCGACGCTCGCGGCCGCGCTGGACGCCGCCCGGTTCGCCCCGGCGGACCGCACGATATTGCTGGTCGCCAACAACGCGGCGACGCCCGAGACGACGCCGGCCGTCGACGAGATGCCCGGCTTCGAGCTGTTGCGCGGCCGCTTCGACTCCGTCCTGTCCTGGAACGAGGCGATCTCCCCGTTCCATCCGGGTGGCTGGACCCCCCGCCCCGACGATCTCCCGCTGTGGGAACGGCACTTGCGGCTGCTGTGGGGACTCGGCGACGACGACATCGAACTGGCCGTCGAGTCCATCCAGGTCAACCCGGCGATGGCTGTCGCGCAGATCTTCACGGGCGCCCCGGTCGACGTGTACGCGGACGGCCTGATGAGCTACGGCCCGACCCGCAACAAGATCGACCCACTGGTCGGCACCCGCGTGCGCCGCCTCCTCCACCTCGACCTGGTGCCGGGCCTCAAGCCGCTGCTGCTCACGGAGTTCGGCGTCGAGCCCGAGATCGTGCCGACGGACGTCTTCGTCAAAGTTCTCGCCGAACTCGGTGATCTCGCGGGCGCGTTGCCGCACGTGGCCGGTGAACCCGCCCTGCTGCTCGGCCAGTACCTCTCCGCCCTCGACATCCTCACGGCCGAGGAGGAAGAGGACCTGCACGTACGGATGATGCGCGGCGCGTCCGAACTGGGGCACCGGCACATCGTGTTCAAGCCGCACCCCACGGCCCCGGCCCGCTGGTCGCGCACCCTGGAGAAGGAGGCGGAGCAGCTCGGCATCGAGCTGACCGTCCTGGACACCCCGGTCCTCGCCGAGGTGATCTACCAGCGGATGCGCCCGGCGCTGGTCGTCGGCTGCTTCTCCACGGCGCTGCTCACCGCATCGGCGCTGTACGGGATCCCGGTGGCCCGGGTCGGCACGTCGACGCTCCTCGACCGCCTCGCCCCGTACCAGAACAGCAACCGGGTCCCGGTCACCATCGTCGACGCGCTGCTGCCCGAGCTCGACGACCGCGCCGGCGTCGAATCCCAGGAACAGGGGCTGTCCGTCGCAGAGTTGACCGATCTGCTGCGGGCGGTCGGCTTCGCGATGCAGGCCAGGATCTACCCGGATCTGCGCCCCGCGGCCGAGCGTTATCTCTCGACGCGGCTGGACGGTCACACGTGGCGGTACTTCAAGCGCCGCCGCCTGACCTCCCTCGCGCTGCCCGGCGCCGTCCCGTCGCAGCTCGCGTTCATCCCCCGTAACGCGGCGGTGCGCAGGGTCGCCAAACGGGCCCGTTCCTTCAAGCGGGCCGCACTCGGATGACCGTCACCGACCCGACTCCCGCGCTCCCCGCGCCCGCACCCCAGCCGGCGGCCGCCGCCCCGGCGCGGACGAAGCGGGCCGCGCCGCGCCTGTACGCCCTCGACGGCCTGCGACTGATCGCCGCGCTCATGGTCGCGGCCTACCACTACGGCGGCCGCGACGGTGAGGTGTCCCACGCCTGGGGCACCTCACCGCGCACCCAGTTCCCGTCCCTGCACGGCTGGTTCGCGTACGGCTGCCTCGGCGTGCAGATCTTCTTCGTGATCAGCGGGTTCGTGATCTGCATGAGCGGATGGGGCAGGCCCCTGAGGTCCTTCTTCGCCTCGCGCGCGAGCCGCCTGCTGCCGTCCTACTGGGTGGCGATCGTGCTGGTCACCGCGGTCTTCGCGGTGCCCGTCGTGGTCTACAAGGCGGTCTCGCCGAGTGACGCGCTGGTGAACCTGACCATGCTCCAGCAACCCCTGGGCGTGGACCGGGTGCTGGGCGTGTGCTGGACCCTGTGGGCCGAACTGCGCTTCTACGCGCTGTTCGCGCTGTGCGTCGTTCTTCCGGGCGCGACCCGGCACCGCGTCGTGCTGTTCTGCGCGGTCTGGACCCTGGCCGCGGCGCTCGCCGAGGCCACGGACGAACCCCTGCTCACCCTCACGCTCATGCCCGAGTACGCCCCCTTCTTCATCGGCGGCATCGGCCTGTACCTGGTGCACCGCGACCGGCGGGACGCGACGGCCTGGGGCATCGTCGCCGTGAGCTGGCTGATCGGGCAGCACTACGCCGTCGACCGGCTGTGGCACGCCCCGAACCCGGACTTCTTCTCGTACCGCACCTCGTTCGGGATCATCGCGGTCATCACGCTCGGCTTCGCCGCGGTGACGGCGATCGCGATCGGCTGGACAGCGTGGGCGAACTGGCGGTGGCTGTCGGTCGCGGGCGCCCTGACCTATCCCTTCTACCTGGTCCACGAGCACCTGGGCTGGGTGACGATCGAGACCCTGCACCGCCACGCCGGCCTGCCGTCATGGGCCACGTTCGTGGCGACGATCGGTGTGATGCTGATGCTCGCCTGGCTGCTGAACCGCTACGTCGAGAAGAGGGCGACACCCGCGCTGCGCAGAGCACTTGACCGGAGTGCGGGCAACGCGCGCGCTTGACCGCCGAGGCCCCCTTGCCCGGACGGCCCGGCAAGGGGGCCTCGGCGGTCGGCCGCCGGACCAAGCGGCCGTCGTGGTCCCGATGTCGGTACGCGCCACCTTGATCTCCGACGTGTCGTGCCCCCACGTCACGAAGAACTTCCCGGGCACGTACTCGTCGGCCATCGCATACGTGTCCCGGCCCGCACCTGTCCCGGCGTCGGTGACGGGAGGACCGTCCGCGAAGAACCGGCCTTCTCCCCATGGTCCGCCCGGCCGCTTGACCTTGCAGTTGAGGATCTGCCGGTCGGCAGCCGTGTTGCAGACGGCCGGGCCGCTGCCGTCCTCGGACCTTGTGAAACAGCCCTTGACGTCGTGGCTCGGCAGGTTCGCGTCCAGGGTGAACGGTGACCGGGTTCGCCCGCCGTCATCGCTTGCGGCCGACAGTGCAGAAGTCGGACCTGCGCGTCACCACGACGGCGTTGACCGGCAGGCCGTTGCCGCCCGTCGCCGAGGCCCACGCAACCAGACCCCGCACCGCCGACGGCACGCTCGTCCGACCGGGGCAGCAGATCGACGGCCCGCGCCTCAGCGCACCCCGTAACGCGCCTCGATCCCCGCCACGATCAACCGCAGCCCCTCCTCGAACCGCTCGTCGTACGCCGCGAACAGCTGCCCGCCCGCGGCGGCGGCGAGCGGGTAGTCGGCGAGCATCTCGGCGCGTTCCTGTACGTCGTAGCCGGGGTGCCGCTCGTCGGGCAGCGGCTGCACGCCCTGCTCCTCCGTGACGAAGCCGAGCGTGTACAGGTACGCGGTGGCGCTGGCCCACGCGGCCTGGTCCGGGGTGAATCCGGCGTCGATGAGGAAGCGCAGGTTCGCCTCCATCTCGGGCCCGTGGTCGGTCCCGGTGAAACGTGATCCGCTGAAGACCTTCGCGCCGTCGCGGTAGCGCAGAAGCGTGCCGCGCAGCTGCCGGTTGCCGTGCACCAGCCACTCCTGCCAGGCGCCGGAGGGCTCGTAGCCGACCTCTCGTCCGGCCTTCGTCATCCGCCGGAACATCACCGTCGCCATCTCGTCGAGCAGCGCCTGCTTGTTCTTGAAGTGCCAGTACAGGGCGGGTGCCTGCACGTTCAGCTCCTTGGCGATGGCACGCAGCGTCAGCCCTTCGAGACCTACGTCGTTCAGCAGGTCGAGCGCGGTGTCGGCGACGTACGCCTTGTCGAGCTTGACCTTCTTCGGCTCGTTGGTGCGCTTCGGCTCTTTCGGGTTCCTCTGCTCAGCCACGCTTGACAGTTTAACGCCGTTAAGGTCATGCTCGAACCAGCGAACTTAACGACGTTAAGGAGTGGCGACATGGCGACGCCGACGGATGTACTGATCGTGGGCGCGGGCCCGACCGGCCTGGTCCTGGCCACGGACCTGGCCCGGCGCGGGGTGCGGGCGATGCTGGTCGAGCGGGCGGAGAGCCTCTTCCCCGGCTCGCGCGGCAAGGGGCTGCAGCCGCGCACGCAGGAGGTGCTGTACGACCTCGGGGTGCTGGACGCGGTCTACGCGGCGGGCACCGGGTACCCGACGATGCTGGCCTGGGAGGGCGCCGAGCCGGGCGAGGAGTGGGACATGCTCAAGCGCTCCGAGCCGACGGAGCAGGTGCCCTTCGCGAACGGCTGGCTGATACCGCAGGCCCGCACGCAAGAGGTGCTGTACGCGCGGCTGCGGGAGCTGGGCGGCGAGGTCCGCTTCGGTGTGGGTCTGAGCGGCCTGGAGCAGGACGCCGAGGGGGTGACGGCGACGTTCGAGGACGGTTCGACGGTGCGCGCCGGGTATGTGGTGGCGGCGGACGGCGGCCGGTCCACCGTGCGCAGGGCGCTCGGCATCGCCATGACCGGCGAGACCGTCGACGCAAAGCCGATGCTGGTGGCGGACGTGCGGATCACGCCGGACGCGCCGGTCCCGGACACGCACTGGCACGTGTGGCCGAACGCGCCGGAAGGCGGCGTGGCGTTCTGCCCGCTGCCGTCGGACGACGGCCGCCTCTTCCAGCTGGCCGCGCAGTACGCGGACGAGACGGCGGTCCCCGACACCTCACCGGCCGGAGTGAGCAAACTTCTCGCGACCCGTACGCCCCTCCTGGAGGAGCACATCGCCGAGGTGGTCTGGGCCTCGGACTTCCGGGCGCGCGCGGCGCTGGCGGACCGCTTCCGCGAGGGCCGGGTCTTCCTGGCGGGCGACGCGGCGCACGTCCACTCCCCCGCGGGCGGCCAGGGCCTGAACACGAGCGTGCAGGACGCCTACAACTTGTCGTGGAAGCTGGCGGCGGTCCTGTCCGGCGCACCGGAGGTGCTCCTGGACACCTACGAGGAGGAGCGGTTGCCGATCGCGGCGGACATCCTCGGTATCAGCACCCGCATCCACCGCGCCGGTGTGGTGGGCCGGGCCGTGCAGCGCGGTGACGAGGTGCGTCAACTGGGCATCGGGTACCGGGAGTCGACGCTGACCCGGGAGACCCGGGCGGACCTCCCGGAGGAGGCGCTGCGGGCCGGCGACCGGGCCCCGGACGGACGACGCGGCGGGACCCGGCTCTTCGACATCTTCCGGGGCCCGCACTGGACCCTGCTCGCCGTGGGGACGGAGGCCGAACTCCCGCACCTGGAGGGCGAGTTCATACGGGCGGCGCGCTTCCCGGCGTACGAGGCATACGGCTCAGGGGTGTTCCTGGTGCGGCCGGACGGTTATGTGGCGTGGGCCGGGGAGAGCGCGGAGGGAGCCGTGGAGTACCTGGCAGAGATAGGGGCCGGGGTGGAGGCCGGCCCCGGGGTGCGGTGAGGTCAGCCGCCCTCCAAGGCACCGGAGCCTCCCGCCCCGCCGGACGCCACCCCGAGAAGCAGGCCTACACGCTGGCCAGCGACAGCTTCACCGCGAACCCGAGGAACAGCACCCCGGCAGCCGAGGTCGCACCGGCCGACAGCCGCTTGCGGCGCCGGAAGGCGGCGGAGAGCCTGGTGCCGCTGAAGATCAGGGCCGACAGGTACAGCACGCTCGCGATCTGCGCGAAGGCGCCGAGCACGACGAAGGAGATGGCGGGATAGGCGTAGGAGCGGTCGACGAACTGCACGAAGAAGGCGATGAAGAAGAGGATCGCCTTCGGGTTGAGGAGGCTGATCACGAAGGCCCGGCGGAAGGGCCGCTCCTGCGGTGAGGGGGCCTCGGCGAGGCCGGCCTCGGCGGCGGCGATCCGCTCACGGCGGGTCCGCCACATCGACCAGGCGGCCCGCAGCATGCCCACCGCGAGCCAGGTCAGATAGCCGGCTCCGGCGTACTTCACGATTCCGAACAGCACGGCGTTGGCCTGCAGAAGGGAGGCGACACCGGCTGCGGACAGCGTCATGAGGACGGTGTCGCCGCACCAGACACCGGCAGCCGCCTTGTATCCGGTGCGTATGCCGCGACGGGCGGCGACGGAGAGCACGTACAGCGAGTTCGGCCCCGGGAGGAGGACGATGAGGACGGTACCCGCGAGATAGGTCGGAAGATCGATGACACCCAGCATGAGCGGAGTGTCGCACAGCCGCCCGACCCTCCGCCCAGGGGTTTCATGTGCCGGAAGATCGCTGGTCAGAACCGGTCGGAGGGGACGTAGGTGCCCCACACCTCGCGCAGCGCGTCGCAGACCTCGCCGACGGTGGCGCGGGCGCGCAGGGCGTCCTTCATCGGGTAGAGGACGTTGCCGTCACCCTCGGCGGTCTTCTTCAGAGCGGCGAGGGCGAGGTCGACGGCGGACTGGTCCCGTTCGGCGCGCAGTGTGGCGAGGCGTTCGGCCTGCTGGGCCTCGATGGCGGGATCCACGCGGAGCGGCTCGTAGGGCTCTTCGGCGTCGAGCTGGTAGCGGTTGACGCCGACCACGACGCGGTCACCGGCGTCGGTCTCCTGGGCGATGCGGTAGGCGGAGCGTTCGATCTCGCCCTTCTGGAAGCCGTGCTCGATCGCGGTCACGGCGCCGCCCAGGTCCTCGACGCGTTCCATGAGGGCGAGGGCGGCGGCCTCCACGTCGTCGGTCATCTTCTCCACGACGTAGGACCCGGCGAACGGGTCGACGGTGGCGGTCACATCGGTCTCGTAGGCGAGGACTTGTTGGGTGCGCAGGGCCAGACGCGCGCTCTTGTCGGTGGGCAGGGCGATCGCTTCGTCGAAGGAGTTCGTGTGCAGCGACTGGGTGCCACCGAGGACGGCGGCCAGGCCCTGGACAGCGACGCGGACCAGGTTCACCTCCGGCTGCTGGGCGGTCAGCTGCACGCCCGCGGTCTGGGTGTGGAAGCGCAGCATCAGCGACTTGGGGTTCTTCGCGCCGAACTCCTCGCGCATCACGCGGGCCCAGATCCGCCGGGCCGCACGGAACTTGGCGACCTCTTCGAGGATCGTGGTGCGGGCCACGAAGAAGAACGACAGGCGCGGCGCGAAGTCGTCCACGTCCATCCCGGCGGCGACCGCGGTGCGTACGTACTCGATGCCGTCGGCGAGAGTGAAGGCGATCTCCTGCGCGGGCGTGGCCCCGGCCTCGGCCATGTGGTAGCCGGAGATCGAGATGGTGTTCCACTTCGGGATCTCGGCCCGGCAGTACTTGAAGATGTCCGCGATCAGCCGCAGGGAGGGCTTGGGCGGGAAGATGTAGGTGCCGCGGGCGATGTACTCCTTGAGCACGTCGTTCTGGATCGTGCCGGTCAGCTGGTCCGCCGGGACGCCCTGCTCCTCGCCGACCAGTTGGTACATCAGCAGCAGCAGCGCGGCCGGCGCGTTGATCGTCATCGACGTGGAGACCTTGTCCAGCGGAATCCCGCCGAACAGCACCCGCATGTCGTCGATCGAGTCGATGGCGACACCGACCTTGCCGACCTCGCCCGAGGCGATCGGCGCATCGGAGTCGTGGCCCATCTGGGTCGGCAGGTCGAAGGCGACGGACAGGCCCATCGTGCCGTTCGCGATCAGCTGCTTGTAGCGGGCGTTGGACTCGGTGGCCGTGCCGAAGCCCGCGTACTGGCGCATCGTCCACGGGCGGCCCGTGTACATCGACGGATACACACCACGGGTGTAGGGATAGGCGCCCGGTTCCCCCAGCTTCCCCTCCGGATCCCAGCCCTCCAGTGCCGACGGGCCGTACACCGGCTCGATGGGCAGACCCGACTCGGATTCGCGCGCCATGGTTGTGCCTCCAGCGATCTGCCGACTGATCGTGTCGGTGCCTACGATTTACGACTGTTTACAACTATTCAGGACTGTTCAGTGCCGTTCATGGCTGCTTACGACTGTGCTTGCGGTGCCCGCCCGTTACCCGCCAGTAGCCGGCGCCTCCGCGACGGACTGTAGCGGCGGGCGCGCGGGCGTTGGAGAGGGCCACGCTGGGACCTTGCTCACAGCCTTGCCCCGGAGATGTACCCGCTCTCCGGCCCTTGTTCGCAACCATCCCGGCGCGGGCAGCATCTGTGGTGACAAGAGGGATCGGCGCGGCAGGCGGGGGACGTCATGCGGACAGCTGTCATACGGAGAACACTCGCCGCCACCGGGGTACTGGCCCTGGTCGGCGGCTGCACGGCGCAGGCGGTCGGCCCGGGTGGCAGCGGCACGCACTCGTCGCCGCCGGTCGCGCCCTCGGCACCCTCCGCGTCGGGCCCGGCCACGGCTCCGGGCGACGCCAAGCCGTCCGGCCCGGCCCGCCCGTCCGCCCCATCCGGTCCCTCCGGGGCCTCCGGTCCGTCCAGGGCACCGGCGGCTCCCGCTCCCCGGACCCTGTTCACCCCCGGTGACGAGGGCAAGCAGGTGCGCGAGTTGCAGGCGCGGCTGCGTCAGGTGGCCTGGCTCTTCGACGGACCGACAGGGACATACGGCGCCTCGACGACCGACGCGGTCAGGGGATTCCAGGGCAAGCGCGGCCTGCCGCGCACCGGCACCACCGACACCGTCACCTGGCAGCGGCTGCTGAACATGACGCATGAGCCGACCCGCGACGAGCTGTACGCGTCGGGCGGGCAGCCGGCGGCGAAGCCCGATCCGCGCTGTCTGACCGGACGCGTGCTCTGCATCAGCAAGACGAGCCGGACGGTGTCGTGGATGGTGGACGGCAAGCGGCTGATGACGACGGACGTGCGGTTCGGTTCGCAGTACACGCCCACCCGCGAGGGCGTCTTCCACGTGTACTGGAAGTCCCGCCACCACGTCTCGACGATCTATCACACGCCCATGCCCTACGCGATGTTCTTCAGCGGCGGCCAGGCCGTGCACTACTCGTCGGACTTCGCGGCCCGCGGCTACAGCGGCGCCTCGCACGGCTGTGTGAACGTTCGGGACGAGGGGAAGATCGCGAGCCTGTTCGCCCAGGTCCGTGACGGCGACAAGGTCGTCATCTACTGGTGAGGGCGGTCCGCCCGCCGGCCTCGTGAAGATGAGGAGCTGAGACGGCGTGGGTGGGACCGGGGGAACCCGCCCCACCCACGCCAGTGGCACTGAGCCGAAGGTACGGGGGGAACCCCGGCTCGTGCACGGCCGATGACCAGTCGGCTCACTCAGTACTGCGTCCGGTCCTCAAAAAATGTCACACCCGTCGCGGAACTCTTTTGATGAGTCGTGTCCGCGCAGGTCAGGACGGAGATCAGAGCCGCGCTAGGAGGCGGCGGGGGAGGGCGCGGCCGTCGCCGTCGGCAGTTCGGGCGAGGCGCTGTAGGACAGATTCGGCGAGGGAGTGGGGGTGGGCGCGATCGGGTGGTAACCGGCGTTCTCTCCGTCGCCACTGCCGCTGTTGCCACTGCCCGCGTCGTCGTCCTCGTCGCCGTCCTGGCCGTCGCCGCGGCCGTCCGAGCCGCCCTTTCCACCCGATCCGTTCGATCCGCCGCCGAGCTCGAATTCGGAGGAGCCGCCGGAGGAGCCGAGCACGCGGTCGCAGAACCGGCCGATGTCCGCGGCGCTGCGGCCGTACCTCTTCGCGGAGTCGCGCAGCCGCCGCCGTTCGTCGGCGCCGAGCTCCCCGCCGCGGTACCTGAGGCAGGCCTCGATCAGGCGGCGGCGCACACCCTCGGACGCGTTGCCGTTGCGCGTGGCGTCGGGGTCGGGCGTGCGGGTCGAGTCCTTGCTCTCGGGTCTCTCCGGGCGGTTCCCGTTGTTCCCCGCGCTCGGCGAACCGGCGCCGTCGGGCGAAGCCGAGCCGTCGGGCACCACCTCGTCGCGGTCCGTGTCGTCCGGCGGGGGCGAGGCGAGCGGCTGGTCGGGGCTGGCCATGCCGGAGACGGAGGCGGCCGGCGCCGGATCACCGTTGCCGCCGAACGGCGAGGGCAGCACTCCGGTCCCGGCCCCGACGGCGACCCCGCCGGCCATGCACGCGGCGAGCGCGGCGGCCAGCCCGAACCGCACCGGCCGTCCCCAGCGCGGGCCGCCCACGGCGCCGCGCCCCGGCTCGGCCCCTCCCAGCGCTCCGGTTGCGCCGATCCGGTGCGGCCCGGGGCCGATGGAGCGACCAGAGCGCCCGGCACGGTCGGTGCGGGCGGTGACCGTCCCGGAACGGTCGACGGCGTCGTCCACGGCGGAGACGGCGCCGGCCTCACGGAACGCCTTCAACGCCGCGTCCTCGCCCGGGAGTTCACCATCGGGTCCGGCCGGAAGCGCGGTCAGTGCGTCGAACGTGGAGACGAGCCGCCGGGCCCGCCGGATGTCGTCGTCGGTGACGGCCCGCAAGGGCTCCCCGCGCAGCAGGCGCTCCGCCGCGTCGCGGTCCAGCCACGTGTCGTGCTCGTCGGCCATCACATGTCCTTCTGCGTCCGCGTACGCGAATGCGTCACACCGGCGGACGTCACCGGGCGGCTGCTCGGCTGCCTCGGATGCGGTACGGCGTCGAGGGAGAAGGAGGTCTTCGGGTCCGCGCCGAGGAGCTCGGCCAGCCGCTTCAGACCGCGGTGCGCGGCGGTGCGGACGGCCCCCGGCCGCTTGCCGAGGGTCAGCGCGGCGCTCTTCGCGTCGAGGCCGACGACGACGCGGAGCACGACGGCCTCGGCCTGGTCCCGCGGGAGTTGGGAGATCAGGTGCATCGCGGTGCCGGTGGCGAGGGACTCCAGCGCCTCGTCGGCGGTGTCGGAGAGTGCGGGTCTGCCGGTGAGTTCGGTCTCGTCGCCGCCGACGGCGGGCCGGCGGCCCCGCATGCGTATGTGGTCGAGGGCGCGGTTGCGGGCGACCCGGGCGGCCCAGCCGCGGAACCGGTCGGCGTCGCCCTCGAATCGGGTGAGGTCGCGGGCTATCTGCAGCCAGGCCTCGGAGGCGACGTCCTCGGCGTCCGGATCGCCGACGAGCGTGCGTATGTATCCGAGCAGGCGCGGGTGCACGGCGCGGTACACAGTCCGGAACGCGGTCTCGTCCCCGTCCTGCGCCGCAAGCACCGCGGCGGTCAGCTCCGCGTCGTCCCCCAGCACTCCCAGTACCTGCCTGCCCCGGCCGTGAAAGCCCCTGTGCCCCGTAGGGACCTGTGCCCCGATATGTAGAGGGACCTGTGCCCCGTATGTAGGTGTGCGCCCCCGGCGCGAATCAGCACGCTACGGCCTGAAACACCCCCACGTCCATGTTTGTACAACAGGCAACTAGCGGGTCGCCCAGTGGGGTGTGACACAAAACGCACCCCCGGCGCTGAAGAGAGTACGGGCCGCTCGCGACCCGTACCGCGCGGCGGCCGGGGTCTCTCCTGTGGGGGGTGGCGACCTCGGCCGTCCCGTATGTCCGGCCCTGTTTCATGGCTGAAATCCCGCCCCTGGGTGGGCAGTTATCGCGCTTCGGCCGCCGGCCGCACGGATCGGCGCGCCCGTCGCTCACTGGGACGCCAGTCGTCGGAGCGGCGAGGCGGCACGGCCGGCGTCCCCGCGTCCCGCGCGGCACGGAACGCGGCCAGCGCCCGCAGCTCCCCGCCCTCACCCCCGCCCCCGTCTTCGTCCCGCGCGCCGGGACGGACAGCGGCGGCGAGCAACTCGCCGAGGGAAACGGACCCCGGACCGTCCGTCATGGCGACTCCCCCAGCGTGCGCGGCCCGTCATCCGTAACGCCGTCGCCCGCGCCGCCTACGCCACCCGCATCGCCTGCACTACGCGCATCGCCCGGTCGTTCGACGCCGAGCTGTCGCGCGAGCCGCTTCAGCCCCCGGTACGCCGCCGTACGCACCGCACCGGGCCGCTTGCCGAGGATGCGTGCGGCGGCGGGTCCGTCGAGGCCGACGACGACCCGCAGCAGCACCGCCTCGCGCTGGTCGCGCGGGAGGGCGGCGAGGAGGGCGAGGGCGCGTTCGGTGGAGAGGGTCTCGAAGGCCTGCTCGGCGGTGTTCTGTGCCGCGGGCAGGTCGAGCACGTCCCGCTCCAGCGCGGAGGGCCGTGGGCGGGCTTTTTGACGGCGCAGCAGATCGAGCGCGCGATGCCGGGCGATCGCCGCGGTCCAGCCGCGGAACCCGGCCCCGTCTCCCCGGAAGCGGCCCAGATCCCGGGCTATCTCCAGCCAGGCCTCGGCGGCGACGTCCTCCGCCTCGTCCCCGACGAGCCCGCGCAGATAGCCGAGCAGCCCCGGCTGCACCATCCGGTAGGCCACGGCGAAGGCCACCTCGTCGCCGGCCTGGGCCCGTGCCACGGCCGCGCTCAGCTCCCCGTCCCGCGCCTGCTCGCGCGCACGCCGGGGGTGCTCTCCTTGGCCCAACCGCTTCCTACCGCTTCCCTCTTCGCCCTCGTCGCCCTCTGCGCGCGACTTCGAGGACGCCCACGAGCTCCCACGATGAACTGCGCCCCCACCCACAGAAACGTCACAGTCGCCCCGGCAGCCACTCCGCGCCCTGCTCGTGTGACTCGCGACACAGCTGTGCAACGTGCGACCGTCCTCATTGGTCTTGCGCTGTAGAGGACGTCTACGTATCTGGACATCTACCCGCGGAGCGCGGGGCTTTTGTGAACTTCTGCAAGGGGTGGGGGATTTGAGCCCGCGACATTCGCGCGGTAACCAACAGAACGCGAGCAATTCGCACGCGTACAAGCCGCTGAGTCTGAAGCGCAGAGCATGGATCACAGTCGGCGCGGTCGTGCTCGGCGGTGCCGGGGCGGCGACGTACGCCATGGCCGCCGACACGGTCGTCCCGGCCAAGACCGCCGAGCACCGGGCCGCGGCGGTCCACACGGTGAAGATGCAGACGAAGGGCGACCGCAAGGTCGTGCCGCAGAAGTCGACCGGGACCTTCAGTGCCGTGTCGGTGACGTGGAAGGACCCCGCAGCCGAGATCGACGGCACGGCGCAGTTCCGCGCGCGCGACGCCGACAGCGGCGCCTGGGGCGGCTGGACGACCCTGCCCAAGGAGACGAACGACGCCGACGGCGCCGAGCGCGAGCGCTCCGCGATCCGCGGGGGCACCGCGTCGGTGCCGGTCGAGGACGTCGCGGACGGCGTCGAGGTCCGGGTGGTCGCCAAGGACGGCAGCGCCTCGGACCTGCCCGCCGGCATGGACGTCAAGCTGATCGACCCCGGCACCGGGCCCACCGCGGCGGACCTCGCCCGGCCGGCCGCGTACAGCGAGGACACCGCCACCCCGGCGGGCACCCCGACGGCGACGGGCACCACGCCCGCGGCCACCGGCACCCCCACCCCCGCAGCGACGCCGACGCCGACCCCGAGCGAGACGGTCCCGACCGCCCCTCCGTCGACGGTCGTCAAGCCGGCGATCATCCCGCAGTCGGTGTGGGGCCCGGGCCTCGCGCACGACGGAACTCCCTCGTACGACACGGAGATCAAGGCCGCCGTCGTCCACCACACCGGTGTCGACGCGGACAACCAGTTCCCCTGCTCCCAGTCGGCCGAGCGCCTGCGCCAGATCCAGCAGGACCACGTGTCCAAGGGCTATTACGACCTCGGCTACAACTTCGTCGTCGACCGCTGCGGCCAGATATTCGAGGGCCGTACCGGCGGCATGGACCTGCCGGTGCACGGCGCCCACGACTACGGCTTCAACACGGACACCGTCGGCATCTCCTACATCGGCAACTTCGAGACGGCGAAGCCCACCAAGGCCGCGCTCGACGCGATCGCCCGCGTCGTGGCCTGGAAGTTCGGCCAGTACGGCATCGCGCCGACCGGCAACGTCACGCTGACGTCCAACGGTGACCTGAACGTCGACGGCAACAAGGTCGCCCTGGGCAAGACGATCACCCTGCCCCGCGTCTTCGGCCACAAGGACACCAACGCCACGTTGTGCCCCGGCGCGAACCTGTACCCGAAGCTGTCCCGCGTCCGCACCCTCGCCGCGACGCCGGGCATCTCGCACGCCCTGGCCTCCCAGAACCTCGTCGGCGACGCCACCGCGGACATCGTGACCGGCGTGCCCAAGGGCGCGAGCGGCGGCCAGGTCGTCGTCGTCCCGGGCGCCTCGGCCGGTCCGACCGCCACCGGCAAGAAGGTCATCTCGCAGGCCGGGGAGGTGCCCGGTGCGGCCGAGACCGGCGACGAGTTCGGTGCCTCCACCGCGACCGGTGACGTCAACGGCGACGGCTACACCGACCTCGTGGTCGGCCAGCCCGGCGAGGACGACGGCTCGGGCCACGCGGACCGCGGCGCGGCCACCGTCCTGTACGGGCCGGGCTTCACCACCGGCTTCGGCATCAACATGGACGCGAGCTACGACCTGGCCGGTGCCCGGTTCGGCTCGGCCGTGGCCGTCGGCGACTTCAACGCGGACGGCACGGCCGACGTGTTCGCCGCCTCCACCGGCCTCGGCGGCACCTGGATGGCCCGTTACGGCGACGGCTGGGACAGCGACTCGACCGTCACGAGCACCGAGAAGAACCTGGCCTACGCGGACGCGGCGTCCGGCGACTTCAACCAGGACGGCTACGCGGACGTCGCCCTCAACTACCGCGACTCCACCGGCATCGGCCGCGTCACCTGGTACAAGGGCGGCGCGGGCGGCCTGCGCAAGGCGGCGACGCTGACCGTCAAGGGCGGCCGCTCCATCGGCGCCGGCGACATCAACGGTGACGGCGTCGACGACATCGCCATCGGCCAGCCCTACACCGCCGAGTCCGGCGCGACCGCCGGCGGCCAGGTCACCTTCGTCAAGGGCGTGGCCGGCACCGGTCTGACCGCGACGGGCGCCAAGTCCGTCAGCCAGTCCACGTCCGGGGTGCCGGGCGCCGCCGAGTCCGGCGACGCGATGGGCTGGTCGGTCGCGGTCGGCGACTACAACCTCGACGGTTACGCGGACGTCCTGACCGGCGCTCCGAACGAGGACATCACCCGTACCTCGAACCGTTCCAACGCGGGCACGTCGCTCCTCCTGAAGGGCACGTCGACCGGGCTGACCGGCACCGGCGCGATCGCCATCTCGCAGGACACCGAGGGCATCCCCGGCTCCACCGAGACCGACGACAACCTCGGCACGGCGGTCGCCCTCGGCGACTTCTCCGGCTTCGGCCGCGCCGACCTGGTCATCGGCACGGCGGGCGAGGACGCGGGCAACGGCACCCTGATGTACGTGCCGAGCAACAGCTCCGGTCCTGGTCTGACCTCGACCAAGACCTTCAACAACACCACGCTGGGCACCAAGGCGGGCGCCCGCCTGGGCACCAACCTGGCTCCGTAGCACCTTAGTTGCGTACAGGAGGGCCGTGGGGGCCGTTCAGTCCCCCACGGCCCTTTCCACTGCGTCGAACACCTCGCCGATCATCACCCGGTGGCCCGCGACGACGTCCTCGGCCGCCTCCCCGGCCAGCTGCCGTCCCGCGGCCCGCGCGTACAGCGTCCGCCATCCGGCGACCGTGAGCGCCGCGGCCAGCTGCGGGCTCGTGGTCCCGGCCCGCTCGAACAGCGGCACCAGCGCGTCCTCGATCTCCTCCAGGGCCTCCCTCGCCCGCGCCCGCAGCGCGGGCCCGCCGGTGTCTACGCGCACGGCCCGATACCCGGCCGCATCCTCACGGTCGAGTTCGAGGGCCCGCCCGACGACCGCCGGGCCCCGGTCACGGCAGAGGAGCTGACGGCCGGCATCCGCAAGGTCAGCGGCGCCGACGTCACCACCGTCACGTCCGTCCGCTCCGCGACCCGCTTCACCGACAACGCCCGCCAGGCCACCGCCTACCGCAAGGGCCGCGTGCTGCTCGCGGGCGACGCGGCGCACGTCCACTCACCGTTCGGCGGGCAGGGCCTCGACCTCGGCCTGGGCGACGCCATGAACCTCGGCCGGAAGCCGGCGGCGACCGTCCGCGGCACGGCGCCCGCCGGACTCCTCGACACCTACACCGCCGAGCGCCACCCGATCGGCGCCTGGGTCCTTGAATGGACCCGCGCGCAGATCGCCGTCATGCGGCCCGACAGCCAGGCCCGCGCGCCGCGCACGGTCGTCACGGACCTGACGCGCACCGTCGCCGGCACGACGCACTTCGTGAAGAGGATCTCGGGCGTCGGGCAGCGCTACGACCTGCCCGGCGCGGTCGATCACCCGCTGGCCGGCCGCAGCGCCCCGGACCTCGAACTCGCCGGCCGCGCCCTGCTCCTCGACCTGACCGACTCCCGGGACGTCAGGGAGTGCGCGGCGGGATACGGCGCCGACCGCCTGCTCGCCCGTACGACGACGAACGCGACGCACCCGAAACGGGCGGCCCTGTTCGTCCGCCCCGACGGCTACGTGGCCTGGGCAGCGGACGCCGGCGGACCGGACGACGGCCTCAAGGAGTCGCTGGCCCGCTGGCTCGGCCGCCCCGCGTGAAGCGGTAGCCCCCTCAGGGCAGCCGCATCGTCACGTCCCGCTGCGGGCCCGCCGCGACATCACGGCCCGCAGCACCCGGCGGCCTTCCGTCGACACGTCGAGGGCCTCGCGCAGACCGCCCCCGCCACCGCCGAGCGCGTGCAGAGTCCGTGTCTGGCGCTGCAGTTCGGCCGCGATCAGCGGGGACATCCGCACCGTGTCCCCCTCCCGCAGGGCCGCCACACCGGCCGTCCGGTCCCCGGCCCCGGCCCCGGGCAGCAGCCGGTGCGCCTGCAGCGCGGCCACCGAGCACAGGTCGGCCCACTCGCGCCAAGCGTCGGAGACCCACTTGTCCGGCGCCGTCTCCAGCATCCGGCGCGCCCACTGCGCGGCCTCTCCCACCGCGACGCCGTCGCACAGCGCGTCCCGCGCCTCCGTGATCCGCTCGTCCCAGCCCACGCCGTCCTCGGCGAGGCACGTCCACAGCGGGCGCAGCGCCTCGTCGTGGGCCGGGTCGGCGCCGAGCAGCGGCACACACCGGTCGAGACAGCCGAGGGCGCTCGCGGCGAGCGTCCGCTCGTCGGCCCGCGCGATCGATTCCACCAGATTCATGGACGTACGCCTCCCCCACCCCGAGCCGCCACTTCCCCGTGAGGCTACGTGGCTTACTGCGCCACGACACCCACAAACGTCACATCTCCTTCACCGCGTCACCACACCGAGGCGGTCCAGGAACCGGAAGAACAGCTCCTCGGCCGACGGCTCCGCCGCCGCCCGCAGCACATCGGTGAGCGGCTGCGGCACCACCGTCCGCCCTCCCTCCGCGGCCCACTCGACCGCCCGGTCCGCGGCGTCCGACGCCGCCAGGAAGTAGTCCTCCAGCGAGCGCTCGTCCCCGCCGATGAACGCGGTCATCGCGGTGCGCCCCAGGCACGTCGTCCACGCCCCGCTGCGCGGCGCCGCCGCCTCGACGACGGCGCAGCGGCTGTCCATGACGTACGCGAACAGGGCCGGCGAACCGGTCTCCGCGGCGAGGGAGTTCATGCTGCCCACGTCCCGCGGCGGCTCGTCGCCGCCGCCGGGGCACTCCCACACCTGCCACTGTCCGGCCCGCTCCTCCAGCAGCGTCAGCTCGTCGCGCACACCGCTCAAGGTCTCCAGCTCCTTCAGCGGGCGCTCGCTTCTGGCCACCACGTAATAGCCCCAGTAGCCCATGTCCGTGCCCCCGTCCCGGTGTTCTTCGCGGCTCGGGCCGAATACACCACAGCAGTACGCGCTTTCGCCACCAGAAACGCGAACTACGCGGTGACCGCGGCCGGCCGGAGGCCGACCGACACCTTCCGGTTCTGCAGACGGGTCAGGGAGCGGACGAAGATGATCGCGGCGACGGCGCTGACGATGTCGAGCGCGTCACCGGCGATCGCCCCCGTCATCGCCGACTTGACCTCGCCAAGGGTCCCGGGGTCGTCGTGGAGGCGGCTGACGAACCGCCCCACGAGCTGGTTCGTCAGCCAGAGGAACCACCACAGGTCGATCACTCCCGACCACCCCTGCTTGCGGGACAGCTCCAGGCCGTCGGCGCTCGAGTGCCAGGTGTCGAGCGCGATCCGGCGCGGGAACCAGAGGGAGACGACCGGCACGAGGAAACCGAGGACCACCCACGAGCGCGCCTTGCTCTGCCCGGACGGCTCGAAGACCTCGGCGTTGTCGCGCACGCGCAGGAACCAGGCGATGAAACCGATCGCGGTGACCACCAGCGCGATCACCTGGGCCTGGCCCGCGAGGGCGTACAGGTCGTCGAGGCGCTCCGCCTTCCCCGGGTCGTACCCGGACCAGTCGCCGTCCGCCAGGCCGGCCGCGAACCGGTACTCGGCGAACCCGGCCGCGATGGCGCCCAGATCGATCGCGATGACGAGGCCGAGCAGCGCGACGGCGACCGCGGCATGCCGGTTCGGCGACTTCAGCAACGCCCACCGGGCCATCGGGTCGTACGGCGCGGAAGGCACCCGTGGCGGCAACGGCGGCTCCGCGACCCCGGCCTGCTCCGTGCTGCCCGGCGCCGCCGTCAGCGTCCCGAACGCCTCGTCCGCGCAGCGCGCGCACAGCCCGTCCTCGACCAGCGCGTTGTTCTTCCCGCATCTTTTGCACAGCACGGCCGCGCACCCTCCCCAGGGAACCACCGCGAGTGTTGCGGCCCCCCGGCCGCGCGGCCAGCGGAACATACGGCCCGCAGGCCCCCGCTGTCCACACGTCTTCGCAGGTCAGCCGGACAGCCGGTCCGCCAGCTCGGCGAACTGGGACCACGTCTGCTCCGGCTTGTCGGGGTCCCACAGCTTCTGCACGGTCGCCCGCAGCGGCATCCGCACGCCCTGCGCGACCTGAGCCGCGGTCTGCGACTGCGCGAGGTCGCACCACACGGCGAAGGTGCCGCCGAGGATCTGGTCGTCGTACTTCGCGGGGACGGCCGTCGTGCCGCGCACGACGCGCGGCGTCCAGCTCTCGTAGATGCGCTGCCCCGTCGGGTACGTGAAGGTGTTGGGCTGGCCGAGGACGTAGTACAGGAACTCGTCGTTGTAGTTGGTCAGTTTCCGCCCGTCGCTCAAGTACGAGACCGGCTCGCGCGCCCCGATCTCCTTGCCGGTCCAGTACGCGACCTCGAGGTCCTCGTCGGCGTCCACGACACCGCCCGGATAGAAGCCGTCGTTCCAGGCCTTCAGCTTCCGGTCGAAGGGGGCCATGGTCTTCGCCCGGTCGTTGAGCCAGCCCTGCGCGAGGTCCTGCACCCGCGCGTCCGCCCCGTACTTCTTCCGCGCGGCGGCGGCGAGCTGCGGGTACGAGGCCTCCGGGTTCTTGACCGTCAGCGCCCGGTACTCGTCGGCGCCCAGATGCCAGTACGCGCCCTTGAAGAGACCCGCGTACTCCTTCAGCAGATCGTCCACGATCTTCGCGGCGCCCGGCTTGGAGATGTCGACGGCACCGCGCTGCGCCGCGCCGTTCACATCGCGCAGCTGCAGGTCGGGGTGGGCCTTGATGACGGTGCCCAGATGCCCCGGCGAGTCGATCTCCGGCACGACCGCCACATGCCGCTCGGCGGCCAGCGCCAGGATCTCCCGCACCTGCTTCTTGCTCAGATGCTCGGCGGAGACGATCTCCGGATGCGAGTCGGACGCGATGCGGAACGCCTGGTCGTCGGAGAAGTGCAGCCCCAGCTGATTGAACTTCAGGTCCCCGATCTCCCTGATCCGGTCCTTGATCCAGTCGGCCGTGAAGTGCTTGCGCGCGATATCGATCATGAACCCGCGCTGCGGCTTGGCGGGTTCGTCGGCGACGACCCCCTCGGGCACGGTGGCCCCGCCGTGCGCCTCCTGCTTGAGGGTGCGCGTGCCGTAGAACACGCCGGTCCCGCTCGGCCCGACGATGCGCACGCGCCCGTCCCGCACGGTCATCCGGTACGACTCCTGGTTCGCGCGGCGCGCCCCGCCGAGCGCCAGCTCGACGTCCCCGGGGCCGGCCTCGGCGTCCTCGCCGCCGTACGTGAGCCCCAACTCGCCGGCGATCAGCCGCCCCTCGTCGGCGAGGCCCTTGTCCCGCACGACGACCCGGCCGCCGTCCGGCTTCCAGCCGGGGCCGTGCGCCGGAGTGAAATCACGTACTGAGGGGATCGTGCGCGGGTGCTTCGACAGCGGGTACGAGCGGCTGGGCGACGGCGCCGCCGATGCCGACGACACGCCGGTCTTCCCGTCGGAGGGGGCCTGCCCCGAGGAGGCGTCGCCGCCGTCCGGCCACACCACCGCCGTCACCACCACGGCCCCGGCCACGACGACCCCGCCCGCGACCAGCAAGGCCTTCCGCTCTCGTTCCACGTGCGCCTCCGCTCACGATCATGTCTTCGCCGACCGTAACCGGCGCCCCTCGGGGGCACGGGGAACCGCGCGACCGGCCGCGACGAGTCGGCATCCGCGAACAGTGCACGGGCCGCGACGCCGCAAAGGCGTCGAAGTCCACCGCGCGCCCCCAAACTCTCCCGTCCGAGTGAAATTCGCGCATCCGTATGACACTCGCAATCAGCCATCGCTACCGTTACGGCACAAACACCGCACGTCCCCCACCCGTCCCGCCGGAGGCATCCGCTGGCCGCGCACCGCGCCCCTCACGATCCCGGCCGTCTGCCCATACCGGGCCAGGCCGGAGAGCCGGGGGGACTCACCCACTTCAACGCGCTGCCGCAGGACGCCGCCGAGGACGCTTTGCGCACCTGCTGCGGCAGCCGCGCCTGGGCCCACCGGCTCGCCGCGCACCGCCCCTACCCGGATCTCGACTCGCTGCTCGCCGCGGCCGACGAGGCGGCGTACGACCTCACCCTCGACGACACCGCACGGGCCCTGGCCTGCGAAGAGCGGCCCCGGCTCCCGGCTGCCGCCGCCTACTCGGCCGCCTACACCGCGCTCGCCGCGGCCCACAGCGTGTACGAGAGCCGCTTCGGGCACGCCTTCGTGATCTGCCTGGACGACATCGCCCCCGGCGAGGCCCTCGACCACCTGCTCACCGGGCTCCGCGACCGCCTGGGCAACGACCAGGAGGAGGAGCGGGTGCTCGCCGCGGAGGAGCTGCGCCGACTCGCCCGGGGCCGCATCACCCGACTTGTCCGCAATCTCCCGGTCGGCCGCCCGGTGACCCCGGACACGGCCCGCCGGGACAGCTTCGGCTATAGCCCGTACGTGCCTGTTTGATTGCCTGTTTGATCACACCAGTGGCCCCCGCGCGAAAGAGCCGACAACTCGTCGATACGATGACGAGCGGCCGGTGGACCGTACCCGGCCGGGCCCGTCCGACACCGAAGCCGGCCGGCCCCTAGTCCCCGCTCCCGGAGGGTTCTTCCGTGCCGGCTGGAACGCTGTACCGCGGCCGGGAAGGCATGTGGTCGTGGGTGGCTCATCGAGTCACCGGTGTCCTCATTTTCTTCTTCCTGTTCGTACACGTGCTGGACACCGCTCTCGTCCGCGTCTCCCCGGAGTCGTACGACGACGTCGTTTCCACTTACAAGACGCCGATCGTCGCGCTCCTTGAGTACGGCCTCGTCGCTGCCATCCTCTTCCACGCGCTCAACGGGCTGCGTGTCATCGCCGTCGACTTCTGGTCGAAGGGCCCGCGCTACCAGAAGCAGATGCTCTGGACCGTCGTGGGCATCTGGGTCGTCCTGATGGTCGGGGCTCTGTACCCCGTCCTCGGCCACGCCGTCCGTGAACTCTTCGGGAGCTGAGGCCAGACATGTCTGCTGACACCACCCCCGCTCCGTCCGGCGTCGGCCCCGTCGAGGGCGTTTCGATCGACGCCGTCTACAGCGCCGACAACCCGGCCCCGACCATCGAGGCGCCGCGCAAGCGCACCTCGAAGACCGGCAAGGGCAGCCGCGGCAACTTCGAGATGGTCGCGTGGCTCTTCATGCGTCTGTCCGGCGTCGTCCTGGTCGTTCTCGTCCTCGGCCACCTGCTGATCCAGCTCGTCCTCGACGGCGGCGTCTCCAAGATCGGCTTCGCGTTCGTCGCGGGCCGCTGGGCGTCCCCGTTCTGGCAGGGCTGGGACCTGCTGATGCTGTGGCTCGCGATGCTGCACGGCGCCAACGGCCTGCGCACGGTCATCAACGACTACGCAGAGCGCCCCAACACCCGCCTGTGGTTGAAGGGCCTGCTGTACGCCGCGACGGTCTTCACCGTCCTGCTGGGCACGCTGGTGATCTTCACCTTCGACCCGAACATCCGTTAAAGCCGAGGCGAGCGAACCCGTGAAGATTCACAAGTACGACACCGTCATCGTCGGCGCCGGTGGCGCGGGCATGCGCGCGGCCATCGAGTCGACCAAGCGCAGCCGCACCGCCGTGCTGACCAAGCTCTACCCCACCCGCTCCCACACGGGCGCCGCGCAGGGCGGCATGGCCGCCGCGCTGGCCAACGTGGAAGAGGACAACTGGGAGTGGCACACCTTCGACACGATCAAGGGCGGCGACTACCTGGTCGACCAGGACGCCGCCGAGATCCTGGCGAAGGAGGCCATCGACTCGGTCCTCGACCTGGAGAAGATGGGCCTGCCGTTCAACCGCACGCCGGACGGCACCATCGACCAGCGCCGCTTCGGCGGTCACAGCCGTAACCACGGTGAGGCGCCGGTGCGCCGCTCCTGCTACGCGGCCGACCGCACGGGCCACATGATCCTTCAGACGCTGTACCAGAACTGCGTGAAGGAGGGCGTGGAGTTCTTCAACGAGTTCTACGTCCTGGACCAGCTGATCGTCGAGGAAGACGGCGTCAAGAAGTCAGCCGGCGTCGTGGCCTACGAGCTCGCGACCGGTGAGATCCACGTCTTCCAGGCCAAGGCGGTCATCTACGCCTCGGGCGGCACCGGCAAGTTCTTCAAGGTGACGTCGAACGCGCACACCCTGACCGGCGACGGCCAGGCCGCCTGCTACCGGCGCGGACTGCCGCTGGAGGACATGGAGTTCTTCCAGTTCCACCCGACCGGCATCTGGCGCATGGGCATCCTCCTTACGGAAGGCGCCCGTGGTGAGGGCGGCATCCTCCGCAACAAGGACGGCGAGCGCTTCATGGAGAAGTACGCGCCGGTCATGAAGGACCTCGCGTCCCGTGACGTCGTCTCGCGCTCCATCTACACGGAGATCCGCGAAGGCCGCGGCTGCGGCCCCGAGGGCGACCACGTCTACCTCGACCTGACGCACCTGCCGCCGGAGCAGCTCGACGCCAAGCTCCCGGACATCACCGAGTTCGCGCGGACGTACCTCGGCATCGAGCCCTACACGGACCCGATCCCGATCCAGCCGACCGCGCACTACGCCATGGGCGGCATCCCGACCAACGTCGAGGGTGAGGTCCTCGCGGACAACACCACCGTCGTCCCGGGCCTGTACGCCGCCGGCGAGGTGGCCTGCGTCTCGGTGCACGGCGCCAACCGCCTGGGCACCAACTCGCTGCTGGACATCAACGTCTTCGGCAAGCGCGCGGGCATCGCCGCCGCCGAGTACTCCCACACGGCCCAGTACCTGGAGCTTCCGGAGGACCCGGCGTCGCTGGTCGTCGCGCAGGTCGAGCGCCTGCGCAACGCGACGGGCACCGAGCGCGTCGCGGTCCTGCGCAACGAGCTGCAGGAGTGCATGGACGCCAACGTGATGGTGTTCCGCACCGAGCAGACGATCAAGACGGCCGTCGAGAAGATCGCCGAGCTGCGCGAGCGTTACCTCAACGTCTCGATCCAGGACAAGGGCAAGCGGTTCAACACCGACCTCCTGGAGGCCATCGAGCTGGGCAACCTGCTCGACCTGGCCGAGGTCATGGCGACCTCCGCGCTGGCCCGCAAGGAGTCCCGCGGCGGCCACTACCGCGAGGACTTCCCGAACCGCGACGACGTCAACTTCATGCGCCACACCATGGCGTACCGCGAGGTCGGCGACGACGGCTCCGAGTCCATCCGTCTGGACTACAAGCCGGTCGTCCAGACCCGCTACCAGCCGATGGAGCGTAAGTACTGATGGCAACCCCGATCATGGACAAGGCGGAGGCGGCCGGCACGGCCGAGCCCGGGTTCGCCGACTCCCCGTACATCACCGTCACCTTCCGGATCCGCCGGTTCAACCCGGAGGTCTCGGCGGACTCGAACTGGGTCGACTTCCAGCTGGAGATCGACCCGAAGGAGCGCGTCCTCGACGCCCTCCACAAGATCAAGTGGGAGCAGGACGGTTCGCTGACGTTCCGTCGCTCCTGCGCGCACGGCATCTGCGGGTCCGACGCGATGCGCATCAACGGCAAGAACCGCCTTGCCTGCAAGACGCTCATCAAGGACCTCAACCCCGAGAAGCCGATCACGGTCGAGGCCATCAAGGGCCTCACCGTGCTGAAGGACCTCGTGGTCGACATGGACCCGTTCTTCCAGGCGTACCGGGACGTCATGCCGTTCCTGGTCACGACGGGCAACGAGCCGACGCGTGAGCGTCTGCAGTCCGCCGAGGACCGCGAGCGCTTCGACGACACGACCAAGTGCATCCTGTGCGCGGCGTGCACGTCGTCCTGCCCGGTGTTCTGGAACGACGGCCAGTACTTCGGTCCTGCCGCCATCGTCAACGCCCACCGCTTCATCTTCGACTCGCGTGACGAGGCCGGGGAGCAGCGCCTGGAGATCCTCAACGACCGTGACGGTGTGTGGCGTTGCCGCACGACCTTCAACTGCACGGACGCCTGTCCGCGTGGCATCGAGGTCACCAAGGCGATCCAGGAAGTGAAGCGCGCGCTGATCACGCGTCGCTACTGACCTTCCGGTCGTACCCGGTCCGTGGGCCCCGCTCCTCTTGAGGAGCGGGGCCCACGGCCGTTCAGCGGCGTATCTGGCTGACGATCGTCGGGTCGGTGATCTCGGTGTCCTTGGCGAGCATCAGCGCCTTGCTGAGCACGACGGCCAGGGTGCGGTCGCCCTCGAAGGGCAGGTAACCGGTGCCTGTGGCGGTGCCGGCGGACGACTTGGGGACGATGCACAGGTACTGGTCGTTCGGTGTCATCAGGATGTTGCCCGAGCCGAGGTGGATCTTGTACGTGCGCAGTTCGCCCTTGACGTGCAGGAACCGGCCCTCGATCGTGCACTGCCCGGCGATCGCGAGCCGCGGTACCAGCCGTTCGAGCAGGACGCGGCGGGTCTCGGCGCTCTGGTTCAACTCTCCGAAGCCGTACGACGCCCAGTACTCGCGGAACCGGCCGCCGGGGCCGCCGTCCTGCCACGTCGGGTCGTTGCCGACGCTGGCGACGCCCACGAACAGGTCGACGTCCCGCAGCACTTCGGACAGGACGAGCGGCGGAATGTCCGCCAGCGGGAGCGGCTCGACCGGGTCGGCGCCGTCACGCAGCCACATCCGGTACTCGCCGCCGCAGCAGTGTGCCGAGTTCTCCGGGGCGTCGATCGGGTAGAAGCGGACCTGGTCGGTGCGGAGCCGCAGGTAACTGCCCGACTCAGTGGTGTCGACGCCGTACTCCTCCCCCTCGCCCTCGATCCAGTATTCGGCGCGCAGGCCCCACTGCGGGAGTTCACGGGTGGCGGGCGGCGCCTCGTCGTCGACGCAGAGCCGCAGCTTGTTGCGCCAGCCGCGGACCGCTGCGAGGGAGTGGAACTGATGCTGGCGGACGATGTGCGCCGCGAACCGGTTCGAGTACGTGCCCGTCGTGCGCTCGGCGTCGGTGAGCAGGTACACCTCGCGGTGGGCCTGCTTGAACGGCTGGGTGATCGCGTGCAGCTCCAGCCAGTCCCGCCAGGCGACCACCTCGGCGGGCTCGCGGCCGACGGGGTGCCAGAGGGCGACCTCCGTGCCGTGCTCGACCGGATCGTCGCCGAGGGTGCGCAGCGCGCCGTCCGCGAAGCCCACCGGGGTGCCGTCGACCGTCCACAGCAGGCGGCGGGCGAGGGTGCCGACGAGCGGGTGGTCGAGGCAGCGCTCGCGCCAGGCGGCGTAGGACCAGGTGCGGCGGGCGAGGAACTGCCGGTCCAGGCGCTCCACTTGGGCGCTGAGCATCTTGTCGAGGTCCTTGACGGACGCCTTGAGCTCTTTCAGCTCGTCGGGATGGTCGCGGCGGACGGCGGCGGGCACGGACTTCACGGCCTTGCCGGTGGCGGCGACCCAGGTGAGGACGGTCTTGGTGCCGCGCACCTCCAGCCGGGCTGTCACGTCCCCCAGCCGGATCTCGGCGCGGCCGACGTCGGTCAGGCCGTACGCGGGCACGGCCAGTTCCTCGGTCTCCTCCCGGGTCAGGCCCAGGGCGCTCGCGCGGGTGTCGAGGGCGGCGTCGAGGAGCTTGAGGGTGGCCTTGTAGGTGACGCGGGTGGCGAGCCGGGCGAGCTCGGCGAGGGCGGCCTCGCCGTCGATCCGGGCCAGCGCGTTGACCCCGGCGTTCGCCACCTTGGGGTTCACCGGTCCGAGGCCCGCCACCTTCTTGAGCGAGGTCTCGACGAGCGCACCGAGCGCGCGGGCGGTGTCCGGGTGGGCGGGGAGCAGGGCGAGGATCCAGCTGAGGCCGCGCAGGGCGTTGGCGTTGTACGGGTCGAAGGTGAGGTTCGGGTCGGGCCCGTACCGCACGGTGGCGAAGGCGAAGGTACGAGGGCGGCCGACGAGCGCGAGCCAGTCGAGCACCGCCGCCCGTACGGCGTCGGGGCCGATGGGCCCGACGAGGGTGAGCGCCTCCTTGTCCCACTTGACCGTGGGCTTCGCCGAGGTCGCGGTCGCGGCGTGGGCGAGCAGGGCCCGCCAGGCGCCGTCGGCCTGCGCCATGGCCTTCTCGGCCCACGCCTCCCCCACGTTCAGCACGGGTTCCGTCAGCTTCTTGGCCAAGGCCACCATCTCCGGTCGGCGGTACGCCTCCAGGGCGCACCGGCGCAGGAACGCCACGACAGGTGCGGACAGCGGGCGGCCCGCGGCCAGCTCGCCCTCGGCGACGACCTCCACGCCGTTGCCGTACCAGACGGACGGCTCCAGGCCGAGCTTGTCCAGCTCGGCGGCCCGCTCGGCGGCGAGCGGGTCACCGGGCAGGTCCGCGCCCACGACCTGCAGCATCCGCAGCACAGGCATCCGAGCGGGCTGCTCGGAGCCGGACTCGGCGTACAACCGGCCCAACTCCCCCGCGACGTCCGCGCGCAACGCGGGATCGAGGCTCTCCAGCTCCGCGACGACCTGGCTCCACACATCGCCCCTGAACCCTTCCCGGGCCGTCGCCGCGCGCAGCGCCTCGTACGCGAGGGGACCGGCCTCCCGCGCGGCCGCGTGGTCCCGCACCTTGCCCAGCCTGATCGGCATGTCCACGGTCAGCCACCCACCAGCGGAACGAGCTTGAGGAACGTGACCTCGACGCCGAGCGGCAGCTCTATCTGCTCGTCCGGGTCCGTGACCTGCCGGTCGCCGACCAGCACCAGAAACCCGTTCCCGGCGAACGCGGTCAGCGCGCGCTCCGTCTGGGCCTCGGGGTCGATACGGCGCGGGGTGCGCAACGCGTACCCGTTCAGCACGCGCTCCGTGTCCTGCGGCTGCACAAGGCCCTGGAAGACCTGGTCCGCCGAGCGCGCGTTGAACTCCGCGACCTCCTGGAAGACCCGTCGCCTGATCAACTCGCGCGCGGTGAGCCGCTCTTCGGCGATCTCCAGCCCGAAGGCCGCGCCCCTGTCCCCTGATGTCGTCTCGTCGACGAACGTCACCGTTCCCATGCCGAGGACGCTACGGGGCGCCACTGACAATCAGCCGGCGTCCGCCGCCACAGGGCGCTCGAAGAACGTCTCCAGGGCCACCGTCGCCTGCGTCCCGCTCACTCCCTCGATCGCGTACAACCGTCGCAGTACGTCCTGGAGTTGTCCGGTCGTGGCGGTGCGCACCTTCACCAGGACCGAGGCGCTGCCCGCGATGACGTGCGCCTCCACGAGTTCGGGGATCGCCGCGAAGGCAGCCGCCGACTCGCCCATCCAGACCGACGAATCGACCATCACGAAGGCGAGGACTCCCTGGCCGAGCGCGGCCGGGTCGACGTCGACCGTGGTGCGCCGGATGACGCCGCGCTCGCGCAGTTTGCGTACGCGTTCGTGGGCGGCGCCCGCCGAGAGGCCCACCTCCTTGCCGAGCGCCGCGTAGGCCGTCGTCGCGTCCCGCTGCAGCGCCGCGATCAGCTTCCGGTCGATGCCGTCCACGTTTTCCATGGCGTGACCATATCTCGTTCTGCCATAGTCGACTCCGACAGGACCATATTCGGTTCGCAGCTTCGGAGGATGACCGTGTCCACGCAGAGAGTCCCCGTTTCGTACGAGATCCTGGACGACCGTTTCCGTACCGGCCGCTGCGCCGACGGCGACCACTTCATGCAGGTCCTGCACAGCGAGGGCCGCTGGGTCGAGGGTCCCGTCTACCTGCCCGCCTGGCGCCAGCTCATCTGGAGCGACATCCCGAACGACCGGCTGCTGCGCTGGGACGAGACCAGCGGCGCCGTGAGCGTCTTCCGCTCCCCCGCGGGGCACAGCAACGGCAACACCCTGGACCGCGAGGGCCGGCTCATCAGCTGTGAACAGGGCAACCGGCGGGTGACCCGGACCGAGCACGACGGGCGGATCACCGTGCTCGCCGACGCCTGGGGCGGCAAGCGGCTCAACAGCCCGAACGACGCCGTGGTGCGCTCGGACGGGTCGGTGTGGTTCTCCGACCCGGACTTCGGGATCACCAGCGACTACGAGGGATTCCGCGCCGAGTCCGAGATCGGCGCCGGCAACGTCTACCGGATCGACCCCGGCAGCGGCGAGGTGCGGCTCGCCGCCGACGGCTTCGGGGCGCCCAACGGGCTCGTCCTCTCGCTCGACGAGAGCCAGTTGTACGTCTCCGACACGCGCTCCGGAGTCTTGCGCGTCTTCGACGTACGCGACGACGGGACCCTCTCCGACGGCAAGGTGTTCGCCGAGATGCGGGAGGGGCTCGGGCGGTTCGACAACATCCGGTTCGACGACCAGGGGCGCCTGTGGGCCGCCGCCATGGACGGCGGCGTGCACTGCTACGACCCGGACGGCACCCTGCTCGGCCGGCTCCTGACCCCCGAACCGGTCGCCAACATCGTGTTCGGCGGCGCCAAGAACAACATCATGTTCCTCGCCGCGTCGACCTCGGTGTACTGCCTGATGACGGCGGTGACCGGGGCGCCACGCATTCGCCATTGACCGCATGTACGGCGATTCACCCGATCCATGGCTAATCTGACGGTATGTCACTTGAGCTGGAGACCCTCGGCTTCGACAACGCCCTGCTCCCCGTCGGCGACCTCCCCGAGGCCGTCGCCTTCTACGAGCGCGTCGGGCTCCCCGTGAAGTTCCGCCTCGACGAGGCCGGCATCGCGCTGCTCTCGGTCGGCAAGGAGACGCCCGGCCTGCTGCTGCGCGCGGAGGACGGTTACGGGCACCGGCCGCCGCCGTGGCCCGCGGCGCGGCTCTGGCTGGAGGTGCCCGACGCCCGCGCCGTGGCCCGCTCATTGGGGGAGGCGGGCATCACCCCGCTCGACCCGCCCTTCTCCACCTCCACCGGGTACGTCGTCGAGATCGCCGACCCGTGGGGCAACGTCATCGGGTTCACCGATTACCTCAAGCGCCCGGAGCTGGCCCGGAATTGAGCATTCCGCAGCACGGCTGACGCACCCCTCCTGAGACCCCCGTCACGTACGACGACTCTCGCTTGAACGTGTTCAAAAACAGGGCTATCTTCAGTCCTGTCAGCGTTTTTGAACGCGTTCAAGGAGGGTGGGGCATGGACCTCACAGTCGTCGCCTACGTCGTCTACCTCGTCGTCAGCATCGGGCTGACCATCTGGGTGGCCCGCACCCTGAGCCGTAACGGCAGGGTCTTCCTCTCCGACGTGCTGCACGGGAACGAGAAGCTGGCCGACGCCGTCAACCACCTCCTGGTGGTCGGCTTCTATCTGGTGAACCTCGGATTCGTCGCCCTCTACCTCAGCGGCGACGGGACCATCGACAACGCCCGCGGGATCTTCGAGGCCCTGTCGACCAAGCTCGGCGTGGTGCTGCTCGTCCTCGGCGTGATGCACCTGGGCAACGTCTATGTCCTCAACAAGATCCGGCGGCGCGGCGTCATGGAGCGCGAGCAGCGGCCGCCGGTCCCGCCGCAGGGATGGGCCGCTCCGGTGGCCGGGGCGTGACAGCGGTGGGAGTCATGGGGGAAGCGGACCGGGGCGCCCGGGGGGACGCCCCGGTCCGCGGGCTCACCGTCCTGTACGACGCGCAGTGCCCGCTGTGCGCCTTCGCGCGGGGCTGGCTGGGCCGGCAGCGGCAGTTGGTGCCGCTGGAGTTCGTTCCCGCGGGTTCCGAGGAGGCGCGGGGGCGCTTCCCGGGGCTCGACCACGCCGCCACCCTCGGCGATATCACCGTCGTCGGGGACAGCGGGCAGATCTACCGCGGCTCCGCCGCCTGGGTCGTGTGCATGTGGGCGCTGCGCGAACACCGGGCCACGGCCCACCGGATGGCCACACCCGCCGGGATGAAGGTCGCCAAGCAGGTCGTGCTCGGCGCCGCCAAGTACCGGGAGCTCCACCGGGGGCGAGTGGCCGGGGGCGGGGCGTACCGGCGGGCGGACGGCTGGACGTACGACCCGAAGGACGGCTGGTTCTACGAGGCGTACAGACATGGGGGCGAGCCGGCTGCCTGTGACAGCGGTTGCCGCGGGGCCGATTAGGCTCTGATCGTGGCTACAGACAAGGCGGAGGCCAGGGCGGACGTCAAGGCGGACACCAAGGCAGAGGTCAAGGGCGCCAAGAGTGAGCAGACGCGGGCGCTGATCCTGGAGACCGCGATGCGGCTGTTCCGGGAGCGGGGCTACGACAAGACGACGATGCGGGCCATCGCCCAGGAGGCCGGAGTCTCCGTCGGCAACGCGTACTACTACTTCGCGGGCAAGGAACACCTCATCCAGGGGTTCTACGACCGGATCACCACCGAGCACGAGGTGGCGGTCCGGTCCGTCCTCGACCAGGAGACCGATCTCCAGGCGCGGCTCGCGGGGGTGCTGCGGGTGTGGCTGGAGATCGCGGAGCCGTACCACGAGTTCGCGGCCCAGTTCTTCAAGAACGCGGCCGACCCGGACTCGCCGCTCAGCCCGTTCTCGGCGGAGTCCGAGCCGGCGCGGGAGGCCTCGATCGCCCTGCACCGCGAGGTGCTCGCCGGATCCAAGGCGAAGGTCCCCGCCGAACTGGCGGAGATCCTTCCGGAGTTGATGTGGCTGTCCCAGATGGGGCTCGTCCTCTACTGGGTCTTCGACAGCTCCGAGGGACGCGAACGCAGCCGGCGGCTCGCCGAGCGGGGAGCCCGGCTGACGACGCGGGGCGTCGCGCTCGCCCGGTTCCGGGTGCTGAGGCCGCTCGTCCTCGAGGTGCACGAACTGTTCATCGACTTCCTGCCGGGCATGACGCGGACCGAGTCGTAGCGTCGCCCGACGGGCCCCTCTTACCTTTGCCTCAGCTTGGGCCGGTACCGTCACGGGATGCCCGGCACCACCGCATCCAGCGCGCCCTCGACGTCCCCGCAGTTCAGCCGCCGCAGCGCCCTAGGCATGGGCCTCGGCGCGGCGGCCGCCCTCGCTCTGCCCGCACAGCACGCGTCCGCCGCGACCGCCGTCGGGGGCGCACGGCTCGCCGCGTCCGGCGTGCAGGTACGGCGCGGCACCGGGGCGCCCAAACTGCCGGAACTCGCCGCGAAAGCGTGGCTCGTCGCCGACAACGACAGCGGTGAAGTGCTCGCCTCCTACCAGGCCCACCGCGCGCTGCCGCCCGCGTCGACGCTGAAGATGCTCTTCGCCGACACCGTCCTGCCCACCTTCGGGCACGATCTGAAGCACCGGGTGACGGCCGAGGACCTGGCCGGGATCCCGGCGGGCTCCAGCCTCGTCGGCGTCCAGGCCGGCACGACGTACACCGTCGACCAGTTGTGGCAGGGCGTCTTCCTGCGCTCCGGGAACGACGCGGTGCACGTCCTCGCCTCGATGTACGGCGGCGTCGACAAGACCGTCGCGGCGATGCAGGCCCGCGCGAAGGACCTCCAGGCCGGTGACACCCATGTGGTCAGCCCGGACGGCTTCGACCACAAGGGCCAGCTCTCGTCGGCGTACGACCTCACCCTCTTCGCCCGCGCCGGGCTGAAGAGCGACGACTTCCGCGGGTACTGCGCCACGAAGGTCGCCGACTTCCCGGCGGGCGGCGGCAAGACGTTCCAGATCCAGAACACCGACCGGCTGCTGACCGGCCTGGGCATCGCCGCGTACGACGGCCTCATCGGCGTCAAGAACGGCTACACCTCGCATGCCGGCAACACCTTCACCGGCGCCGCGACCAGGAACGGCCGCACGCTCCTGGTCACCGTCATGCACCCGAAGTCCGGCTACGAGGCGGTCTACCGGGAGACGGCCGCGCTCCTGGACTGGGGCTTCGCGGCGGGCGGCAAGGTGAGCTCGGTCGGCGAACTGGTCACGCCGTTGAGCGAGCAGCCGAAGCCGTCCGCGTCACCGGCGGCGGGCGCCCCGGGCGCCTCTTCTGCGAACCGGCCCACCGAGCACGGGGAGGGCTGGGCGCTGGGCGGTTCGGCGGCGATCGCGGCCCTCGCGGGCGGCAGCCTGTTCGCACTGCGCCACCGCGGGAAGCCGGCGGGGCGCCGGCGGAGGGGCTGAGCGGGGCAGGGGCAGCGGCAGGGGCACGGGGGGCGTGTGGCGGTCTGGGTCTGGGTCTGGGTCTCGGTCTCGGTACGGAGAGGGCGGGGGCAGGGCCCGGTTCATCGGAGCGGGGTCAGGAACGCACCAGCGCCCAGACCGTCTTGCCGTAACGGCCCCGATGCCACACGCCCCACGCCTCGGCGAGCGCGTCGACCAGGTGCAGGCCGCGGCCGTTCTCGTCCTCGGGTGCGCGTGGGGGCCTCATCTCGGGGTCGGCCGTGGACTCGTCGGACACCTCGATGAAGCACGAGCCGTCCGCGAGCACCGTCACCGCGATCTCGAACTCCCGCTCACGCGCGGGCCCGTGCCGTACCGCGTTCGTCGCCAGTTCAGAGACGAGCAGTACGGCGGTGTCGAGCGCATCGGCCGGGCCCGTGTGACCCCAGACAGCCAGGTGATCGCGTACGCGCAGCCGCGCCACCCCCACCGAGGCCGGGTGTCGGGGCAGTCTGAACGCACTGCGCCGCAACACACGTAGCCACCTCCTCCACATTATGAACACAGATTCGTCACATAGTGCAGCGTGAGGGGCACTGCGGGTGTCACTGCGTGCGCGCTCCCACACCGCTATTCGGTCATATCCAGTCGAGCCGCCAGAGTCGGAACACACCCGTACCGTCCGCCAGATACTGGCCGCCTGTGATGTCCTCCGTGCTCAGCACGTACTCCTTGCGCTGCCACAGCGGAAGGATCGGCACGTCCCGGGCCACCAGTCGCTGCAGCCGGCGAAAGTCCTTAAGTGTGCGGCTGCGGTCCTCGTACTGTTGACTTGCCACGATCAACTCGTCCACGGATTTGCTGCTGTACCCGTTGCTCATGCCCGACCCGGTACGCACGAGCTGCGCGGTGAACGTGTCCGGATCTGGAAAATCGGGCAGCCAGCCCACCGCGTACGCGTCCAGCTTCCCCGCCGTGTATTGCTTCTGGAACTTCGCCCAGTCGTAGTACTTGGTCGTCACCTCGAACAGCTTCGACCGCTCCAACTGCCGCTTGATCTCCGCCGCTTCGGCCCTGGAGGCGGCGCCGCGCGAATACGCGAACTCGAAACGGACCGGCGTCGTCACCCCGGCCCGGAGCAACAACTCGCGCGCCCGCGCAGGGTCCGGCTTCGGATACGTGTCGAAGAACGCGGTCGTGTGGCCGGTGATGCCGCGTGGCACCACGGAGAACAACGAGTCGACGGTTCCCTGGTACACCGACTCCACCAGCTCGTCCCGGTCCACCAGCGACGCGAGCGCCTGCCGCACCGCCCGGTCGTGCAGCGGCTTTCCGGCACGTACGTTCAGCACGAGGTTGCGGGTCTCCGCGCCGTCGACCTCCGTCAACCGCTCCTTCGCATCGCCCGTGGACAGGGTCGCCAGCAACGCCGGCGGCAGCTGGCGCGCAGCAACATCGACAGCGTGCCGCTTCCAGGCGGACTCCAGCGCGGCGGAATCCTTGTAATAGCGCAGGGTGGTGGGGTGATCGGGGACCTCGACGGCACCCCGGTAACGGGAGTTGGGCACGAGCGCCGCCCGGCTGCCCGGCTCGAACGTCTTCAGGGTGTACGGGCCCGTGCCGTCCACGCCGCTGCCACCGCGCAGCACATCCGCCGGGTAGACATCGCGGTCGACGATGGACCCCGCGCCCGTGGCGACCTTGAACGGGAACGTCGCGTCGGGCGAGGAGAGGTGGAAGGTGACCGTGCGGCCGCGCGCCTCGACAGTGCCTAGCGTGTCGAACAGCGAGGCCGGGCCGACCCGCGCATGGATCTCCCTGACCCGGTCGAAGGAGTACTTCACGTCCTGCGCGGTCATCGCCCGGCCGCTCGGGAACCGGATGCCCTCGCGCACCTCGCAGCGGTAGGTGCGCAGCCCCGCGCCCACGAAGCGACAGCTGCGCGCGGCGTCCGGCACGGGAGTTGTGCCACCCGCGTCGAAGGTCAGCAAGGTCTGGAACACGTTGCTGTACAGCGCCCACGACCCCGCGTCGTACGCCCCCGCCGGATCGAGCGAGGTGATGACGTCCGTCGTGCCGACCGTGACCGTCCGGCCCGGATCGTCCTTGTCCGGCAGCAACTGCCAGACGCCCACCCCTGCCGCCACGAGCACGATGACCATCGCGAAGATCCGTACGCGAACCGAGCGCATTCGGCGTCCCTCCCCATGCCACTCCCCAGTGGCGGAGGTCACTCAAGCACAGGAATTTGAGCCAGGGGAAGGGAGGCGGAAGGAGTGGTCCGTGAGGTGTCCGGGGTGTGGGACACGTCGTCGGGCGTTGAGACGAGTCGCGGGGTGGGGTGAGGTCCGGGGGGCCGGGTGGGGTCGGATCCGGGTGGGGTCGGATCCGGGTGGGGTGGGATCCGGGTGGGGTGGCTGCGGCTGGGGGAGGTCAGGCCTGCTTCGAGGCGAGTTCGACGACCGTGATGTCGGACGGCGCCCCTACCCGGACCGGCGGCCCCCAGGCGCCCGCGCCCCGGCTGACGTAGAGCTGTGTGTCTCCGTAGCGCTCCAGTCCCGCCAGGGTCGGATTGCTCGCGTCGGCGATGAAGTTGCCGGGCCACAACTGACCGCCGTGCGTGTGCCCCGACAGCTGGAGGTCGACGCCGTGCCGCACCGCCTCGTGGATCATCACCGGCTGGTGGGCGAGGAGGACGGCGGCGCGGGACCGGTCGCGGTCGCCGAGCGCCTTCGTGTAGTCGGGGCCCTCGTCGTGGTTCTCGCCGCTGATGTCGTTGACGCCCGCGAGGTCGAAGGCGCCCATCTCGACACGGGCGTTCTCCAGCGGGCGCAGCCCGATCTCGCGGACGTGCGCGACCCACGCGTCCGCGCCGGAGAAGTACTCGTGGTTGCCCGTGACGAAGAACGTGCCGTGCCGTGCGCGCAGCCGGGCCAACGGGGCGACCGCGGGAGCGAGGTCCGCCACACTCCCGTCGACCAGGTCACCGACGACCGCGATCAGATCGGGCTGTGTGGCGTTGATGGTGTCCACGACGCGCTCGGCGAAGCCCCGCCCGAGCACGGGGCCCAAATGGACGTCGCTGACCACCGCGATCCTGAACCCGTGGGCCGCGCGGGGCAGTTTGGCCAACGGCACGGTGACCCGCTTCACCTTCGGCCCACGCAGCACGCCGTACGCGCCATTGCCCACGACGCCCACGGCAGCGACGGTGGCTGCGGCCCCCACGGAGCGGGCGATGAGCAGGCGGCGGGTGGGGTGAGCGGGGCGGGCTGCGGACGGAACTGCGGATGGAGCTGCGGACGGGGCTGCGGACGGGGCTGCGGACGGGGCTGCGGATGGAGCTGCGGACGGGGCTGCGGTTTGGGCCGGGGGTTCGGCTGGGGCCGGGTTTTCCGGTGCCGGCGGCGGGATCGGGGCCCGGGCTGTGACAGGCGGTGCTGTCCGATCGAGTACGCGCCGCAGCAGAGGCCGCACGACCTCTCCCACCAGCAACGCGAGCACCAGGTAGATCGAGAACGCCATCCACAGGAACCCCGGCCACGCCAGAACCCGCTGCAGCAGAAACGGCGCCCCGGCCCGCTCCGCCCCCACCGCCGCGAACATCAGCGCCGGCCCCGCCACGAACACCACCGTGCCCAGGCGTCTCGGCCACCCCGGCCCCGCCGTCGTGTCCCGCACGAGGCGGCGCCACGCGTAGTAATGCAGCCCCGCGAACGCCGCGAGCGCGACAAGGGCGATCAGCACAAAGACAACGACCATGACCCCGACCGCCCGTTCAGTCCATTCCGCACGTTCAGCCCATCGCGCATGTTGCGTGTGTTGCGCCTGTTGCACTTGTTGTCCCTATGAGGTTCGCCGCAGTGCACGCACACCACGGAACCCGATGGCCCCGACCACCGTCCCCAACACAAAGGAGACAACGGCGAGAGTCAGATGCACCCAGAAGTACGCCGTCGGGTCACCGGCATCGTCGAAGGCGAGGCCGCTGCCGTCCTTCCACAGGTTCTTGACGAAAGTGATCCAGATGATCCAGCTCCACACCCCGAAGGCGAGCAGGAACCAGGAGACGGGGCGGCTGAGCTTCATACGTTCAGTATCGCCAGCCGCCTTCGCGCACCGCCGCCGGGGTGGGGCCGGAGAGACACAGAAGACCTCGGCGGAGACTTACGGGCCGGGTACATGTACGTTCTCGACCGTGTCTGCCTTCCATGCGTCGTACATGTCGTACATGAAGAAGTCCACGCAGCCCACGCGCGCGACGAGCCCGCTGCGCTCCACGCTGTTCACGACTTCCGCGGTCCTGCTCACGGCCACCGCCCTGTCCCTGACTGCCGCGCTTCCCGCCTCCGCCGCGGACCAGCCGGACGACAAGCCGTCCAAGAGCTCCGCGAAGGCCAAACCCCCGGCCGACATGTCGAAGATCGGCGGCGACCTGCTCGGGAAGTCGGGCACCCAGGTGAAGCTGGGGGCCGGCGCCCCCGTCCTGCCCAAAGATCTGACCGCCAAGTCCTGGATCGTCACGGACGCCGAGTCGGGCAACGTGCTCGCCGCACACAACGCCCACTGGAAGCTGCCCCCCGCCAGCACCCTCAAGATGCTCTTCGCGGACACGCTCCTCCCCAAGTTCCCGAAGACCACGACGCACAAGGTCCTCCTGTCCGACCTGGCCGGCATGGGCGCGGGCTCCAGCCTCGTCGGCGTCAAGGAGAACTACACCTACTCCGTCCACGACCTGTGGCTCGGCGTCTTCCTGCGCTCCGGCAACGACGCGGTGCACGTCTTGTCCGCGATGAACCACGGTGTCCCGCAGACCGTCAAGGACATGCAGGCCCACGCCGAGGAACTCCAGGCCGACGACACGCACGTCATCAGCCCCGACGGGTATGACGCCCCCGGCCAGTACTCCTCCGCCTACGACCTCACCCTCTTCGCCCGCTCCGGTCTGCAGAAGAAGGACTTCCGCGAGTACGCCGCCACGGCCACCGCCGAGTTCCCCAAGAAGCAGAAGAAGGGGAAGACCACCGAACGCTTCGCCATCCAGAACACCAACCGCCTCCTCACCGGCGACTCGGGCCTCGACCCCTACAAGGGCATCGCGGGCGTCAAGAACGGCAACACCACCAACGCGGGCGCCACCTTCACCGGCGTCGCCGAACGCAACAACAAAGTCCTCCTCGTCACCGTCATGAACCCCGACTCCACCGAGAGCCAGGCCGTCTACAAGGAGACCGCCCGCCTCCTCGACTGGGGCTTCCAGGCCGACGGCAAGGTCACCCCCGTCGGCACCCTCGTCCCGCCGAAGAGCGCCGAGTCCCCCGGCTCCGGCACCGCCGGCGCGGCCAGCCCCCAGGGCGACGCGGGCCCCGCAAAGCCCGCCGCCCACGCCGCGGTCTCCACAGGCGGCTCCAGCGGCGTCGGCACCGCCCTCGCCATCACGGGCGGCATCCTCGTAGTCCTGGCCGGCGCGGTCTACGCCGTCCGCAAGAAGTGGCCGATCCGCACGAAGTCCTGAGCGGGTCGAAGAACTCGGCTGGGCTGGGCTGAGTTCCACTGCGTTGAGGCCTGACCGGGCCTAGTTGGAGCCTTGGGTCTGACTGGGCTGGGCTGGGCTGGGCTGGGCTGGGCTGGGCTGGGCTGGGTGATCACGACTCCGAGCCGGGCTGGTCACGGGCAGTTGCTCCTACGCTGGTCTTGGCTTCTGCCCGGTCCGGGGTTCGGGGGCCGGGGGCTGGGGCCCGGGGGGCCGGGGGCAGACGCCGGCTGGGCCAGAGGCCAGAGGCTGACCCAGACGACCGGGGACCCGAGACTGGTCCCGGACGACCGGAGACTCGATGCTGGTCCCGGACGACCGGGGACCCGAGGCTGGTCCCGGACGACCGGAGACTCGAGGCTGGTCCCGGACGACCGGGGACCCGAGGCTGGTCCCGGACGACCGGGGACCCGAGGCTGGTCCCGGATCGGAGGCCGGGCCCGGATCCGGGGACCGGCTGCCAGCGGTCGGCGAGCCCTAGGCGCCGCAGGTTCCCGCGGCGCGGCCAGCACGCCCCCAGACGGCAACGGCTCAGGGGCCCTCGAACACCGACGGCCGGACCCTCGCCACAACCTGCCTGATCCGGCACAACACCGGCCGGGCGCACCCTCCCGGCGGCCCCGCACCGCCCGGGCCCTTACGCCCCGCAGGCCCGCGCATCAACCGGAGCAACCGGAGCAACCCCTCAACTCCCCGACCTCGACTCCCTGACGGAACCCGCCCCGGGCGCGACCGAGCTCCCTCCAGAACCCACCCCGTCACCAACGACGCCGGGGTCATCAGCGCCACCAGAACCATCGGACTCGGGACTCCCCTCCTCCCGCCCGCGCGAGGCAGCGCGCCCCGTCGCGGTCCATGCCGAACAGAACAGCACCAGCTTCGCCGTGAAGTTGATCCACAGCAGCAACGCGACCGGTGTCCCGAACGCCCCGTACATGCTCTTCGCCGCAACGCCCTTCATATAGCCGCCGAGCAACAGCTTCAGGAGCTCGAACCCGGCCGCCCCAATCAGCGCCGCCGTGACCAGATCCCGCCGCGGCGGCTGGACCCCGGGCAACAACGTCAGCACGTACAACAGCAGCAGGAAGTCCGCCAGCACCGCGATCGCGAACGCCAGAACCTGCAGCAGCGCCCCGCCCCACCCCTCCTTGTCGAGCCCCAACTGATCCGCGGTCCACCCCACCGCCGTGGACGCCACCGTCGACGCCACCAGCGAAGCCAGCCCCGCACCCCCGAGCCCCACCAGCACCCCGGCGTCCTTGAGCTTGCGCAGGATCGGGTTCTCCTCACTGTCCGGCAGCTCCCACACGGTCCGCAGGCAGTCCCTCATCGACCCGACCCACCCGACGCCCGTGAACAGCAGCAGCGCTCCGGCCACGACCCCGATCGTCCCCGCGTTGTCGATCAACGCCCCGAGGTCCAGCTGGTCGGCGATGCCCGGTACCTGCTCGCTGATCTTCGACTCGAGTTGCTTCTGCTGGCCGGCGCCGAGAGTTCCGGCGGCGATCGCCGCGGCCACCGTGAGGAGCGGAAACAACGCCAGGAAGCTGATGAAAGTCATCGCCGCCGCCAGCCGAGCCCAGATCACCTCGTCCAGCCGCTCGTAGGCCTTCCAGGCATGGGTCTGCATCAGCCAGCCGACCAACGGCCCGACAACGGGGAGTTTCTTCAGCCAGTCCATGATCCCAGCCTGCCCTCATCGACCGGTTCGACCGGTCTCGCTCCGACCGGCCTGTCGCCGGCCGGCCTCTCACTCGGTCTCGCACCGAAAGCCAGAGTCCGCGTACCCCAGAACCGCAACAACGTGGCCAGGGCCATCCCCACCCCTGCCCCCGAAACCGTGTCCGCCCGAGGCGAGTCGAGGCCCATCACGTAGTGAGACACCGCGATGCACAACAGCTGCACCAGCGCCCCTGCCACGTTCACCGCGAAGAACACCCCGTACTGCCGTAGCCGCGACACCCCGGCCGTCCTTCTGCGGTACGTTCCCAGCGCATTTCCCAGGTACGCCACCGAGCATCCGGCCACGAATGACAGCGCTTTGGCAGAGATCGGATCCATCCCGACCGGCCCGCGCAACCAGACAAAGAGCCCCAGGTCAACGGCGTACGCGCACACTCCCGCCGCCGCGAATCCCGCCAACTCGGGACCCAGCTCCCGCATCCGCGCCACCACTCGGCGCCACACTCCCGCGGCCCTCCTCACCTCACCCTCCACGCCCCCTGCTCCTTCCCCCGCTGCCTCCACGCCCGCCCCCTCACCAGTCCGCGACCGCGAGTCCGTACATCGCCAGCCACACAATCCCGATCACCGCCAACGCCCGGTCCCGCAGCACCACGTCCTCCGGCTCACCCGCCGTGCCCCGGTCGGCGAAGACCGCGTATCTGAGAACCGCGACGATGAACGCCACCATCGACAACTGCCGCCACGGCAAGAGACTGCTGCGCGCGACACCCCCTTCCTCCATCGCCCACAGGCAGTACGCGAGTACGGCCACCCCGGCCGCCAACTGCCATACGAACCGCAGGTATCCCGTCGTGTACTCGGACAGCAGCGCCCGTGTGGCCCCCGCCTTGCCTGCCATCTGGACCGCCTCGGAGTACCGCTTGGCCGCAACCATGAACAGCGCGCCGAAACCGGTGGTGATCAGGAACCAGCGCGACAGCGGAATCCCGAGCGCGAGCCCGCCGATCATCGCCCGCATCAGAAACCCGGTGGTCACCACGACCAGGTCGACGACCAGCACATGCTTGAGGCTGATGCAGTACGCCAACTGCATCCCGACATAAGCGGTCAGCAGCGCCGCAGTCACGGGATTGCACAGCACCGCCGCCGCGGTTGGCGCGAGCACGGCCAGCGCCCCTCCGACGGCATAGGCGACCGGCACGGGAACCAGCCCCGCCGCCACCGGCCGGTTCCGCTTCACCGGATGCGCCCGGTCCGCTTCGGCGTCCCGAGCATCGTTGATCAGATACACCGCCGAAGCCGCTGCCGTGAACAGCATGAAGACGATGGCCAGTTGAACCAGCGCGTGCCGGACGAACAACTCCCCCGCCGCCGCGGGCGCGGCCACCACCAGGACGTTCTTCACCCACTGTTTCGGCCGCGCCGTCCTGAACAGCCCGGCGGACAATGCGAACGGTGTCGTCCCGCCACCCGCCGGCACCGGTTCGCGCGGTCGCTCCAGTACCGCCGTGGCGACCCCGCCCGCACCGGCTCTCACCGCCCCGACGAGCCCAGTTCCGTTCCCACTCGCCATCTCTTCCTCACCCCCTTGTCCGTTCCGTCCCTCTCCAAGCACCCCACGGCCGCCGTCCAAGCCGTCCAACGTCTCCAACTCGCGCGCCCCGCCCGCTGCTTCTGCTCCCCCGCTCCGCCGCTCCGCCCTCTCCATGCGCTCCGTCATCGCGCCTCACCCCCCGTCATCCAGCGCGCCCCGAGCCGCGCCGTGAGTGCCCCCAGCGCCGCGCCCGCCGCGACATCGGAGGGGTAGTGCACGCCGACCACCATCCGCGAGACGCACACCGCGGCGGCCAGCGGTGGAATCAGACGTGCCCCCATCGGTCCCAACGCCCCGTACGCGACCGCCGCCGCGGCCGCCGACGTCGCATGCGAGCTGGGGAACGAGTGCTTCCCCGCCGTCCGCACCAGCGGCTCGGCACCCGCCTCCGCACCCGGCCTCGGCCTGCGCACCACCCGCTTCATGCCCATGCTGGCCAGATGCGCCCCCGCAGTGAGAGCAGTCCCGCGCAGCCACGCCGGACGCCGCTCACGGTCGGCCGCAGCACCTAGCAGGCCGGCCGCCAGCCACAGCGCCCCGTGTTCACCGGCCCAGGACAGCGCCCGCGCCGCCCCGGCCACGCGCCGGTCGGTGCCACAGTCGCGCAGTGCCGTCAGCAGTCGGCGGTCCATGTCGTTCATGTGGCCCACTCTGAATCTCAAAACATCTACATCTTGGGCATTTTAGGATGACACTCGATCAATCACCCATTTCGGGGAGGAATCAGTAGTTTTAGGGTGAATCCATCTTCTTGGAACGATACGGTCGCGCACATGGCTGCCGACCCTGTCTCCACCCCCACTTCCGCACCCGCACCCGTCGCTGCCCCCCTGCCCGGCCCCACCTCCGCATCGGCGCCCGCGCCCGCTTCTCCAGCCCCAGCCCCGGCCCCGGCCCCGGCCCCGGCCCCGGGTGCACCCTCGATGCCTGGGTACGACACCGTGCCTGTCACCGGCTGGGGTCGTACGGCCCCCACATCCGCGCATCTGGTGCGCCCCCGCTCCTACGAGGAGACCCTGGCGGCAGTCCGGGAATGCGCTGCCCCCGGCCGCCGGGGCAGCATTGCCCGTGGCTTGGGGCGGGCTTACGGAGACGCGGCGCAGAACGCGGGCGGCGCCGTCCTGGACATGACCGGCCTGGACCAGATCCACGCCATCGACGCCGCCGGCGGCACCGTGCTGTGCGACGCGGGAATCTCGCTGCACAGGCTGATGGAAGTACTCCTTCCTCTCGGCTGGTTCGTCCCGGTCTCCCCGGGGACCCGCTATGTCACGGTCGGTGGGGCGATCGGCGCCGACATCCACGGCAAGAACCACCACGTCTCCGGGTCGTTCGCCCGCCACGTCCTCGCGCTGGAGCTCCTCACCGCCGATGGCGAGGTCCGGATCGTCGAACGCGGCACCGAACTTTTCGACGCCACCACCGGCGGCATGGGGCTGACCGGAGTCATCCTCACGGCCACCGTCCGCCTTCAGCGCGTCGAGACCTCGCTGATGTCCGTCGACACCGAACGCGCCACGGACCTCGACGACTTGATGTCCCGCCTCACCGCCACCGATCATCGCTACCGCTATTCGGTCGCCTGGATCGATCTGCTGGCCCGCGGAGCTGCGATGGGCCGCTCCGTCCTCACCCGCGGTGACCACGCTCCACTGGACGCCCTGCCCGCCCGAGCGCGGCGATCTCCACTGGCCTTCCGCCCAGGACGGCTCCCCTCCGCTCCCTCCTTTCTGCCCGAAGGCCTGCTGGGCCGTACCACCGTCGGGCTCTTCAATGAGCTGTGGTACCGCAAGGCGCCCAAATCCCGCGTCGGTGAAATCCAGAAACTTTCCACGTTCTTCCATCCCCTCGACGGCGTCCCCCACTGGAACCGCATCTATGGGCGCAGCGGTTTCGTGCAGTACCAATTCGTCGTCGGATACGGGAAGGAGGAGTCGCTTCACCGCATTGTGAAACGCATCTCCGACCGTGGTTGCCCTTCCTTCCTCGCGGTGCTCAAGCGGTTCGGCGAAGGGGACCCCGGCTGGCTTTCCTTTCCCATGGCGGGATGGACCCTCGCTCTCGACATCCCCGCGAACCTGCCGGAACTCGGCGCTTTCCTCGATGAACTCGACGAGGAGGTGGTCGCTGCGGACGGGCGTATCTATCTCGCCAAGGACTCCCGGCTGCGCCCCGAACTCCTCTCCGCCATGTATCCGCGACTGGAGGACTTCCGCTCCCTTCGCGCACGGCTGGATCCACGAGGCGTGTTCCGCTCAGACCTGTCCCGACGGCTGGATCTTTGAGCCTCGGCAGAGCCCGGGCCATGCGCTGAATCCACATGCGAACGCCTCCGCATTTCTTTCCACTCCCCTTCGCCATCCGACCCGACCACGCGTCCCGCAACTCACCCATTTCCACGGCCACTTGAACCACCCGATCCGTCGTCGGCGCGGAACCTCCGCGCCCTCGCACTTTTGATACACCGCTCGAGCCGATCAGGTTCCCGATCCCCGATCCTCGATTTTCGGACTCGAATCGCGGGCCTCTCGCATGCCGGCTCACCGCCACCCACTTCTGCCCCTGGGAGTTTGATTTTCATGAAGGACGCCTTCGGCATCCCCCAGTCCCTGCTCATCCTCGGCGGCACGTCCGAGATTGCGCTCGCGACAGCCCGCCGGCTCATTGCCCGACGTACCCGCACCGTCTGGCTCGCGGGCCGCCCGTCCCCCGCCCTCGACAGCGCGGCGGCGCAACTGCGTGAATTGGGCGCCGACGCCCGTGCCGTCCCGTTCGACGCCCTGGATCCGGAGTCCCACGAGGAGACTCTGGGCAAGGTCTTCGCCGAAGGCGACATCGACATGGTGCTGCTGGCTTTCGGCATCCTGGGCGACCAGGCCCGCGACGAGGGCGAGCCGTTGGCAGCCGTGCGTGTCGCGCAGACCAATTACACCGGCGCCGTCTCGACCGGTCTGATCTGTGCCAGGGCGTTGCAAGCCCAGGGGCACGGTTCGTTGGTGGTGCTGTCGTCGGTCGCGGGTGAGCGGGCCCGCCGCGCCAATTTCATCTATGGGTCGAGCAAGGCGGGTCTCGACGCGTTCGCGCAGGGACTGGGTGACGCGCTGCACGGCACAGGCGTCCACGTCATGGTGGTGCGGCCCGGGTTCGTGCGGTCGAAGATGACGGCAGGCATGGCCGAAGCTCCGATGGCCACGACGCCAGAGGCGGTGGCACACGCCATCGAGACAGGGCTCCGTCGCCGGTCGGAGACCGTCTGGGTACCGGGAACGCTACGCGTGGTCATGTCTGCGCTGCGACACGCGCCGCGGCCGCTATTTCGCAGGCTCCCGGTCTGACACTCCTCTACGCAGCACGTTCCTCCCCCGGGCGAGCGGGGTGGGCACCGCCTCCCCGCGTGGTGCGCGCTGTCCGGCCCGGATCAGCGGGCGGGCAGCCGCCGTCCCCGCGTCGTGCGGTCAGGGGCCTGTGCCGGGAGCGTGGGTTTGCCGAAAGTGAAATCCCGCAGCCTTCGCCAGATGCCGTCCGCGCCCTGCTCGTAGAGGGCAAAGCCATTGCACGGCCACGCCGCTTCGTAGTCGGCCAGTTCTTCGAAGGCGTGGTCCATCGCCTCCTCGGCGATGCCGTGCGCCACGGTGACGTGGGGGTGGTACGGGAACTGCAGCTCGCGCGCGACGGGCCCCGACGCGTCGCGCACCTGCTTCTGCAGCCAGGTGCAGGCTTCGGCGCCCTCGACGACCTGCACGAACACAACGGGCGACAGCGGACGGAAGGTTCCCGTCCCCGAAAGGCGCATGGCGAAAGGCCGCCCAGAGCCCGCGACCTCCAGCAGGTGCGCCTCGATCGCCGGCAGGTCCCCGGCCTCCACCTCGGTCGGCGGGAGCAGCGTGATGTGCGTGGGAATACCGTGCGCTGCGGGGTCGCCGAAGCCCGCACGCCGCTCCTGGAGCAGGCTGCCGTGAGGCTCCGGGACCGCGATCGATACACCGATCGTTACGGTCCCCACGTCGTACTCCTGTCATCGTGTGGTGGGCGTGCGGGCGGGACGTGCGGCTGGTCCGGGTTCAGTGCTTGGCGGGCAGGAAGCCGACCTTTTCGTACGCCTGGGAAAGAGTCTCGGCGGCGACGGCCCGCGCCTTCTCCGCGCCCTTGGCCAGGATCGAGTCGAGCGTCTCCGGGTCGTCCAGGTATTCCTGGGTGCGGGTCCGGAACGGCGTCACGAAGTCCACCATGACCTCAGCCAGGTCCGTCTTGAGCGCACCGTACATCTTGCCCTCGTACTTCTGCTCCAGTTCCGGGATACCGGTGCCGGTGAGGGTGGAGTAGATGGTGAGCAAGTTGCTGACACCCGGCTTGTTCACCGCGTCGTAGCGGATCACGGTGTCGGTGTCGGTGACCGCGCTCTTGACCTTCTTCGCGGTGGTCTTCGGCTCGTCGAGGAGGTTGATGAGGCCCTTGGGAGTCGACGCCGACTTGCTCATCTTGATCGACGGGTCCTGAAGGTCGTAGATCTTGGCCGTCTCCTTCAGGATGTACGGCGCCGGGATGGTGAAGGTTTCCCCGAAGCGGCCGTTGAAGCGCTCGGCCAGGTCACGTGTCAGCTCGATGTGCTGGCGCTGATCCTCACCGACCGGGACCTGGTTGGCCTGGTAGAGGAGGATGTCCGCGACCTGAAGGATCGGGTAGGTGAAGAGGCCGACGGTCGCACGGTCGGTGCCCTGCTTGGCGGACTTGTCCTTGAACTGCGTCATGCGGCTCGCCTCACCGAACCCTGTGAGGCAGTTCATGATCCAGCCGAGCTGAGCGTGCTCGGGAACGTGGCTCTGGACGAACAGCGTGCAGCGGTCCGGGTCGAGACCGGCGGCCAGGAGCTGGGCGGCTGCGAGCCGAGTGTTCGCAAGCAGTTCCTTCGGATCCTGCGGAACCGTGATCGCGTGCAGGTCCACCACCATGTAGAAGGCGTCGTGAGACTCCTGCAGCGCTACCCATTGGCGGACGGCGCCGAGGTAGTTGCCGAGGTGGAACGAGCCTGCGGTGGGCTGGATACCGGAGAGCACGCGGGGACTATCAGAGGCCATGCCCCTCATTCTCTCAGGTGTCTCTCATTGCTCGGGCCCAGGTGCGCGACGCGCTCACACCACCTGCGGAAGACGTGCGCGCGGGCATGGGCCCAGGCGTGACGGACTGTGAGAACTCGTGCGGGCCGGGTGGGAACCGATCGATGTCGGCCGGTGTATCAAAGGTGTGAGGGCACAGGGGGAAGTCCTGGAGGGGGGCCGCGTCGTCGACGAAGGTGCGGTGATCGCCCGCGTGCGCGCCGGAGAGCCGGAGGCGTACGCGGAGTTGGTCCGCGCCTTCACGGGAGTGGCCCTGCGGGCCGCGGTGGCGCTGGGCGCGGGAGCGGATGCGGAAGACGTGGTGCAGCAGTCCTTTTTCAAGGCGTACTGCAGCTTGGGGCGGTTCAGGGACGGTTCGGCGTTCAAGCCGTGGCTGCTCAAGATCGTCGCCAATGAGACGAGGAACACAGTGAGGACGGTGGGGCGGCAGCGCTCCGTCGCGGGCCGGGAGGCCGCCATGGTCGAGGCCGAGCCGCTGATACCGGAGTCGGCCGATCCGGCGGTCGCGGCGGTCGAAATAGAGCGCCGGTCCGAGCTGCTCGGCGCGCTGGAGCTGCTGAGCGAGGAGCATCGGCTCGTCGTCACCTATCGCTACCTGTTGGAGATGGACGAGTCGGAGACGGCACAAGCGCTCGGTTGGCCGCGCGGCACGGTCAAGTCCCGCCTCAATCGCGCGCTGCGCAGGCTCGGCCAGTTGTTGCCCGCGGGACAGGAGCCGGCCTCGGTACCGACGCAGCGGTTGAAGAGGGGAGGTGACAAGCGTGGAGGAGCGACGCGATGACGAGCAAGGGCTGCCTGACGAACTGCGATCGCTGGGCCGGCTCCTGGAGGGCCCGGAAGGCGCGGGCGAGACGATGGCGGAGCGCGTGCTGAGGCAGATACTCGCCGAGCGTGTGCCCACGCCGGTCGCCGAGCCGCAGGGACCGCGAAGGCTCCTCCGTCGGATACGGCGCTGGGCGCGGATGCGCTGGCGGGCTCTGGTGGCTGCGCTGTGCGGGGTTGCGACGATCGTCGTGTTCACGCCTCCCGTGCGGGCGGCGGTCACGGAGTGGTTCAGTTTCGGTGGTGTCGAGGTGCACTACGACCCGTCGGCAGCGCCGTCGGCCGCTGCCCACGTCCCGGACTGCGGTGGCTCCGTCTCTCTGGAGCAGGCGGTGCGCCGGGCCGGTTTCGAGCCGCTGTTCCCGTCCGAGCTGGGGACGCCCGACGCGATCACGGTCACCCGCGAGCGTGGCGATCGCGCTCTGCTCACCCTGTGCTGGCAAGACGGGGACCGCACCATACGGCTCGACGAGTATCCGGCCTACCTAGACCTCGCCTTCACCAAGACCGTCCCGGTCCGTCCACGTTGGGTGACGGTGGACGGTGACACTGGGCTGTGGTTCGAGCGCGAGCACCGGCTGAGCTTCTGGATGTACGACGAGCACGGCGAACGGTGGGCTCGGTCGGCACGCGCTGCGGGGCCGACACTGCTGTGGAGGCGCGGCTCCGATCTCACGCTGCGGTTGGAAGGCGTCACATCCGCCGACGAAGCGCTGAAAATCGCGAAGTCGACCCGGGATCCACGCTAGGGCCTACCCGCACACCCGGCCTCCGTCACGCGCTGAGGAGCCACGGTCACCCACTGCCGCATGATGCGCCGGACAAGCTCTGGCGGCCATCGGCAAAAGACCTCCCGCCGGATTGGGAACCTCGACAGCTCGAGCGGTGTACCAGAAGTGAACCGCTACGGACGAGCCGTGCGGGGAGCGAATCGGGGGCGTCGGATGCGTGCGGTACAGAGAGTGGCAGCACTGATCACAGGGCTCGCTGTCGCACTGGTCATGGTCGTGTGGAGTGGATCCCAAGCAATGGCCGGTGGGCCTACGAGCGTCCTCGTCGTTTCGCCGGAGAGCAAGCAGAGCGCGTCGCTCTACTTCAGCGACAAGGGATACCGGCGACTCGGCAGTCTGCTCGGCAAGCCGGGCGAAGGACACGAGAAACTGCCGCCCGGGCTTGGCGTCGGCGCGGGGCGACAGCTCAACATGACCTGGCTGCTCCACGACGTGCAGCCTTGGCGAGTGGACCGCGTCTATCCGGACACACCGGCCACCAAAGAGGTCTGGATATACACGTCCACGACCATCCCCCAGACGTTCAGCGGCTACTGGCACAGGGCTGAGAAGCCGACCGAGCTGCGATCGCTGCTGCACGAGCTGGGCGTGATGGGCAAGCGATCGACGGGAGGGGCTCCTCCCATATTTCCCAGCCCGGAGGCCCCCGGCATTCCTGCGGCCGGTCCAGGCACGGCCGCCAGCGCGCCTGGACCGGCCGCAGCGACGGCACAGGGCGATGGCACCGGCTGGTGGTGGATACTCCCCGGCTTGGTCGCCGGAGTCGCGGCGGCTCTGCTGCTGCGCCCGCTGGTGACGCGTCTCCCGGAGTCTCTGGCATCGGCTCGCAGGCGCATGGATCCGGGGCCTCGACAGGAGCTGCGAGACCTGGGGCCGTCTGGTGAGCACGTTCCTGATTCGAGAGAGGAGACGGCGCCGCCTCCGTCCGGGTTGGCCCAGGCGGAGGCGGCGGTCAGGGCTCAGGTGAGGTCGACACCCGGGTAGAGCGGGAAGCCGGAGAGGAGGTCGGCGGCCCGGTGGGAGACCTCGTCGGCGACCTTGGCCTCCAGGACGTGCTGGGCCTTCGAGACGGCGCCCTTGCTGGTGGTGCCGGGCTCGGTAGCCGCGAGGACGCGGTGGATGAGCGCGGCGATCTCGTCCATCTCGGTCGCACCCAGTCCACGGGTGGTGAGGGCGGGGGTGCCGATGCGGATACCGGAGGTGTACCAAGCGCCGTTCGGGTCGGCGGGGATGGCGTTGCGGTTGGTGACGATGCCGGAATCAAGAAGCGCGGACTCGGCCTGTCGGCCGGTCAGACCATAGGAGGTGGCGACATCGATCAGATTGAGGTGGTTGTCCGTACCACCGGTGACCAGGGTGGCTCCCCGCCGGGTGAGTCCCTCGGCCAGGGAGCGAGCGTTGTCGACGACGGCCTGGGCGTAGCCGCGGAAGTCGGGGCGGCGGGCCTCGGCGAGGGCGACGGCCTTGGCTGCCATGACGTGCGGAAGCGGCCCGCCCAGCACCATCGGGCACCCGCGGTCGACCTGGTCGGCGAGCGAGTCGTCGCACAGGACCATGCCGCCGCGCGGGCCGCGCAGCGACTTGTGGGTGGTCGTGGTGACGATCTGGGCGTGCGGCACCGGGTCGAAGTCTCCGGTGAGGACCTTGCCGGCGACGAGACCGGCGAAGTGCGCCATGTCGACCATCAGCGTCGCCCCGACCTCGTCGGCGATCTCCCGCATGATGCGGAAGTTCACCAGGCGCGGGTAAGCGGAGTATCCGGCGACGATGATCAGCGGCTTGAACTCGCGGGCTGTGGCGCGCAGCGCCTCGTAGTCCAGGAGCCCGGAAGCCGGATCGGTGCCATAGCTGCGCTGGTCGAACATCTTGCCGGAGATGTTGGGCCGGAATCCATGGGTGAGGTGGCCGCCGGCGTCCAGGGACATGCCGAGCATGCGCTGGTTACCGAAGGCCTGACGCAGCTCGGCCCAGTCGGCGTCGGACAGGTCGTTCACGTTGCGCACGCCGGCCCGCTTCAGGGCGGGGGCCTCGACGCGGTCCGCGAGGACGGCCCAGAAGGCGACGAGGTTGGCGTCGATGCCGGAGTGCGGCTGCACATAGGCGTGCTGAGCGCCGAAGAGTTCACGGGCGTGCTCGGCGGCCAGGGACTCGACGGTGTCGACGTTGCGGCAGCCCGCATAGAAGCGTCGGCCGACGGTGCCCTCGGCGTACTTGTCGCTGAACCAGTTTCCCATCGCCAGCAGGGTGGCCGGAGACGCGTAGTTCTCGCTGGCGATCAGCTTGAGCATTTCGCGCTGGTCGGCGATCTCCTGGCCGATGGCGTCGGCGACCCGGGGCTCCACACCCCGGATCACATCGAGGGCGCTACGGAAGGCGACGGACTCGGTCGACAAGGAGGAGGAAGGAGTGGGCTCTGGCATGACGGACCTCCGGGACGGGTTCTCCCCGGCCCGACCGGAGTCGGGCACATGGGGCGGAGCACGGTTCGGCCCAGGCGCACGGCACACAGTTCACGGGCCGCTCCCCGATGGTCGGTCCCATCCCAGCGCGCCAGTCACGGCCCGGGAATCACCCTACCGGGCTCGCCCCTGCACAAGGTTTCCGCGTCCATGATGCGAGCGACGATAGGAAAGGGTTACAAACCCGTCTCGCGCCGTAAGAGCCGCAAGGCCTTCAGAGCCGTAAGAACGGAGATCCCGTGACTTCTGTGACTTCCGCCGATGCCGCCGAGGACCCACGCGCCACGTCGGAGGGCTTGATCGCTGCCTCCGACGAGCACAGCGCGCACAACTATCACCCGCTGCCCGTCGTGGTCGCCACGGCTGAGGGCGCATGGATGACGGACGTCGAGGGGCACCGCTATCTGGACATGCTCGCCGGGTACTCCGCGCTCAACTTCGGGCACGGAAACCGACGGCTGATCGAGGCTGCCAAGGATCAGCTGGAGCGGGTCACCCTGACCTCGCGGGCCTTCCATCACGACCGGTTCGCCGAGTTCTGTACGCGGCTCGCCGAGTTGTGCGGCATGGAGATGGTGCTGCCGATGAACACGGGGGCGGAGGCGGTGGAGACCGCCGTGAAGACCGCCCGTAAGTGGGGGTACCGGGTCAAGGGGGTGCCGGACGGGCGGGCACGGATCGTGGTCGCGAGCGACAACTTCCACGGCCGGACGACGACGATCGTCAGCTTCTCCACGGACCCGGAGGCCCGAGCGGACTTCGGGCCGTACACGCCGGGGTTCGACATCGTCCCGTACGGGGACCTGGCGGCGCTCCAGGAGGCAGTCACCGAGGACACGGTGGCGGTCCTTCTGGAGCCGATCCAGGGCGAGGCGGGGGTGCTGGTGCCGCCGGCCGGTTACCTCGCGGGCGTGCGCGAGTTGACGCGCGAGCGCAGTGTGCTGTTCATCGCGGACGAGATCCAGTCGGGGCTGGGACGGACAGGGCGCACGTTCGCATGCGAGCACGAAGGCGTAGTCCCCGACATGTATGTGCTGGGCAAGGCGCTCGGAGGCGGCGTCGTACCGGTCTCGGCGGTCGTGTCGAGCAAGGCGGTGCTGGGGGTGTTCCGGCCGGGCGAGCACGGGTCGACCTTCGGCGGCAATCCGCTCGCGTGCGCTGTGGCCATCGAGGTGATCGCGATGCTGCGCGGCGGGGAGTTCCAGCAGCGAGCCGCGGAGCTGGGCGAGCATCTGCACGCCGAGCTGGGCCTGTTGACCGGGACGGGCAAGGTGACAGAGGTGCGGGGCCGCGGACTCTGGGCGGGCGTCGACATCGATCCGGCGTACGGGACGGGCCGGGAGATCTCGGAGAAGTTGATGGGCCGGGGAGTGCTGGTCAAGGACACCCATGGCTCCACGATCCGGATCGCCCCGCCCCTGGTGATCAGTAAGGAGGACCTGGACTGGGGGCTCGATCAGCTCCGTGCGGTACTTGGCGCGTGAACGGCAGCGCCCGGAGGCATCCGGAAGTTCCTTGACACCTGAAGAGTGAAGACACACCGGAAAGCGCCGATCCCGGAACCGGTTCCGGGATCGGCGGCTTGAGCCCGCCCGCGCCTACCGCCTCGTCCTGCGGGCCGAGCGGGCAAGGGGAAAACTGGCCTATCCCTCTCTTCCCCTAGAGTCGCTTTGTGCCTCTTGGAATGATTTGCGCGCTGGGATCCGCGATCTGCTTCGGTACGGCCTCGGTGCTACAGGCGATGGCGGCACGGTCGGCCGAGCCCGGGACCGGTTCAGGGGTGGATGCGGCGCTGCTGATGCGGGCGTTGCGGCAGTGGCGGTACCTCGTAGGACTCGGGTTCGACGGCTTGGGGTTCGTGCTGCAGATCGTGGCCTTGCGGTCCCTCCCCATCTACGCCGTGGGGGCGGCGCTCGCCGCAAGCCTGGCGGTCACCGCGGTGGTTGCCGCATGGCTGCTGCGCGTGCGGTTGAGGGGCGCCGAGTGGGGCGCGGTGGGCGCCGTCTGTGCGGGGCTCGCCATGTTGGGGCTGGCTTCGGGGACCGAGGGCGAGCGGGCCGGTTCGGATGCGCTGCGGTTCGCGATGCTCGGGGTGGCGGTCGGGGTGCTGCTGATCGGGGCCGGGGCGGGGAGACTGCCCGGGCGGGGCCGGGCCCTGGCGTTGGGGCTCGGCGCGGGGTTCGGTTTCGGGGTGGTCGAGGTGAGCGTGCGGCTCATCGACGAGGTGTCACCGGCGGCGCTGCTGTCGAATCCGGCGACTTATGCGCTGTTGCTGGGGGGAGGGGCGGCGTTTCTCCTGCTGACGTCGGCGTTGCAGCGCGGGTCGGTGACCGTGGCCACGGCCGGGATGGTCGTCGGTGAGACGGTGGGCCCGGCGCTGGTGGGAGTGGTGTGGCTCGGGGACCGGACGCGGTCGGGGCTCGGGTGGCTGGCGGTATCGGGGTTCGCGGTGGCGGTAGCGGGGGCGCTGGCCCTGGCCCGGTTCGGTGAGGCGCCGACGATGGAGGAGACGAAGCCGGCTCAGGTGGGCGAGTAGCGGGCGGGCCCGGCTCGGTGAGTGGCAACGGGGCGGCCCCACCCAGCAGGCACCCAGGGGTGAGCGAGCCCGGCTCGGTAGGCGAGAACGAGCCGGCACTCCACTCCCTGTCCCAGTCTCAAAGCTCTGCCCCTGCCCGACCTGCCCCAGCCCTTGGGCTCCAGCCCCAGCCCCCGACTCAGGGCGCCAAGCAGACACGCCGACCCCTGATCCCCGCCGCCCTCTCCAAGGCCCGGCGCCGAGAAGACGCCACTCGCCGTCAGGGCAGTACTCGGCACAACGCGTCCAAGGCGCCGGCCCAGGCGTGGTCGGGTGGGGTGCCGTAGCCGACGACCAAGGCGTCGGGCGGGGCGGGCGAGGCGGCGGCGTTCTCGTGACGGAGGCTGGAGAGGCCGGCGACGCCCAGGCGTTGCCAGGCGGCGGCACGGACCACGGACTGTTCGGTGCCGGGCGGGAGTTGGAGGACCGCGTGCAGCCCTGCGGCGATGCCGGTGGCGTGGACCGAGGGGGCGTGTTCGGACAGGGCGGCGACGAGTTGATCGCGGCGCCGGCGGTAGCGCAGGCGGGCGCTGCGCAGATGGCGGTCGTAGGCACCGGAGTTCAGGAACTCCGCGAGGGTCAGCTGGTCGAGGACGCCGCACGACCAGTCGGTGGAGCCCTTGGCTTCGATGACCTCATCGGCGAGCCCCGCGGGCAGGACCATCCAGCCCAGCCGCAGCCCGGGAGCGAGGGACTTGCTTGCCGTGCCCAGGTAGACGACCCGCTCCGGGTCGAGGCCCTGGAGTGCGCCTACAGGCTGGCGGTCGTAGCGGAATTCGCCGTCGTAGTCGTCCTCCAGGATCAGCCCCGCCGTGCGACGCGCCCAGTCGACCACGGCGGCGCGCCGGTCAGGGTGGAGTGGGACGCCCATGGGGAATTGATGGGCGGGCGTCAGCAGGGCCGCGCCGACAGCCGCGCTCCCGCCCAGTGTTTGGACACCTCTTCCCCCGCCCACCACTGCCCCAGCGCCGTCCGCCTCCCCACCCGGTTCCGCTTCCCCGCCCGGTTCCGCCTTGACACCCAGCCCCGACGCCACGCCCGACCCCGCCGCCGCCCCGGCAGGACCTCCGCCATGAGAAGCCGCGCTCGTCCCCCAGGTGTCCAACTCCGCGGTACACGTGCCGAGTTCGTCGATGGGGAGGGGGTGGGTGCGCAGGCCAGCGCGGGTCAGGACGTTCCAGTGGCCGTCGAGGCCGTAGGTTTCCACGGCGACGTCGCGCACGCCCCGGCCGCGCAGTACGTCGCCGAGCAGCATCAGGCCGTGCACGAAGCCGGCGCAGATGACGATGCGGTCGGGGTGGGCGTGCACGCCGCGGGCCCGGGAAAGGTAGCCGGCGAGAGCGGTACGCAGTTCGAGGCGGCCGCGGGGGTCGCCGTAGCCCAGGGCGTCGTTCGGGGCGGCGGTCAGGGCGCGTCGGGCGGCCTTGAGCCACTCGGCCCGAGGGAACGAGGCCAGGTCGGGGGTGCCGGGGTGCAGATCGTGGAGGAGCCCGCCGGGAGCCCGGGGGCCGGGGGCAGGGGCCGGGCGGGGGGCCTCGACGGGGCGTTCGGCGACCCGGGTGCCGGAGCCCTGGCGGGCGGTGAGCCAGCCTTCGGCGACGAGGTCGGCGTAGGCGTCGGCGACGGTGTTGCGGGCGATGCCCAGGTCGGCGGCGAGGGTGCGTGAGGCGGGCAGTCGGGTGCCGGGGGCGAGGCGCCCGCCACGTACGGCCTCCCGGAGCGCGTCGGTCAGGCCCCGGCGCAGGCCGGAGCCGGTGGGCTCGATGTGGAGGTCGATGCCGAGGGACTGTCCGGAAGGCGAAGTGGCCCAGGGTTCTGCCATGGGAATGGACCATACCCCTGGGCTAATCCCTTCGTAGGCTCGAAGCATGACGACGCACGAGAGCAGGACGCAAGAGAGCACCGGAACCACGACGACGGCTGCCACCCCCGCCTCCTCCGGGAACGAATACGTGCACGAGCACACGCCGCGGCTCGCCTGGGCCCAGCACGCGCCCGAGGTGTTCAAGGCGATGGTCCGGCTCGACGCGGCGGCGCGTCAGGGGCTCGACCCGGTGACGTACGAGCTGGTCAAGATCCGTGCCTCGCAGATCAACCACTGTGGGCTCTGCCTGGACATGCACTCCAAGGACGCGCTGGCCGCGGGCGAGAGCGTCGAGCGGATCATCCAGCTCTCCGCCTGGGAGGAGTCGAAGCACTTCTACACCGAGAAGGAGGTCGCCGCGCTCGAACTGACGGAGGCCATCACGGTACTCACGGACGGTTTCGTGCCGGACGAGGTGTACCAGAGGGCGGCGAAGCTCTACGACGAGCGGGAGCTGAGCCAGTTGATCGCGGCGATCACGACGATCAACGCGTGGAACCGGTTCGGTGTGTCCACCCGTCAGGCGCCGGGGCACTACAAGGCGGGGGACTTCAAGTGAGCGCGCGTATGACCCAGTTGGACGCCGGTGTCCGGGACGCGATGGCCGCGTTCAGTGCGGCCGCGAAGAAGGGGATCGGGGATCCGGCCCTTGCCGAGCTGGTGATGATCCGGGCCTCGCAGGTCAACGAGTGCGCGTTCTGCCTGGACATGCACGTCGACATCGCCGTCGGGAAGAACGGGGAGAGCGCGAAGCGGATTGCGCTGCTCAACGCATGGCGTGAGGCCGGGGAGTTGTACAGCGAGCGGGAGCGGGCGGCGCTCGCGCTGACCGAGGCGGTGACGGTGCTCACGGAGGGGTTCGTGCCCGACGAGGTCTACGAGTTCGCCGCCAAGCACTTTGATGAGACCGAACTCGCCCATCTCATCGGGGTGATCGCTGTGATCAACAGTTGGAACCGGCTGATGGTCAGTCGCCGGATCGAGCCTGGAGGCCCCGCATGGTGAACCCCGACCGGCCGCAGGGGGACGCGCGCCCCGTGGACGTCCTGCGCGCGCTGCACCACGACCGCTCCCCCGGCGGCCCGTTGGTCCTGCCGGGTCCGTGGGACGCGGTGAGTGCGCGGGTCTTCGAGGAGGCCGGGTTCCCGGCGCTGGCGACGCCGAGCGCGGGGGTCGCGGCGTCGCTCGGGTACGAGGACGGACAGACGCCGGCGGACGAGATGTTCGCCGCCGTGACCCGGATCGTGCGGTCGGTGTCGGTGCCGGTCTCCGCGGACATCGAGGGCGGGTACGGGCTCGCGCCGAAGGAGTTGGTGGCGCGGCTGCTGGAGACGGGGGCCGTCGGGTGCAACCTGGAGGACTCGGCCACGGACCCGGCTGCGGACGGCACGGGGCTCAAGGACGCACGCCGGCAGGCCGACTGGCTGGCCGAGGTGCGGGCGGCGGCCGGTGACCGGATCGTGCTCAACGCGCGGATCGACACGTTCATCAGGGGCGTCGACGATCCGGTCGGGGCGGCGATCGAGCGGGCGCGTCTGTACGTGGCCGCGGGAGCGGACTGTGTGTATCCGATCGGGGCCCCGGTCGAGGTGCTGCCCCGGCTGCGGGCCGGGATCGAGGGGCCGATCAACACGTGGGCGCCGCCCGCGGGGCCTTCGCTGCGGGAGTGGGGCGAGGCGGGGGCGACGCGGATCACGTTCGGGCCCGGGTTGCAGCATCGGGCGGCCGCCGCGCTGCGGGAGATCGCGCAGAATCTCGCCTGAACCGAGAGTCAACAGCCGGGGAAAGTGCCCCACCCCGCCCCGCTGTGACCCGCCCCGCTGTGATACGCCCCGCCCCAGACAGAACCGTGCCGGGTGCCCCCGTCAGGAAAGGCACCCGGCACCGTAGAACCTGCCCGGTTACTTGGGCAGCCACGCCTGCCAGGTGGAGCGGTGAGCGTCGATCCACTTCTTCGCCGCTTCGTCCGGCGAGAGTTTCTGGTCGGCGATCAGAAGGGAGACCTCGTTCTGGTCCTCCGTCGTCCAGTGGAACTTCTTCAGGAGGGCCGCGGCCTTGCCGCCGTCCTTGGCGAAGTCGGCGTTGAGGTACTTCTGCAGCGGGGTCTGCGGGTAGGCGCAGGCGACCTTCTTCGGGTCGGCGTCGCAGCCCTCCTTGTAGGCGGGCAGCTTCACCTCGGTCATCGGCACCTTCTTGAAGAGCCACTGCGGCTGGTACCAGTACGTCAGGAACGGCTTCTTCTGCTTGGCGAACTGCTTGATCTGGGTGATCTGAGCGGCTTCGGAGCCGGAGAAGACGACCTGGTAGTTCAGCTTCAGGTTCTGGACCAGGGCCTTGTCGTTCGTCACGTAGGACGGGGAGCCGTCCAGCAACTGCCCCTTGCCACCGCTCTCCGCGGTCTTCAGCTGGGCGGCGTACTTGTTGAGGTTCTTGTAGTTCGTGACGTCGGGGTGCTGCTTGGCGAAGTACGTGGGGACGAACCAGCCGATGTGTCCGGTGACGCCGAGGTCCCCGCCGTTCTCGATGGTCTTCTTGTCCTTCACGTAGCGCTGTTCCTGCTCGGGGTGGCCCCAGTCCTCCAGGATCGCGTCGACGCGGCCCTGGCTGAGGGCGTCCCAGGCGGGGACCTCGTCGACCTGGACGGTGTCGACGCGGTAGCCGAGTTCGTGCTCCAGGAGGTACTGGGCGACGGCGACGTTTGCCTGGGCGCCGACCCAGGACTGGACGGAGAGGGTCACCGTCCTGGCGCCCTGGGCGTTGGCGTACGGGGACGCCTGCTTGGTCATGTCGGCGGCGCCACAGCCGGTGACGGCCAGCAGGGCACCGGCGCCGGCAAGGGCCGCGAACGTCCTGCGAGTTCGGGTTCCGGGCATGTCAGGCCTCCTTTCCGGTACGGCTACGGCGTTCCGTCGGCTGGGTCACGCGGTCCAGCATCAGGCCGAGGCAGACGATCGCGGCGCCCGCGACGAGGCCGGTGGCGAGGTCGCCCTGGGCGAGGCCGAAGACGACGTCGTAGCCGAGCGCGCCGCCACCGACCAGGCCGCCGATGATGACGACGGCGAGGACCAGGACGACGCCCTGGTTGACGGCGAGGAGCAGCGCGGGGCGGGCGAGCGGGAGTTGGACCTGTCGCAGCTGTTGGGCCGTGGTGGCGCCCATCGAGCGGGACGCCTCCATCGCGGACGGGTCGACCTGGCGCAGCCCCTGAGCGGTGATGCGGACGACGGCGGGCAGCGCGTAGACGACCGCCGCGGCCGCGGCGGGGGCGCGGCCGACGCCGAAGAGGGCGACGACCGGGATCAGGTAGACGAACTGGGGCATCGTCTGGAAGACGTCGAGGATCGGGCGCAGCATCCGTTCCAGGCGGTCGCTGCGGGCGGCCCCGATGCCGATCGCGAAGCCGAGGACCAGGGTCACGGCGACCGCGGCCAGGACCTGGGAGAGCGTGTCGAGGGACGGCTTCCAGACACCGAGGACGCCGATCGCGGCCATGGCGAGCACGGCGGTCAGGGCGGTGCGCCAGGTGCCGATCAGCCAGGCGAGCGCGGCGACGATCAGCAGCACCGACCACCAGGGCAGCCAGGTCAGGCCGGAGCGCAGGGGGTCGAGGATCCAGGTGGTGAAGTGGCCGGCCCAGTCGGCGGTGCCGCCCACGTAGGGGACGCCGGTGTAGAGGTGGTCGGTCATCCAGTCGACGGCGTCGTTGACGGGGGTGGCGATGTTCACGACCCAGGAGTCGGGCCATTCGAGGCGGTCGGCGAAGCGGGCCGCGAGGGCGGCCACTACGGTGCCGACGGCGACGACGCCCCATTTCCAGGACGCCGGGGGCTCATGGGAGCCGAGCCGTTCGCCGGCCGCGCCCGTGACGCGGTCCAGGATGACGGCGAGCAGCACGATCGGGATGCCGGCGGCGAGTGCGGCGCCGACGTCGACGGAGGCGAGTGCCTGGTAGACGCGGTCGCCGAGGCCGCCCGCGCCGATGACGGAGGCGATGACGGCCATGGAGAGGGCCATCATGATCGTCTGGTTGAGGCCGAGGAGGAGTTCCCTGCGGGCCAGCGGGAGGCGGGCGGTCAGCAGGCGCTGACGGCCGGTCGCGCCGAGCGAGGCGACGGCCTCCATGACGCCGCCGTCGGCGGAGCGCAGGCCGAGCGCCGTGAGGCGGGCCATGGGCGGGGCCGCGTAGACGACGGTGGCGAGGACCGCGGCGGGTACGCCGATGCCGAAGACGAGGACGACCGGGAGGAGGTAGGCGTAGGCGGGGAACACCTGCATGGTGTCGAGGACCGGGCGCAGGGCGCGGTACATCCGGTCGCTCAGGCCCGCGGCGAGGCCGAGGACGGCGCCGAGGACGACCGAGACGAACACGGCGACGACCATGAGCGCGAGCGTCTGCACGGTCGGCACCCACATGCCGAGGGCGCCGCACGCGAGGAAGGCGAGCACGGCGGAGGCGGCGAGGCGCCAGCCCGCGACGCGCCAGGCGATCAGTCCGGCCGCGGCCGTCACGCCGGCCCAGCCTGCGGCGAGCAGCACGAGGTACACGGCGCGGATGGAGATGACGATCGCGTTGCTGATGTGGCCGAGGAAGTAGACGAACAGCGGGTGGCTGTCGCGGTTGTCGATGATCCAGTCGCTGGCCTTGCCGAGCGGTTCGGAGATGTCGACGGTGAGGGCGCCGGGCCAGGTGCCGCTGGACCAGCGGGCGTTGACGATCGGTGCGAGGACCGCCGCGGCCACGGCGAGCAGCAGGAGCTTGCCGAGTACGCGGTGGCGGAGCAGGTCTCTGCGGCGGGCGGAGTTGTCCTTGACGGGGGCGACCGAGACGGCAGCTGTCATCTCAGACCGCCTCCTCGCCGTCGGGCCGCGCGGCGGCCGACGTGGGCGCCGCCGCCTCATTGGCGTCCCGCGCCTTCACGGGCTCGGCGGCGACGCCACCCTCACCATCACGCGCCGCAACGGATTCCGCGGCCACGCCACCCCCATCGGACGCCGCGGACGCCGCGGCCGCGCTCGTGCCGGCCACGACTTCGAGGAGGCCTTCGTGGTCGACGATGCCGACGCACCGGCCGTCGTCCATGACCCGGACGGCGAACCCGCTGCGCGCCACCGCCTCGATCGCTGCCGACACCGTGGCGTCGGCAGCGATCTCGGGGCCGCGGTCGGCCTCGTCCGTGTCGGCGGGGCGCATGACGCGCCGGACCGTCATGACCTGCTCGCGGGGCACGTCGCGGACGAACTCGCGGACGTAGTCGTCGGCGGGTGCGCCGACTATCTCCTCGGGGGTGCCGAGCTGGACTATTCGGCCGTCGCGCATCAGGGCGATGCGGTCGCCGAGGCGGAGTGCCTCGTTGAGGTCGTGCGTGATGAAGACCATCGTGCGGCCCTCCTCGCGGTGCAGGCGCACGACCTCCTCCTGCATGTCGCGCCGGATCAGCGGGTCGAGCGCGCTGAACGGTTCGTCGAACAGGAGGACTTCGGGGTCCACGGCGAGCGCCCGGGCGAGGCCCACACGCTGCTGCTGACCGCCGGACAGCTGACCGGGGCGGCGTCCTTCGAGGCCTTCGAGGCCCACCTTCGCGACGACCTCCATCGCCTTCGCCCGGCGCTCGGCGCGTCCGACGCCCTGGATCTCCAGGCCGTAGGCGACGTTGTCGAGGACGGTGCGGTGCGGCAGCAGGCCGAAGTGCTGGAAGACCATGGCGGCGCGGTGCCGGCGCAGGGCGCGCAGCCGGCTCTTGTCCATGGCGCGGACGTCCTCGCCGTCGATGGACAGGTCGCCGGACGTCGGTTCGATGAGGCGGGTCAGGCAGCGCACCAGCGTGGATTTGCCGGAACCGGACAGGCCCATCACGACGAAGACCTCACCGCGCTTGACGTCGAAGGAGACGTCGCGCACGGCGGCGGTGCAGCCGGTGCGGGAGCGCAGTTCGGCGGCGCTCAGGCCGGCCAGTTCCGCGTCGTCCGGGACGCGTTCGGCCTTGGGGCCGAACACCTTCCACAGGTTGCGGACGGCGAAGACGGTCTCGGCGGAGCCCGCGCCGGCGTCCGGGGCGGGGTCCTTCACCACGGTCTGCGTACTCATCACGCGTCACCACCCAGCAGTTCGGCACACTTCTCCCCGACCATGAGCACTCCGATCATCGGGTTCACCGCGGGCATCGTCGGGAAGACGGACGCGTCGGCGATTCGGATGGACTGCAGCCCGCGGACCCTCAACTCTGGGTCCACCACGGCGAGTTCATCACTCTTGGCGCCCATCCGACAGGTCCCTGCAGGGTGGTAGACGGTGTGGGCCACCTTGCGGGCGTACTCGCTGAGCTCCTCGTCACCGGTGACGTCCGGGCCGGGGCACACCTCGCGCTTGAGCCAGCCGGCCAGCGGCTGCGTCTTGGCGATCTCACGGGCGATGCGGATGCCGTCGACGAGGGTCCGCCCGTCGTAGTCGTCCTCGTCGGTGAAGTAGCGGAAGTCGAGGGCGGGCTTGTCCTCGGGGTCCGCGCTGGTCAGGTACAGCCGCCCGCGGCTGCGCGGCTTGGGGATGTTCGGCGTCATGGACACCCCGTGTTCGGGCCGGACGTAGCCCAGCCGCTCCGGGTTGTCCGTGAACGGGATTTGGTAGAAGTGGAACATCAGGTCGGGCCCGGCGGCCTCGGGGTCGCGCTGGATGAACAGGCCGGCGTCGCTGTCCATGGCGCTGTTGTCGGGGATCGGGCCGTCCGTCTCCCAGACGATGACGGACTCCGGGTGGTCGAGCAGGTTCTCGCCGACGCCCGGCAGATCGTGCAGGACGGGGATGCCGAGCCGCTCCAGGTCGGCCTTGGGGCCGATGCCGGAGAGCAGCAGCAGGCGGGGCGTGTCGACGGCACCGGCGCAGACGATGACCTCACGGCGCGCGGAGACGAGCTTTTCCGTGCCGTCCTTCGTGCGTACGTGCACGCCCTGCGCCCGAACGCCGTCGACGAAGGCCAGCTTGTGGGCCCACGTCTCGAGCAGGAGCGTCAGGTTGGGGCGGTCGCCCGCCTCCATGTGGGGGTGGAGGTACGCGACCGAGGCCGAGGACCGCTTGTTGTTCTCGGGGTGGTAGGCGAGGTCGAAGAAGCCGACGCCGTCCTTGAACGGGCCCTTGTTGAAGCCCTCGACGCGCGGCACGCCGGTCGCGGTCTGCGCGGCCTCGACGAAGTCGCGGGCGATGGCGTTGCGGTCCTTCTCGTCGACGGCGACGACGTTGTTGCGCAGCTTGGCGAAGTACGGGTCCATCGCCTTGTGGTCCCAGCCCTCGGCGCCGGCGGCGGCCCACTCGTCCCAGTCGCCGGGCAGCGGCTTGAACGAGATGAGGGTGTTGTGCGACGAGCAGCCGCCGAGCACCTTGGCGCGGCTGTGCAGGATGTGCGAGTTGCCGCGCGGCTGCTCGGTCGTGGTGTAGCCGTAGTCGAGGTCTCCGCCGAGCAGGCCGAGCCAGCGGCGCAGGGTGAGCACGTCGTCGCGGTCGATGTCGCTGGGGCCGCCCTCGATGACGGCGACGGTGACGTCCGGGTCCTCGGTGAGCCGGGAGGCGATCACCGATCCGGCGGTGCCGCCGCCGACGACCACGTAGTCGTACGTGTTCTCGGCATGTTCGGGGCGCTGGGGATTCTCGGGGTTCTCAGGCATGCGTCAACTCCAGGACGTCGCAAGGTACTTCGCGTAATGAGGGCGTAGGTTCAACAGCGCGGGTTCAGCCCGCGAACCACCGCACCGGCTTCGGCGCCAGGTTCTGGTAGATGTGCTTGGACTCGCGGTACTCGGCGAGGCCGGCGGGGCCCAGCTCCCGTCCCACGCCGCTCTTTCCGAAGCCGCCCCACTCGGCCTGCGGCAGGTAGGGGTGGAAGTCGTTGATCCAGATCGTGCCGTGGCGCAGGCGCGCGGCGACCCGTCGGGCCCGGCCCGCGTCGGCGGTCCAGACGCCACCCGCGAGGCCGTACTCGGTGTCGTTGGCGAGGGTGACCGCCTCGTCCTCCGTGCGGAACGTCTCGACGGTGAGGATCGGCCCGAAGGTCTCCTCGCGCACGACGCGCATCTCGCGGTGACACTGGTCGAGGACGGTCGGCTCGTAGAAGTAGCCGGTGGCGGGCCGTACGTCGCTCGCCTCGGGGCGCTTGCCGCCGCTGCGCAGCACCGCGCCCTCGGCGAGGGCGGAGGCGACGTAGGACTCGGTCTTGTCGCGCTGCTGCTCGCTGACGAGCGGCCCGCATTCCACGCCGTCCTCGGTCCCGCGGCCGAGCCGGATCTTCTCGGCGCGGCGGGCGAGTTCGGCGACGAAGCGTTCGCGTACCGACTCCTCGATGATGAGGCGCGAGCCCGCGGAGCAGACCTGGCCGCTGTGGATGAACGCGGCGTTGAGGGCCTGGTCGACGGCGGTGTCGAAGCCGTCCTCGGTCTCGCAGGCGTCGGCGAAGACGACGTTCGGGTTCTTGCCGCCCAGCTCCAGGGCGACCTTCTTGACGTCCGCGGCGGCGGCCTGAGCGACCTTGGTGCCGCTGACCAGGCCACCGGTGAAGGAGACGAGGTCGACGCCGGGGTGGTCGGCGAGGCGTGCGCCGACCGAGGCGCCGGGGCCCGTCACGATGTTGGCGACACCGGCCGGCAGTCCGGCCTCCACCAGCAGCTCGACGAGGACGACCGTGGTCAGCGGGGTGATCTCGCTCGGCTTGATGACGAAGGTGTTGCCCGCGGCGAGGGCCGGGGCGATCTTCCAACTCGCCTGCAGCAGCGGGTAGTTCCACGGCGTGATCATCGAGCAGACACCGACCGGCTCGTGCACGACGACGCTGTGGATCTCCTCGGAGCCCGCGTCGACGACGCGTCCGGCGCCCTCGCCGGTGACGAGGTCGGCGAAGTAGCGGAAGGCGTCGGCGACGCAGTCGACGTCGACCCGGCCCTCCTCGACGGTCTTGCCCGCGTCCCGGCTCTCCAGGAGACCGATCTTCTCCCGGTCACGGACGAGGAGGTCGGCGACGCGGCGCAGCAGCGCGGCGCGCTCGGCGACCGGCGTCCTCGGCCAGGGCCCCTCGTCGAAGGCCCGGCGGGCCGCCGTGATCGCGGCGTCCGCGTCCTCGGCACCGCCCTCGGCGATCACCGCGAACGGCTTGGCGTCCGCGGGGTCGATGATCTCGCGGGTGGCTCCTGAGGTGGCTTCGCGCCACTCGCCGCCGACATGGATGGTGCGTTGTACTGACACGTCCTGCTTTGCCTTCCGTTCCGGATCGCTCCCCCGAACACCACAGACGGCCTCTCGGCGCACTCTGCCGTGATGTCGGATGCCCCTGCCCTGAGGGGCGCGAAGCATGCGCGTTCGGTGGCCGAAAGTGTGCCGCGTCACCGTATGTAGCGGGGAAAGAGCCGAAACGTACCCTGAGGGACGTTCTGTTCTCAGGGGGCGCGCCATGACGGTCAAGGCCAAGAAGTTCGCATACGGGTGGGTGCTGGTGTCGGCGGCATGCACGGCGGTGCTGTTCGCGGCGACGGCGCGCCCGGACGGCGGCGACGGCGACAGGAGCGGCAGCCCGAACGGGACCGGGACCGCCACCGGCGTCACACGACTCACCGCCCGCGAGCTGTCCGACCGGGCGGAGCAGGAGCTGCTGAACACTTCGTCACTGCACGTCACGGTCGCGGACCGGTCGAAGGGGGCCGGCGCCACGTCCCCGTCCGCGATGGACCTCATCCTCGACCGCGACAAGGACTGCATGGCGACGCTCAGCTTCGGCGCCCACGGCAAGGCCGACATCGTGCGGCGCGGCGACCGCGTATGGGTGCGCATGGACGACAAGCTCTGGCGGGCCCAGCTGCCGGGCGCCGAGGGCCGGGCAGCAGCCGAGCAATTCAAGGGCCGCTACGTCACGGGCCCCGTCGGCACATCGGCCCTCAAGAACTTCGCGAGCGTCTGCGACCTGAACGCGCTGCGGAAGCGGCTGCGCGGCGGGACGAGCGCGGACGAGGTCGGCAAGAAGGGGACGCCCACAACGCTGGGCGGCACGCCCGTCATCCCGCTGACCGGCGAGAAGGACGGTACGACCACGACGTTGTACGTGGCCGCACGCGGCAGGCCGTACGCCCTCAAGTACACCGAGGTGAGCGCAGGCGCGGCCGGCGCCCGCACGACCGACACGACGACGCTGTACGCGGACTACGGGAAGCCCGTGCCCCTGAAGACGCCGCCGGCCTCCGAGTCGGTCGAGGTGTCGAAGCTGTCCTCGCTCGGAGCCACGTAAGCCGCTACCCGTCACCCGGCACCCGGCACCCGGCACCAGTTCGGCCCTCAGGCAGTCTCCGCCGCGGCCTTCGCCAGGCGGACCGCCGCGTACAGGCTCAGGCTCGGCTCGGCCTGGCGGAGGAGTCTGATGGCCTGGACCGAGTCGGCGGGGAGGTCTTGGCCCGCCGCGGCGAGACGGGCGCGCACCCAGTCGCCGCGCAGTTCGGCGTCGCTGCGGGCGGCCGCCTCGGCTATGAGGGCGGCGGCCCGTTCCAGGCCGGGGCGTTCGGTGTCGGGCGCCGTTCGGAGGGCCGCCTCCACGGCATCCGCGAGGCGGTTGCTGTCCCGCAGGACGAGGACGTTCAGCTCACGGCTACGGCTCGACTTCCTGATCATTCCCTCATGCTGCGACACGGTTTCCGTGCGGCGCCGCCGAGTTGAGCACCTTCAGAGGTTGGCGTCCCGAGAGAGAGGTGTCTGGGCCCGCATGAGGTCCCGCACGCAGCCCCGCAGCCACGCGTGCCCCGGGTCCGCGTCGTGGCGCGGGTGCCAGGCGAGGGCGAGCGGCAGCGGCGGCAGGTCCAGCGGGACCGGGAAGGTGACGAGGCCGAGCGCGTCGGTCATCGGCAGGCACCACGAGCCGACCAGCCCCACGAGGTCCGTGTCGCGCAGGAAGAACAGCGACGAGGGGAACGAGCCCACGCTGCCCACCACCCGCCGCCGCAGGCCGAGTTCGGCCAGCGCGTCGTCGATCGGGCCGTGCAGCCTGCCACGCCGCGACACGGTGAGGTGCTCGGCCTCCTCGGCGAACCGACGGGCCGTCAACTCCCCCTCCAGCAAGGGGTGTCCGGCGCGCACCGCCCCCAGCATCCGGTCCACGGACATCGGCTCGATCCGCACCTCGGGCGCGGCCGTGTCGATGACACCGACCTCCAGATCGGCCGTCCCCTCCCGCAGCACCGGCGCGTCCAGGTGGCTCTCGCCGAGGAACCGGAGCCGGATCCCGGGCGCCTCCGCGGCGGCCCGGGAGAGCAGCGGCGGCCCGAGCAGCGCGGCGAGCGAATCGCTCCCGTGCACCGTGAACGTACGGGTCAGGGATCGCAGGTCCTCCGCCCCGCGCGCCGCGAACAGCGCCCGCGCCCGCTCCACCACCGCCCCGACCTCGGCCCGCAGCGACAGCGCGTACGGCGTCGGCACCATCTGCCGCCCGGCGCGTACGAGGAGCGGGTCGCCCAGCGCCCTGCGGGCGCGGCCGAGGGTGCGGCTCATCGCGGGTTCGGAGAGGTGAAGGCGGCGGGCGGCGCCGCGCACGCTCTGCTCCTCCAACAGCACGTCGAGGGCGACGAGGAGATTCAGGTCGAGGCCGGCCGCCACGGACGGCTGCGCCGCAGCTCGCGCACCGGATTGCGCCATACACAATCATCCCCTGCATAAGTTGCACTGGAAAGCAGGCCAGGGCCGAGCCTACGTTGGACGGGCCCCCGAGGGGCACCCCACACCACCACCCGAAGCCCCCTGGAGGAGCCATGTCCACGCCTGCCCGGACGACGTCCCCGCCCCTGGCCGGTGGCGCGGCCGATCCGCCCCGCCTGGGGCGCCTCACGCTGCTCACGGTCTGCGCCTGCGTGCTGGTCGCGCAGAGCATGGTCGCGGCGATCAACCTCCTGATCCCCCAGCTGAGTTCGTCGTCCCTGCACCCCTCCTCGACGCAGGTCATGTGGACGGTCGACGCGTACGTCATCGCGTTCGCGGGCCTGCTGATCCCGGCGGGCGCCGCCGCCGACCGCTACGGCCGCAAGGGCGCGCTCCTGTCCGGCCTCGCCCTGTTCGCCGCGGGCGCCGCGACCAGCGCGCTCGCCACCGCGCCCGGCGTCCTCATCGCGGGCCGCGCGGTCTGCGGCACCGGCGCCGCGCTGATCACCCCGGCGACCATGTCGATCCTGGTCCACCTCGCCGGGGGCCCGGCGCGCCGCGCCCGGGCGATGACCGCGTGGACGCTCGCGATGGGCGTCGGCGGCGCGTTCGGCAACCTCACCGGCGGGCTCGCGGGTCAGTTCCTGTCCTGGCGGGCGCTGTTCTGGGGGATGGTCCCGCTCGCAGCTCTGCTGGCCGTGGCCGTCGCACGGGCCGTCCCGCGCACTCCGCGCGCCGACCGCGGCAACCCGGACCCGCTGGGCACGCTCCTCGTCACGACGGCCCTGGTCGCGATCCTCTTCGGCATCATCGAAGGTCCGACCTACGGCTGGGGCTCGGCCCGCATCCTCGTCGCCTTCGCACTCGGCGCGCTCCTCGCGGCGGCCTTCACCACGCACGCCCTGCGCTCCGCCGCGCCCCTCTTCGACCCGCGCGTCTTCCGCTCACCGCGGCTGCGGGCGGCGGCACTCGGCACGGCGGTGGCCTTCTTCGGCCTGTTCGCCCTGTTCTTCGTCAACTCCCAATACCTGCAGGACATCAAGGGGTACGGCCCCGCGCTCACCGGCTTCGCGATCATGCCGGTGACAGTGGGGATGGCGCTGGCTCCGAAGATCGTCGGGCGGTGGCAGGCGACGCCCCGCCCGGTGGTCACGGCCGGGCTCGCCCTGATCGGCGCCGGCCTGCTCGGCGCGTCGACGGCCGGACCGCATACCCCGTACGGCGTCTACGTCCTGTGGCTCCTGGTCATCTCCTTCGGCACGGGCGCCTGCATGCCGGCCCTGACCATCGGCGTGCTGACCTCGCTCCCCGCGCATCAGGCGGGCCTGGGTTCGGGCCTCGGCACGGCGTCCCGCGAACTCGGCGCGGCACTCGGGGTGGCCGTCACCGGAACGGTCCTGGCGTCTGCCGGGCGGGACTTTTCCTCCGGCATGTCGTCCGCGCTGGCCGTGGTGGGGACGGTGACGTTGCTTGCCGTGGTGCCGGTGGCTCTTGGCTACCGGGGTCGTGCCTGAGCGTCTGCCGTGCCGGGGTCGTCGGGCGGGCGCGGCTCCCGTCGTGGCTCGTCGCAACAGAAACCGCCCCCGGCGAGTCGTGAAGACTCACCGAGGGCGGCTGAAGCAGGGTCGGGCCGGAGGCTAGAGCAGTCCGAGGCCGCGCACCGCTTCGCGCTCCTCCGCCAGCTCCGCGACGGACGCGTCGATCCGCGCACGCGAGAACTCGTTGACGTCCAGGCCCTGGACGATCTCGTACGTGCCGTCCTTGGTGGTGACGGGGAACGAGGAGATGAGGCCCTCCGGGACGCCGTACGAACCGTCCGAGGGGATACCCATGGAGGTCCAGTCGCCCTCGGCGGTGCCGTTGACCCACGTGTACACGTGGTCGATCGCGGCGTTGGCGGCCGACGCGGCCGACGACGCGCCGCGCGCCTCGATGATCGCGGCGCCACGCTTGGCGACGGTCGGGATGAAGTTCTCGGCCAGCCACTTCTCGTCGTTGACGACCTCGGCGGCGTTCTTGCCGCCGACCGTGGCGTGGAAGATGTCGGGGTACTGGGTGGCGGAGTGGTTGCCCCAGATGGTCAGACGCTTGATGTCGGCGACCGTCGAGCCCGTCTTCTTCGCGAGCTGGGTCAGCGCGCGGTTGTGGTCGAGGCGCGTCATGGCGGTGAAGCGCTCGGCCGGTACGTCCGGCGCGGCGGCCTGGGCGATGAGGGCGTTGGTGTTGGCCGGGTTGCCGACGACGAGGACCTTGATGTCGTCCGCGGCGTTGTCGTTGATGGCCTTGCCCTGCGGCTTGAAGATGCCACCGTTGGCGGAGAGCAGGTCGCCGCGCTCCATGCCCTTGGTGCGGGGGCGGGCGCCGACGAGAAGGCCGACGTTGGCGCCGTCGAAGGCGACGTTCGGGTCGTCGGTGATCTCGATGCCCTGGAGCAGCGGGAAGGCGCAGTCGTCGAGCTCCATGGCGGTGCCCTCGGCGGCCTTGAGCGCCGGGGTGATCTCCAGGAGGCGCAGCTTGACCGGCACGTCCGCGCCGAGCAGCTGGCCGGAGGCGATGCGGAAGAGCAGTGCGTAGCCGATCTGGCCGGCGGCGCCGGTGACGGTGACGTTCACGGGAGTGCGGGTCATGGCGTTCTCCGTATGACAGCAGGTCTTTTGATCGATCTCTCGGCATCAAGAGATCCGCTCGTCAGGCTATCGCGCCCCGCCCCCACCGGACCTACCGGTTCGTGTGGCTCACCCCACAGAGCGTGCTTGCGGATTCGCCTTCCGGACACGGGGACGGCCGCCGGCCCGGAAGAGCGGGGGCGTGGCGGCCGTCGTGGGTGTCACCGTGTGACCATCCCGTGGGGGTACTGGTGCGCCTTCCCCGAAAGGAAGCCCCCATGCACATTCGTTCGCGGGGCGGCGCCGGGCTACTCGGTGCAGCCCTTCACGCCGGTCGCGAGCGTGGCGCACGCCTTCGCGTCGGAGGCCGTGCCCACCTCCACCATCGGCGTGTACGCGTCCGTGTCCGCGTCGCCGACCAGGCCCTTCTTCGACGACTTGGCGCCCGCGTCGAGCTGCACGCTGTCGCCGGGGGCCGCGCCCTGGATTCGCGCCCAGGCCGCCTTGCACGTCTTGCTGTAGCGGACCTCGACGGTGACCGCGCCGACCACGGCCCGGGTCGGGCTGTCGGCAAAGTCGCCGCCGCAGCCCATGGCCTCCGGGTCCTTGCCGGTGCAGCTGTCGCCCACGCACTGGACGCCGGCGGGCAGTTGGGGCGCGCTGGTGGTCGGCGCCGACGAGGGGCCGGCCTTGTCGTTCTTGTCGCTGTCGCCGCCGCTGGTCAGGACGTAGGCGACGAGCACGACGAGCGCCGCGCCCACGACTCCCGCGAGGAACATGGTCAGCCGCCGCTTGCCTCCGCCGCCGGCGCCTCCGGGTGGTGCCTCGGGCGGTGCGACGGGTGCGGCGGGCCCGAACCCGTCGGCGGGCCCGAACTGGTCGGCGCGCGGGGCCTGCGCCTGTGGCGGCACGGTCGGGGAGACACCCGCGGGGCCGGCGATGCCGGTGGTCCGGGAGGCGGTCGCGCTCCCGTTCTTCCCGCCGCCGGAGGGCGCGGTCGGCCCGCCGAACTCTCCCAGAGCGGCGCGCGCCTGGGATATCCGTATCGCTTCCATGGTCATGTCGTGGCGTGCTTCGGAGCGGCTCCAGGCGCGCTCCGCGAGCTCCCACATCGTCGTCAGATGAACGGGATTGGTGCCGGTCACCTCGGCGAGCGCCACGATGGCGCCCTTGGGTGCGAGCAGCCGCCCGTTCAGATACCGCTCCCACGAGGTCTTGCTGTACCCGGTGCGGTCCGCCAGCGCGGCGATCCCGAGCCCGCTGCGGTCCACCAGCCGGCGCAACTGGCTGGCGAACTCCTTCACCTGCGGGTCGAGTTCATCCGGCAGCGCCTTCCAACGAGGCATTTCCTTCCCCCTATTCCCCCCGTACGTGCCTGAATCCCCCCGCGCCGCGCTCTGGCCCCGGCTTCCACTGGCTACCCACTGGGATGCGAGTAGTCAGGATGTCAGTTCCCGGGGTGGGGGCGCACGGGGGCATTCGACGGCGTTCGACAACGCGATCCCGGAGCGTGCCCCCTCGCACCATCCGGGTCCGGGACGTCCAGGACGGTCCCGATTTCCCAGGCTATGCGTGGTGTCGGGCGCCCTACGACAAAATCCCTGAAGTTGCCCGCACATCGCCACACAAGGACGACGGGCCTCCATTCCGGAGGCCCCACGCGTCACTCCCGGCCACAGGCGGCCACTTGCGGCCACCTCCGGCCGCTCACCGGCGTCCTATCGCACGGTGAAGTGCAGCGTGTCCTGGAGGAAGGGGATCTTCAGCCAGGGGTCGGGCTGCGCCATCATCGCGAGCAGCACGATGGCGAGGCCGAGAATCCCGTACGTGACCATGTCCGTGAAGCGCGAGCGCACGGCGAGCATGCCGACGGACGGCAGCACCCAGCGCATCACGGCCCCGCCGAGCAGGCCGACGCCCACCAGGATCGTGCCGACGCGGAACAGGTCGAACGCGGTGAGCAGCAGCCCGAGCCCGGCGCACACGAGCACGGCGATCAGCGGCCACTGGCGGGCGGGGGCGGGGGCGTCGCCGGGGGCCGCGCGGCCGCCGCCCTCGGGGCGTGCGGTGTCCCGCGTCCACAGCGGGAAGCGTCGCGTCCTCTTCTCGCCCCGGGAGGTGTCAGCGAACACCGTTCGCGTTCCGTTCGGCGGCCTCGACCACGTTCACGAGGAGCTGGGCGCGGGTCATCGGGCCGACCCCGCCGGGGTTCGGGGAGATCCAGCCGGCGACCTCGGTGACGCCGGGGTGCACATCGCCGACGATCTTGCCGTTCTCGTCGCGGGAGACGCCGACGTCGAGCACGGCCGCGCCCGGCTTGATGTCCTCGGGCTTGATCAGGTGCGGCACGCCCGCGGCGGCCACGACGATGTCGGCGCGCTTGAGGTGCGCGGAGAGGTCGCGGGTGCCGGTGTGGCACTGGGTGACCGTGGCGTTCTCGGACTTGCGGGTGAGCAGCAGCGGCATCGGGCGGCCGATGGTCACGCCGCGGCCGACGACGACGACCTCGGCGCCCTTGATCTCGACGCCGTGCTTGCGGAGCAGCGTGATGATGCCGAACGGGGTGCAGGGCAGCGGCGCCGGCTCGTTCAGCACGAGACGGCCCAGGTTCATCGGGTGCAGGCCGTCCGCGTCCTTGTCCGGGTCCATCAGCTCCAGGATGCGGTTCTCGTCGATGCCCTTGGGCAGCGGGAGCTGGACGATGTAGCCGGTGCAGGCCGGGTCGTCGTTCAGCTCGCGGACGACCGCCTCGATCTCCTCCTGCGTGGCCGTGGCCGGCAGTTCGCGCTGAATGGAGGCGATGCCGACCTGCGCGCAGTCGCGGTGCTTTCCTGCCACGTATTTCTGGCTGCCGGGATCCTCGCCGACGAGAACGGTGCCGAGTCCGGGCGTGACCCCCTTCTCCTTCAGGGCCGCCACGCGGGCGGTCAGTTCGGACTTGATCGCGGCTGCGGTGGCCTTGCCATCGAGAATCTGGGCGGTCATGGTGCCCATTCTTTCAGGGCGGCCCCGGTTCCCCCAAGTTGCACTTGCAGAACAGCTCCGGCGGCCCCCTGGACAGGACCCTGTCCGGTTGAGGACCATGATCCGCGCAGTGCCGCGGGCAGCGGCAGGGGGGCAAACCGCGCACGCGGCCGCATTTCCGTTTTTTCCTCCGCAGGTCCGCGCCGTCCCCGACGTCAGACCCGGAGGAATCCCGCCATGAGCTACGGCGAACCGAACAACCCTTACGGACAGCAACCACCGCAGCCGAATCCGTACGGCCAGCAGGCCCCGCAGGGTGTCCCGCCGCAGGGCTACGGCTACCCGCAGCAGCCGGGCCAGCCCTATGGGGCGTACCCGCAGCACCCGCAGCAGGGGATGCCGGGACCGGGCATGCCCGGCGTCCCGCCGATCGCCTCGATGGGCCGCAGACTCGGTGCGCAGGTGATCGACGGAGTACTGATCGGCATCGTCTACGTGGTGTTCCTGGCGCCGAAGTTCAGCGATTTCATCGACGCGGTACGGGCCTGTGACGCCGGCTCGTCCACGTACGACACCTGCGTGAACAACGCCACGTCGGACTTCCAGTCCGCGACGTTGCCGATCGCCGGGATCTTCATGCTCGTCGTCCTGCTCTACCAGGTACTGATGATCGCCTTCGTCGGTGCCACGCTGGGCAAGCTGGCTGTCGGCATCCGCGTCCTGAAGGCGGAGACGGGTGCGAAGCCGGGCATCGGCGGCGGCTTCCTGCGCTGGATCATCCCGGTCGTCGGCAGCTTCGCCTGCGGCATCGGCGCGCTCGTCGTCTACCTGTCGCCCTTCTGGGACAAGTCCGGCCGCAAGCAGGGCTGGCACGACAAGGTCGCGAGCACGGTCGTCGTCCACGTGAAGGGCTGACCCCCCGCACCTGTACGCGACGAGGGCCCGCCGGTCGGTGACCGGCGGGCCCTCGTCGTACGGGTTGCCTGGTTGCTCAGTGGAAGAAGTGGCGCGTCCCCGTGAAGTACATCGTCACGCCCGCCTTCTTGGCGGCCTCGACGACCTGCTCGTCACGGATCGAACCGCCGGGCTGCACGATCGCCTTCACGCCGGCGTCGATGAGGATCTGCGGCCCGTCCGGGAACGGGAAGAACGCGTCCGAGGCGGCGTACGCACCGCGCGCCCGCTCCTCGCCCGCCCGCTCGACGGCGAGTTTGCAGGAGTCGACCCGGTTGACCTGGCCCATGCCGACGCCGACGGAGGCGCCGCCCTTGGCGAGCAGGATGGCGTTGGACTTCACGGCGCGGCACGCCTTCCACGCGAACGCCAGCTCGTCCAGCTCGCCCTGCGACAGTGCGTCGCCGGTCGCGAGGGTCCAGCTCGACGGGTTGTCGCCGTCGGCCTGGAGGCGGTCGGTGACCTGGAGGAGCGCGCCGCCGTCGATCTGCTTCGTCTCGACCGTGGCGGACGGCCCGTTCGGGGCGCGGAGAACGCGGATGTTCTTCTTCTTGGTGAGGGCTTCGAGGGCGCCGTCCTCGTAGTCGGGCGCGACGATGACCTCGGTGAAGATGTCGGCGACCTGCTCCGCCATCTCCTTGGTGACCGGGCGGTTCACCGCGATGACGCCGCCGTACGCGGAGACCGGGTCGCAGGCGTGCGCCTTGCGGTGGGCCTCGGCGACGTTCGCGGCGACGGCGATACCGCACGGGTTCGCGTGCTTGATGATCGCGACGCACGGGTCGTCGTGGTCGTACGCGGCACGGCGCGCGGCGTCCGTGTCCGTGTAGTTGTTGTACGACATCTCCTTGCCGTGCAGCTGCTCCGCCTCGGCGAGGCCGCCGGTGCCGTCGACGTAGAGGGCCGCGCCCTGGTGCGGGTTCTCGCCGTAGCGCAGGACGTTCTTGCGCTCGTACGTCGCACCGAGGAACTCGGGGTGACCGCTGTCGTCGGCGGCCGCGTAGTCACCGGCGAACCAGGAGGCGACCGCGACGTCGTACGACGCGGTGTGCCGGAAGGCCTCCGCGGCGAGCCGCTTGCGGGCGGTGAGGTCGAACCCGCCGTCCTTGACCGCCGCGAGGACGTCGGCGTACCGCTCGGGGCTGGTGACCACGGCGACCGACGGGTGGTTCTTGGCGGCGGCGCGGACCATCGAGGGGCCGCCGATGTCGATCTGCTCGACGCACTCGTCCGGGGTGGCCCCCGAGGCGACGGTCTCCTTGAACGGGTACAGGTTCACGATCACCAGCTCGAAGGGCTTCACGCCGAGGTCGGCGAGCTGCTTCTGGTGATCCTCCAGACGGAGGTCGGCGAGGATGCCCGCGTGCACCTTCGGGTGCAGCGTCTTCACGCGGCCGTCGAGACACTCCGGGAACCCGGTGACGTCCTCGACCTTGGTGACCGGCACTCCGGCGCCCGCGATCCTCGCGGCGGTGGAACCGGTCGAGACCAGCTCGACGCCCGCCTCGTGGAGCCCGCGTGCCAGCTCCTCCAGACCGGTCTTGTCGTAGACGCTGACCAGCGCCCGGCGGATGGGCCGCTTGTTGCTCTCGGCGGTCACGGGATAACTACCTTTCGTCCCTCAATGCTGAAGCCGTTACGGGCCAGACGCCCCACGACATCGACGAGCAGCGTGCGCTCGACTTCCTTGATGCGCTCGTGCAGAGCGCTCTCGTCGTCCTCGTCCCGGATCTCGACCACACCCTGGGCGATGATCGGGCCGGTGTCGACGCCGTCGTCGACGAAGTGGACGGTGCACCCGGTGACCCTCGCGCCGGACGCGAGGGCGTCGCGCACACCGTGAGCACCGGGAAAACTGGGCAGCAGGGCCGGGTGCGTGTTGACGAACCGGCCGCCGAAGTGCGCGAGGAACTCCTTGCCCACGATCTTCATGAAGCCCGCCGAGACCACCAGGTCCGGCTCGTACGCGGCCGTCGCCTCGGCGAGCGCCCGGTCCCAGTCCTCACGCGCGGCGTGGTCCCTGACCCGGCACACGAAGGTCGGGATCCCGGCACGTTCGGCGCGCTCCAGGCCGGCGATGCCGTCCCGGTCCGCGCCGACGGCGACGATCTCCGCTCCGTACGCGTCCGTCCCCTGGGCCGCGATGGCGTCCAGCAGAGCCTGCAGATTCGTACCTGATCCGGAGACCAGCACGACGAGGCGCTTGACCTTGGCCACGGCGGGGCCCTTTCTCGTTCTCATGCTCGGGAGAGCTTCCTCGTCCTCGGGAGAGCTTCTTCGCGCGGTCGGCCTCGTACGCCCTTGGGCTCGCAGCCTCGTACATTCCTACGAAGGCAGCGCCCTCGTCCATACGGGGAACCCTACGAACCGGCCGACCGTCAGCAACGATACCGGCACACCCGGCAGCCCCCACGGGACGGGGGCGTGGCCGGGAGGTAGCGTCAGCGTCCAGGAACACCGAGCAAGATCCCGCAAGAACCGGCTCCGGCGCGGAACGCCGGGCGGGCACGGGACGTTGACGTAAAGAACGAACCAAGTCGCACCTGCGGCTCGGCCACAACCGCGACAAACAACGACGACCGACGTCGCCGCACCACCTCGACAGACGACCTAGGGGAAGACGCACACCTGATGCCGGACCGAAGCCTTCGCCTCACGCTGCCCGCCGGCGCCGTCCTGCCGCGCGAAGGCCGACCCACGCCGCCGTCGCCGTCCAAGGAGTCCAAGGAGTCCAAGGAGTCGAAGAAGTCCCAGGAGACCGGGGCGGACAATCCGTTCGCGCCGCCGCCCGAGGACGCCCCCGACCGCCCCTGGCAGCCGCGCCGCCCCGAGGGCCCGTCCGCAGACGGGGGTGACGGCGGCGACGGCAGCTCCTCCTGGGGCAGCCAGTGGAGCGACCGCCAGCCCGGCCGCGCCCAGGGCGGCCGGTTCGGCGACCGCCCCGGCAGCGGGGACAGCGGGCAGGGCGGACCCGAGCGCCAGGGCCCCGGTCAGGGCCCGGGCCCCGGCGGCCTGCGCTGGGACCCGACGGACCCGGCCCAGCGCCGCGCGCGCTACGCACTGCTGTCGGGCATGTGGGGCTTCTTCTTCGCCCTGTTCGCCTGGCCGTACGTGGCACTGCTGCTCGGCGCGCTCGCCCTGTACTGGAGCATCAGCGCCCTGCGCACGAAGCCCCGCACTCCGAACCCGGACACCCCCGCACCGGCCGCCACCGCCCCCGAGACCTCCCGCCCGCAGACCACGGCGGCGATCAGCGGCCTGGTCACGGGCGCGCTGGCGCTGGCACTCGTGGCGTCGATGTTCACGGCGAAGCTGGTCTACAGCGACTACTACGAGTGCCGTGCGGACGCGCTGACCAACGCGGCGAACAAGTCCTGCGAGGACCTTCTCCCGAAGGAGCTCCGCCCGCTCCTGGGCGCGCGCTGACGGGCAGGCGGTAGCGGCGCGTCAGGACTCCGGCAGCCCGGACTCCGGTCCGGCCGGCCGCTCCGGTGTCCGCGGCTGCGTCGACTCCTCTTTGAGGAGCGCCCAGCGCGACGCACGTGACGTCTCGTCAAAGTAGTCGTAGGGGTCGAACCCGCCCGATGTGTCGGCGAGTTCGAGTTCGGGTTCCGGCCCGGGAACGGGGGCAGGGCCCGGGGCTGGGACGGGGTCCGGGGCGGGGCGCTGCCGCCGTGCCGCCACCGACGCCGCCCATGCGGACATCCGGGGCCGCACCGCGGACTCCCGCCCGCGCCACCACCGCACCACCAGCGCCACCGGCACCCCCACCCCGCCGATCCACACCACCGCGGCCGCCCCGGTCCGCCGGCCCTCGGGGCCGAACGAGGCGAGCGCCGCCTCGCCCAGCGCGCCGCCCGCCGCCACGGCGAGCACGGCGAGGGCCGCCCCGCACAGCGCGGCCGCCACGCACACGGCGTACACGACCCGTCCCCGTGACCACGCGGCCGCCTCGCCCGCCACCACCACGAACCACGCCACGGTCACCGCCGCCACCACCGGCACCGCCCCGGCCGACCAGGTCAGCGGCGAGCCCACGCCCCGCGCGGGCACCGCCGCGAGCAGCGGGAACGCCGGCAGCAGCGGGCCGCCCGAGCTGGCCAGCGGCCCCACGGTGTGCCCGGCGCCGAGCACGGCACCGGGCCCCAGCGCGTACGCGGCGCCCCAGATCGTGGCGTTCGGCACCAGCGCGAGGCAGAGCAGCAGCACCGCGACCCGCCCCGACCACGCCGCGGTCAGCTGCGTGAACGACTCGCGTACCGCTCCCCCGTGCCACACGAGCCCCGCGGCCACCACGAGCGCGCCCCCGGCGGCCAGCACGAGGACCCCGGCGGCCGCGGCCCGCGCGGCGACCGGCAGGACCTCCCGTACGAGCACCTCCGGCAGCACGTCGAGGGACTTGCGCAGCGCCTGCGGCAGCGGACCGCGCGGCCGGCCGTGCGCGGTCCACACCCCGGCGCCGGCCGCCGCCACGGCGACCAGGACGAGATGCGCCCCGCAGCTGACCCACGAGGGGCGCAGTTCGCCGCCGGACGCGTAGCACGCGGCCGCCGCGCCGACCAGCAGATAGCCGATCGTGACACCGGCCCACACCCCGGCGGCGGGCAGCCGCGACGCCCCCTCCGGCCCGTCGGTCCCCTCTTCATCGGGGTCCGCAGCGTCCCGTGCCGCCCGGTGCACCAGCCACACCGGCAGGGCCAGAAGCAGCAGCGGGGTCACCCCCATCGGCGCGGGCACCCCGGACAGCGTGTCCGTCCTGACCAGCTCGGCGCCGTGCGCGAGCAGCCACAGCGCGGCGGCGGTGTGCAGCGCCTCGCCGGGCCCGCTGTCCGGGTAGGGCGAACTGATCCACAGCACCATCACGAGCACGGCGAACACGCCGAGCCCGAGCCCCGCCGCGACGACTCCGCAGAACACCCCGGCGGCGGGTCCGGGCGACCGCTCCCGCACGCGGGTCAGCAGCAGGGGCAACGACACTCCACGGCCGGTCATTTGAGTCACCGGCCCATGCTCCCAACGACTCACTCATTCGCCCCGCAACAGGCGAAGTACGGATGTGTCGCTCAAGATACGTTTATGTACTTTTTCGCGCGAGAGGGTGTGTGGAGTTCCCCATGACGCAGAGCGCTGCGACCCCACTGCCGACGCCGAAGGAGCGCCGCAGAATCCGCGAGGCGAAGTCGCTGACCCAGGCCCAGCTCGCCGCGAAGGTGGGCGTGACACGCGAGACGGTCCGCTCCTGGGAGTCCGGCCGTACCGCTCCGAGGGGCCGTAAGAGGGAGGCGTACGCGAGACTCCTCACGGACCTGACCGTACGGCCGCCGGCGCGGAACGAGGAGCGGGACCAGGACCGGAAGCGTGCGCGGCAGCCGGAGCCGGTGGCCGCGGGCGCCGTCCCGGTCGAGTCGGCCGCCGCACCGGAGCCCTCGCCCGCCGCTGGAACAGAGCTGCCCGCCGCCGGACCGGAGCAGCCGGCCGGCTGGACCCCCGCCGAGGCCTTCGATCTCCTGTACACGCACGCCGCGCCGTTCCTGGTCCGCCAGACCTATCTGCTCACCGGCCGCCGCACCCTCGCCCGCGAGGCCGTCGAGCGCGCCTTCCAGCAGGCCTGGGAACGCTGGCCCGAGGTCGCGGTCGACCCGGACCCGGCGGGCTGGGTGCGCGCGGCGGCGTACGAGTACGCGATGTCGCCCTGGCACCGGCTGCGCCCCGCCCACCGGCAGCCCGAGGCGCCGCCCGCCGACGCCGACGACCGCAAGCTCCTCGGCGTACTCCTGAGCCTGCCGCCCGTGCACCGGCGCGCCCTGCTGCTCTACGACGGGGTGGGCCTGGACCTTCCCGAGACCGCCGCCGAGACGGAGGCCAGCACTCCGGCCGCCGCGAACCGCATCCTGAACGCCCGTGACGCCGTCGCCGAGCAGCTGCCCGAGCTGGCCGTCCCCGAACAGCTGCACCGGCGGCTGACCGAGCTGGCGGGCGCGGAGAAGCTCGATGCCCCGAAGTCCGCGCTGGTGCGCAGTGTCGGCGAGAAGCGCACCCGGTTCTGGGTGCGGACCGCGATCGCCGTGACGACCCTGATCGTCGGGGCGACGGCGCTGACGGTGCGGGTGGCCCCGACGCATTACGAGCCGGTGCCCGCGCCCGGCGCCCCGGTCAGCGGAGTGCCCCCGCTGACCGGCCCCGACCGGCTCACCGCGCAGGATCTGGAGCTGCGCAGGCTGTTGCGGGCGGAGCTGAGCGGCGGCCCCGAGCGCCTCGCGCCCGTCGCCGAATGAGCACCCATGGCTGAATGAGCACCCATGGCCGAATGATCAGTGGGCCCGCACCGTCACCGGTGCGGGCCCACTGATCTGCGGAGAGCCGCGAACTACGAGAGCAGCTCGCGCGCCAGCTTGGCGGTCTCGGTCGGCGTCTTGCCGACCTTGACGCCGGCGGCCTCGAGGGCCTCCTTCTTCGCCTGGGCGGTGCCGGAGGAGCCGGAGACGATGGCGCCGGCGTGGCCCATGGTCTTGCCCTCGGGGGCGGTGAAGCCCGCGACGTAGCCGACGACCGGCTTGGTCACGTTGGCCTTGATGAAGTCGGCCGCGCGCTCCTCGGCGTCACCGCCGATCTCGCCGATCATGACGATGAGGTCGGTCTCGGGGTCGGCCTCGAACGCGGCGAGCGCGTCGATGTGCGTCGTACCGATGACCGGGTCGCCACCGATGCCGACGGCGGACGAGAAGCCGATGTCACGGAGCTCGTACATCATCTGGTACGTCAGCGTGCCGGACTTCGAGACCAGGCCGATGCGGCCCGGCTTCGTGATGTCGCCCGGGATGATGCCGGCGTTCGACTGGCCGGGGGTGATCAGACCCGGGCAGTTCGGGCCGATGATGCGGGTCTTGTCGCCCTTGGACTTCGCGTACGCGTAGAACGCGGCGGAGTCGTGGACGGCGATGCCCTCGGTGATGACCACGGCGAGCGGGATCTCGGCGTCGATGGCCTCGACCACGGCGGCCTTGGAGAAGGCCGGCGGGACGAAGAGGACGGACACGTTGGCGCCCGTCTTCTCGATCGCCTCGGCGACCGTGCCGAAGACCGGGATGTCCGTGCCGTCGAAGTCGACGGAGGTGCCGGCCTTGCGCGGGTTCACGCCGCCGACGATGTTCGTGCCGTCGGCGAGCATGAGCTTGGTGTGCTTCATGCCCGTGGCACCGGTCATGCCCTGGACGATGACCTTGCTGTCCTTGTTGAGGAAGATAGCCATGGCTGTTCTGTCCCTCGTCCCTTACTTCGCGGCCGCGAGCTCGGCGGCCTTGTCGGCCGCGCCGTCCATGGTGTCCACGCGCTGCACCAGCGGGTGGTTGGCGTCGGAGAGGATCTTGCGACCCAGCTCGGCGTTGTTGCCGTCGAGGCGGACGACGAGGGGCTTCTCGACCTTCTCGCCCTTCTCCTCGAGGAGCGCGAGCGCCTGGACGATGCCGTTGGCGACCTCGTCACAGGCGGTGATGCCACCGAAGACGTTGACGAACACGGACTTGACGTCCGGGTCGCCGAGGATGATCTCCAGGCCGTTCGCCATCACCTGGGCGGACGCGCCGCCACCGATGTCGAGGAAGTTGGCCGGCTTCACGTTGCCGTGGTTCTCACCGGCGTACGCGACGACGTCCAGCGTCGACATGACCAGACCGGCACCGTTACCGATGATGCCGACCTCGCCGTCGAGCTTGACGTAGTTGAGGCCCTTCTCCTTGGCAGCGGCCTCGAGCGGGTCGGCCGCGTCCTTGTCCTGCAGGGCCTCGTGGTCGGGGTGCCGGAAGTCGGCGTTCTCGTCCAGGGAGACCTTGCCGTCGAGGGCGATGATGTCGCCGGAGGCGACCTTGGCGAGGGGGTTGACCTCGACGAGGAGGGCGTCCTCCTCGATGAAGGTCTTCCACAGCGTCACCAGCACGTCGGCGACCTTGTCGGCCACCTCGGCCGGGAACTTCGCGTCCTCGACGATCTTGCGGGCGACCGCGGGGGTCACGCCCTCGTTGGCGTCGATCGGCGTCTTGGCGACGGCCTCCGGGCGCTCGACCGCCACCTCCTCGATCTCCATGCCGCCCTCGACGGAGGCGATGGAGAGGAAGGTGCGGTTGGTGCGGTCCAGGAGGAAGGAGACGTAGTACTCCTCCACGATCTCCGGAGCCGTCTCGGCCATCATCACCTTGTGGACCGTGTGGCCCTTGATGTCCATGCCGAGAATGTTCGTCGCGTGCGCGACGGCCTCGTCGGGGGTGGCGGCCAGCTTCACGCCACCGGCCTTGCCTCGGCCACCGACCTTGACCTGCGCCTTGACGACAGACTTGCCGCCCAGCCGCTCGGTCGCCTCGCGGGCTGCCTCAGGCGTGTCGATGACTTCACCGGCCAGCACCGGTACACCGTGCTTGGCGAAGAGGTCCCTCGCCTGGTACTCGAACAGGTCCACGCGCGTCCGTCCCTATCAGTGATCTCGCGGTTCGATCTTCCTGCGTGGGCGTGCCGCGATGGGCAACGTGACTCCGCTGTCACAAGGGAGGCGTACGAGGCGTACACAGTGGCCGGGTACGCGGCATGTCCGTCTCGCAGGTTATCGCCGCTCAGCGATGCGCCCTAAATCGCAGATCACACCTGAGCGGTGATACCGGTCACAGAGCGTCCCGTTTGTCGTGCTGTCCGCCACTTGTTTGCGGCTTGTTTGCGGGTCGCATGCGGGTTGTGTGCGGGTCGTTCGCGGCCTCACCGTGCGGGGGTACGCACGGTGAGGCCACCCGAGAGCCCCGGAATTCACAGAAAGGGGCCCAAGGCGGGCATCCCGTCCCCGACGGATTCGCCCGCCCGTACGCCGGTTGTCGGCCAGGTCACACCGATGGTTTTCGGTCGGCCCGGCTCACCGGCGTCGGATCAGATGCCCTGCACGTAGCTGGGCGCGACGGAACCGACCACGCCGTGCACGCCGGAGACGGCGTTGCCCGCGAGCGGCTGGACGTCGGCGACGACGGTGCCGGTCAGATCGTGCGCGAACGGGGTCACGTCACCGAGGACCCCGCCGGCCAGGGGCGCCACGCCGTCGCCGACGACGTTCCGCGCGAAGGGCGCCACGCCGTCCCCGACAACCGAGGCCGCGAACGGCGTCACGTCGCCGGTGGCGCCCCGCACCAGGCCCTGCGCGCTGGTGCCGACGCCCTGCACGACGGGCCTCACCTGGTCGACGACGGTCTGCACGAGGGGGTCCACGGAGTCCACGACGCCGCCCGCGAACGGCGCCACGTCACCCACGACCACACCCTGCGCGAGCGGGCCGACAGCGCCGGCCACGCCGGTGGCCAGGGGCTGCACCTCGCCGGTCACGCCCGTGGCGAAGGGGCCCACCTGCTGCCCGACCAGGCCGGTGGCGAACGGCGTCATGTCCCCGACCGCACCGCCCGCGAGCGTGCCGACGTCCCCGACGGCCCGGCCCGCGACCGGCAGCACACCGTGCACGGCGGTGGCCGCGACGGGCGGCAGGACGGCGGCCGCGGTCTCGTCGGCGATCGGCGTGGCCGTGGCGGTCACGTCCTCGGCCGCGAAGGTGGACAGCGGGCCGAAGAGGTAGTCGACGTCGTCCCGCGCGGTGGCGGCGGCGACCGTGGACCTGGCCTGGTCGGTGGCCTTGGCGGCGGTGCGCTTGGTGTCGGCGACCGCGTGCGCGGTCTTCTGGGTCGCCTTGGTGCCGGCGACCGCGTGCGCTGCCTTCTCGGTGACCTTGTTCCCGGCGACATCGTCGATCGCCTTGCCGGTGGTCTTGCCGGTGGTCTTGTCAGTGACGTTGTCGGTGACCTTGCCGGTGGCGCCCTGCGTGAGGTGCGACGCCGTGTCCTGTACGTCGGAGACGGCGTCGGCGGCCACATCGGGCACGGACAGCGAATGGGCGGGCAGTTCGTCGGCGCCGGCCACGGCGGAGCCGAGTGCCCAGGCGCCGGAGACGCCCGCGGCTATGACGATGGAGCGGCGGATGTTCTTGTTCATGCGTACGTGGTTCCTTCGAATTTCCGGCGATTTCCGGGTGTCGGGCAGACCTGTTCCGCCCCCGCGCAGCAGGTCAGATGCGGGGAAGGGGCTGCCCTAACCAGGAAATTCGGGGATATCTCGATGCCGGCCGGCCACCGGCGCGGGACCGCCGGACGCGAGCGCGCCGGGCGGCAGCAGAACGGGCACCCGGCTGCCGAAGGCTGCCGCGTGCAGATCACCGTGCCGCGTCGAACCCCCGTCGCCCGCGGACGCGTTGGCCACAAGGACGCCGTCCGGACGCGGCGGGGCGTGGGGCGCGGCCGGCTGCGGCGAGACGGCATGCCGGGCCGCGAACGCCTGGTGCGCAACCTCCCGCTCTACGTCGCCGGGCCACGCGGAGCCGTACTCCTTCGGCCCCACCGATGCCGCGCCGTGCGCACGCGGAGCACGCTCCTTCGCGTGCTCGGCCGTGGACGTGTGGACGGGCTGCGCCGCGGCGGGCGCGGCGGGCCCGGCGGGAGCGGGCCGGGGTGTGGAGTGTCCGGGTAGGCCCGGCAGTTCCGGCAGATCCGGCAGGGCGGGCAGCGTCGGCGGCACGTGCGGCAGCGGTCGCGGAGTCTCCTCGACGAGGCCTCCGACGACCTGGCCGGGCAACTCGCCCACCGGCTTCGCCACCTGGCGCACCGTGTCGAGGGCGGGCCGTACGACCTTCTCCCGCACGGGTTCGACGACTCGCGCACGCATTTCGCGCATGGGCTCGGCCGTCACCTCGCGTACCGCCGCGTGACGTGGCGCGAGCGTGCCGGAGGCGGCATCGCAGGCGGTGCCGCCGGCATCGTCCGCATGGGCCTGCCCGCCACAGAGGAAGCCGAGACCGATCAACCCGCCGAGCAGCAGCGCCAGTTGCAGCGCACGCCGCCGCGTCGCCGCGCGCGGCAGGCGCTCGGCGGGGGCGGGAGAAGCGATCGGGGCAGTCACGGTGCGCAGATACTCGCATGGGACGAGGGCGCCTGCGCAAGCCCTGTGTTACCGATGGGTACTCATATCCGGTTTGCCGCCGCTCCGCCGGTTTCGGCCGCCACGTCGGGTATGGGCAGGGGGCGTTTCTCGATGGCCGCGGCCATGACATCGGGGAACAGATCGGGCGTACAGGCGAACGCCGGTGCGCCCAGCGAGGCGAGCGCCGCCGCGTGTTCCCGGTCGTAGGCGGGCGTGCCCTCGTCGGAGAGCGCGAGCAGCGTCACGAACTGCACGCCGGACGCCTTCATCGCGGCGACCCGCTTCAGCATCTCGTCGCGTATCCCGCCTTCGTAGAGGTCGGAGATGAGGACGACGACGGTCTCGGCGGGGCGGGTGATCTGCGACTGGCAGTAGGCGAGCGCCCGGTTGATGTCGGTGCCGCCGCCGAGCTGGGTGCCGAAGAGGACGTCGACCGGGTCGTCGAGCTGGTCGGTGAGGTCCACGACGGCCGTGTCGAAGACGACGAGCCGGGTGGATATCGAGCGCATGGAGGCGAGCACGGCGCCGAAGACGGAGGCGTAGACGACGGACGCGGCCATCGAGCCCGACTGGTCGATGCAGAGGATGACCTCCTTCTTGACGGACTGCGCGGCCCGGCCGTATCCGATGAGCCGCTCGGGCACGATCGTGCGGTACTCCGGCAGGTAGTGCTTGAGGTTGGCCGCGATCGTGCGGTTCCAGTCGATGTCGTGGTGGCGCGGCCGGCTGATCCGGGCGCTGCGGTCGAGGGCGCCGGTGAGGGTGGCGCGGGTGCGCGAGGCGAGCTTCTTCTCCAGGTCCTCGACGACCTTGCGGACGACCGTGCGGGCCGTCTCCTTGGTCGTCTCCGGCATCGCCTTGTTGAGCGAGAGCAGGGTGCCGACGAGGTGGACGTCGGCGTCGACGGCCTCCAGCATCTCCGGTTCGAGCAGCAGCGTGGACAGGCCGAGCCGGTCGATCGCGTCGCGCTGCATGATCTGGACGACGGAGGACGGGAAGTACGTGCGGATGTCGCCGAGCCAGCGGGCGACGGACGGGGCGGAGGCCCCGAGCCCGGCGGTTCGGCTGCCGCCGGGTGCCGGCTGCTTGCCGTTGCCGTTGCCGTACAGCGCGGCGAGGGCGCCGTCCATCGCCGCGTCCTCGCCCGCGAGTCGGCAGCCCGTGCCGTCGGCCGCGTCGCCGCCCAGGACGAGGCGCCAGCGCCGCAGCCGTTCGTCGCCGGTGGTCGTGGCTTCCGTCATGTCGCCGCCTCCGCGGGGTTGTCGGTGCGCTGTCTCGTCTGCGTGGTGCGCTGGGTGCGCGGGTGCGGGTCCGGTGGGGGCCGGTCGCGCCCACGCGGCGAAGCCGCACATGTCACAGCCCCGCGCCCCTGAGATGCGCGGGCAACCACAACGGCCACGCACCCGGCCGCGCACCCCGGCCCCCTCTCCCTCATCCGGCTCCCACCCCCGCACCCGCCCCGAGCAGCATCCGGACAACCGGCACCACCGCATCGGCCCGGTCCAGGTCGAGCTCGTCGGCGAACCCGGAGACCCCGCCCGCCCCGGCGGGGGCCGAGGCCGCGGGCCCACGCCGAACCAGTTCGCCCAGAGAGCGCCGCACTCCGGACTCGTACGCGGAGAACGTGCGGCGCAGCAGCGGCAGTACGTCGGTGAACGCGGTGCCCGACACCCCTGTCAGCCACGCGTCGACCAGGCCGAGCAACCGCTCGTCGTGGACGAGGAGGAGACCGCCGCCCGCGCCGCCTCCGACGAAGCCCTCGATCCAGGCCGCGGCCTCGCCCGGCGGGGTGCCGGGCGAGAGGGCGAGGCCCATCAGCCGGGCCGCGCCGTCGTCGTCGAGCGCTCCCTCGTCGAGCAGGATCCGGGCGCACCGGCCGCGGACCACGCCTGCCACGCTGTCCCGCGCGGCGAGGGTGCGCAGCACGGCCCGCCACCGCTCGCGCAGTGCGGCGTCCGCAAGGAGCCCGACGGCGGAGTGCACGCCGTCGATGTGCCCGCGCATCCGGTCGGCCGCGTCCGTGTCGAGGCCGGCGCACGCGGGTGGCAGTCCGACGAAGACCCGCTCGGCCAGGCCGGTCGCCACCTCGGCGAGGGCGCCGGTGTCGGTGCCGCGCACATCGCCGTAGCGCAGGGCGCGGACCAGGGCGGGCAGGGCCTGGGCAAGGTGGCCGACGTCCGTGTCCAGGGCCGCGCGGTCGGCGAGGATCCGCATCACGACGGGCAGCGCGTCCGGCAGTCCGGCCAGCAGACAGCGCTCGGCGAGGGCCGTGACGTCGGCGAGGGCGGTCGCGGCGACGGCGTCGGCCTGGGCCTTGGCGGCCGCCGCGGCGAGCACGGTCGTCCCCCACACCCCGGCCTCGGCGACCCGCACCGAGAGCTCCGGTTCCCAGCGCAGGCGCCAGGTTTCGCGGAAGGTGCCGGTGGAGCCGCGGGCAGACCTGGCCGGTTCGCCCCAGGCGACGCCGAGCAGCCGGAGGCGGTGCAGCAGGCGGCTGCGCGCGACATCGGTGTCGCCTCGCAGATCGAGGTCCATCTCCTTTTCCGCCGCGGCCGGTTTGAGGCGCAGGGTGCGCTGCTGCCGGGTGAGGTCGCGCTGCAACGGGACGGCGGGCGCCGCCTCGGGCACCTCCCCCAGGACGTCGCCGACCACCAGCTTGTCGTGGATGAGCGAGAGCGGGACGTCGGATCCCTCGCACAGGACGGCCCGCACCGCGTCGATGGTCTCCGTCAGCCCGGCCAGCGGCCGCCCGCGCATCACGGCGAGGCTCTCCGCGAGCCGCACCGCCTCGATGACATGGGCGGACGACACGATCCGGTCCTCGTCGCGCAGCAGCCCCGCGACCTTGGTCAGCCAGCGCTCCACGGGCCGGTCGGGAACGCTGAACAAGTGCCCGTACCAGCCGGGCGACTCGATCCCCGCCCCGTACCCACTGGCGCGGGCGAGCCGGCGGTGGGTCCACGGCACCCAGGTCATGTCGACCTTCGCCTTGGGCAGTCCCTTCAGCAGGGCGCGGTCGGCGGCGACGGTGGTCTTCCGCCGCAGCGCGGGCACATGCCAGGCCCCGCACACCACAGCGACGCTGTCACCGAACTCCCTGACCGCAGCCCGCACTTGAAGCCGCATGTGCGCCTCGCGCTCCGGGTCGCGGTCGTGTCCGCCGTCCCCGTACGACTCCCGCAGCGCGCCCATGGCCTCACCCAGCGCGGCGAAGGCGTCGCCCTCGCGGTGCTCGACGACGTCCTCCCACCAGCGCTCCGCGTCGTCGTACCCGGCGGTCTCGGCGAGCACGCGCAAGGGGTCGACGCGTACGTCCTCCGCCGCTTCCACCGCTTCCTCGGGTTCCTCGGGCTCCCGCATCGCCAGGCTGTGGGCGGCGGGCAGGTCGATGAAGCGGACGGGCGCCTCGTGGGCCAGGGCCCAGCGGACGGCGACCCACTCGGGCGAGAACTCGGCGAAGGGCCAGAACGCCGACTTCCCCGGCTCGTCCACGACATGGGCGAGCAGCGCGACCGGCGGCCGCATGTCCTCCTCGGCGGCGAGCGGCACCAGCGCGTCTGCCTCCGGGGGGCCCTCGATCAGCACGGCCCGCGGCCGTGCCGCGTCCAGGGCGCGGCGCACGGCCCGCGCGGATCCGGGCCCGTGGTGCCGGACTCCGAGCAGCAGCGGCCCTGTCATGCGCTCACCTCGCGGCAGGCCCGGTAGAAGTCCTTCCACCCGTCCCGCTCGCGTACAACCGCCTCCAGGTACTCCTGCCAGACGACCCGGTCGGCCGCCGGATCACGGACCACGGCGCCGAGAATCCCGGCGGCGATGTCGGAGGGCCGCAGCACCCCGTCCCCGAAGTGCGCCGACAGCGCGAGCCCGTTGGTCACCACGGAGATGGCCTCAGCCGTCGACAGGGTTCCGCTGGGCGACTTCACCTTCGTACGACCGTCGGAGGTCACGCCGTCGCGCAGCTCGCGGAAGACGGTGACGACCCGCCGGATCTCATCGATGCCCTCGGGAGCGCTCGGCAACTCAAGGGAACGGCCCAGTTGTTCGACGCGGCGCGAGACGATGTCGACCTCCGCCTCGACGCTCGCGGGAAGCGGCAGGACCACGGTGTTGAACCGGCGCCGCAGCGCGCTCGACAGGTCATTGACGCCCCGGTCCCGGTCGTTGGCCGTCGCGATGAGGTTGAACCCGCGCACGGCCTGCACCTCCTGCCCCAACTCCGGTATGGGCAGGGTCTTCTCGGACAGGATCGTGATGAGCGTGTCCTGCACGTCGGCGGGAATGCGCGTGAGCTCCTCGACGCGCGCCGTCATGCCGTCCGCCATCGCCCGCATGACGGGACTGGGGACGAGGGCGTCCCGGCTGGGCCCGTGGGCCAGCAGCTGCGCATAGTTCCACCCGTACCGGATGGCCTCCTCCGGTGTGCCGGCCGTGCCCTGCACGAGCAGCGTGGAGTCCCCGCTGACAGCGGCCGCGAGATGCTCCGACACCCACGTCTTGGCGGTCCCGGGCACACCGAGAAGCAACAGGGCCCGGTCGGTCGCCAGTGTCGTCACGGCGACCTCGACGATGCGCCGCGGCCCCACGTACTTCGGCGTGATCACCGTCCCGTCGGGCAGCGTGCCGCCGAGCAGATAGGTGGCGACGGCCCACGGTGAAAGACGCCAGCGGGCCGGCCGCGGCCGGTCGTCCTGCTCGGCCAGCGCGGCGAGTTCACCCGCGAAGGCATCCTCGGCGTGCGCCCTCAGCACCTCGCCGTCGGCCTGCTCCCCGGCCCGAACCTCGACGGAAGCGGTCATGCTCGTCCCACCCCTCTGGTCACCCAACTCAACGCGCACTCGCACCAACACGACGAGGTTGTGACGACCTCGCCGCGTTGATGGATTCCACGGTGCACCACGCCACTGACAATCGACCGCGCACCAACGATCACCGCAGGTCAAACGGCAGGCGACACGAATTGTCAGTGCCGGGACCTACCGTCGGTGACATGACTCAGCAGGGGGTGCGCTGGACGACGGACCAGGTGCTGGCACTGGCGCCTGACGCCTCGTCACGCAAGGCGGGAAGCAAGCTCGGGGCGGCGGGGCCCTGGTCGGAGACCGGGACTTCGGACGAGGGAGCGGTATGGGGACTGTGCAAGGGCAGCGGCAGCAAGCCGTACCAGACGATCGTGGACACCGGCGGCGGGCCGGGCGGCACGGGCCCGGCATACAAATGCAGTTGCCCGAGCCGCAAGTTCCCGTGCAAGCACGCACTGGGACTGCTCCTGCTCTGGGCGAACGGGGACATCCGGGTGCCGGACGGGCAGGGGCCGCCGGACTGGGCCGGGCAGTGGCTCGGCGAGCGCGCGAAACGAGCCGAAGCGAAGCAGCCCGCAGCGGCAGGACCGGGCGGCACCGCCACCCCGGCCGACCCTGAGGCGGCACGGCGCAGAGCCGAGCGGCGCGCGCAGCGGATCACCGCGGGGGCCGCGGAGTTGGAGCAGCGCCTCACCGATCTGCTCCGCGGCGGGCTGGCCCAGGCGGAGCAGGCGGGTTACGGACTGTGGGAGGAGACGGCGGCCCGCATGGTCGACGCCCAGGCGCCCGGACTCGCCTCGCGCGTACGGGAATTGGGGGCGATACCGGCGAGCGGCCCCGGCTGGCCGGTACGGCTGCTCGAGGAATGCGCCCTGCTGCACCTCCTCGACCAGGGCTGGCTGCACCGCGCGGCGCTCCCCGAGGACCTGGCGGCCACGGTCCGCTCCCGGGTCGGCCTGCCCGCCTCATCGAAAGAACCGCCGCTCCGGGACAACTGGCTGGTCCTGTCCCAGTACGACACGGCGGACGGGCACCTCACCACGCGCCGCATATGGCTGTACGGCTCCGAGTCGGCCCGCACCGTCCTGCTCCTCTCCTTCGGCGCGGCAGGTCGCGCCCCGTCCGTGGCACTGCCGACCGGGCTGACCGTGGACGCGGAGATCGCGGGACACCCCGGAGCGGGGGCCCTCCGGGCGGAGCTGGGTGAACAGTTCTCCGCGCCGGTTCCCTCCGGGGGGCGGCCCGCGGGGGTCGGTGTCGGTCAGGCGCTGGCCGCCTACGGTCAGGCGCTCTCAGCGGATCCCTGGCTGGAATCATGGCCGGTGACGCTGACGGACGTCATACCGTCGCAGTCCCCCGGCGGCGGCTGGCAACTCGCCGACGCCGACGGCAAATCGGCGCTCCCCATTCCCGCGCCGGCGGCGACGTCCCCCGGCCTGTGGCGCCTCGTCGCCCTCTCAGGAGGCGCCCCGGTGACGATCTTCGGCGAATGCGGCCACACGGGTTTCCACCCCCTCTCCACTTGGACCCGGGCATCCCCCGAGGTCATATCCCTGTGCTGACACACAGCTCCACCGACGGTGCGGGGTCCTTCCATCGGCGTCTACGCGCGGGCCCGCTCGCACGGTGCCTCGGCGCTGGGGGTGCCGCCTTGCCCACCCTGCCGCCCAAGGCGGCAGATTGCCCA
>NZ_JBFAKV010000020.1:0-186065 GCF_040655895.1 Streptomyces sp. NPDC050264
GACAGGAGGAATAATCCCGTCCGTTCACAGCGTCCTCGCTGTGCGCCTGCCAGCCGCAAGGGCCGACAGGACTTTTTCAAAGGAACCTCGTCCCGGCCGTGACGGCCGGAGACGGGGTAATCAACATATCTGGCGTTGACTTTTGGCACGCTGTTGAGTTCTCAAGGAACGGACGCTTCCTTTGTACTCACCCTCTCGGGCTTTCCTCCGGGCGCTTCCCTTCGGTCTTGCGTTTCCGACTCTATCAGATCTTTCCGATCCGATTTCCTCGGGATTTTGCTCCGCTTTCCAGGAATTCCGCTTTTCGCGGTTTCCTTTCCGGCGGGATGGAACACTACCAGGCTTTTCTTGACCGTCTGACCACTCATCTGCGGACATGCAGAAGCTGATCGAAGATAAGGTTTGACTTGATAGATGCTGCCGGGATGAAGGACGCTCGATGGCGTCGGACGGCCCCAGGCAGGAGTACGACAGTACATGGGGCCGGGGTGCGGCGCAAATCGTTTGCCGGGTGTCCCTACGACTGCCAACCGGTACCTCTCGTGCGGAACCGGGACTTTTTATGACTTACGCTTCTGAACAGTACGTCGTCCACGACACGCAGTGACGACGACCATGAATCTCGGCCCCCTGGGAGGCTTGCCATGACCAGTGTGACGTCCCCTCTTGAAGGACGCGCCATCGGGCTCTCCGCTGTTCCTGACCCGGTGTTCTCCGGTGCGATGGTCGGCCCCGGCACCGCCATCGACCCCATCCGCGAGCCCTCCGAGGCCGTCGCTCCCGTCAGCGGCATCGTTGTGTCCCTGCACCCGCACGCCTTCGTCGTCGTGGACGAGGAGGGTCACGGGGTGCTGACGCACCTGGGCATCGACACCGTCCAGCTCAATGGCGAGGGCTTCGAGCTGCTCGTCAACAAGGGTGACACCGTCCAGCGAGGCCAGGCCGTGGTCCGCTGGAACCCGGCCGCGGTCGAGGCCGCGGGCAAGTCGCCGGTGTGCCCGGTCGTCGCGCTCGAGGCCAGCGCCGAATCGCTGGCTGACGTCGCCGAGAGCGGCGACCTCAAGTCCGGCGACGCTCTCTTCAGCTGGAAGTGAGCCGGACGTCGTCACTGGCGGCCGGCAGGAATACCATCGCGGCGGCTCGGCCCGCCGCACTATCGGAGACGGGTGAGATGGAGACAACGCTTCGGGGCGTCGGCGTGAGCCACGGTGTGGCGATCGGCGAGGTTCGGCACATGGGGACTGCGGTGCTCGAGCCGCCGGCCAAGCAGATTCCGCCGGAGGAGGCCGAGCGCGAGCAGGGGCGCGCCCGCCAGGCCGTCGAAGCCGTCGCGGCCGACCTGATCGCCCGCGGCAATCTGGCCGGTGGCGAGGCGCAGGCGGTGCTCGAGGCCCAGGCCATGATCGCTCAGGACCCTGAGCTCATCGCCGATGTCGACCGTCGTATCACCGTCGGCAGCACGGCCGAGCGTGGGATCTATGACGCGTTCTCGCACTACCGCGAACTTCTGGCGGGCGCCGGCGAGTACATGGCCGGTCGGGTGGCGGACCTCGACGACGTGCGGAACCGCATCGTGGCCCGCTTGTTGGGTGTTCCGATGCCCGGCGTCCCGGACAGCGACAAGCCGTATGTGCTCATCGCCCGTGACCTGGCGCCCGCGGACACCGCGCTGCTGGACCCCACGCTCGTGCTCGGCTTCGTCACCGAGGAAGGCGGGCCGACCAGCCACAGCGCGATCCTGGCCCGTGCTCTCGGAGTGCCTGCCATTGTGGCGCTGCCGGGCGCCGGTGAGCTGGCGGAGGGCACCGTCGTGGCTGTCGACGGCAGCACCGGCGAGATCTTCGTGGACCCGACGCCGGAGAAGCGGGCCGCTCTGGAGGCCTCGGCCGCCGAGCGCAAGGCGGCGCTGGCCGGCTCGACCGGCCCGGGTGCCACCTCGGACGGGCACAAGGTACCGCTGCTCGCCAACATCGGTGGTCCGGCTGACGTCCCGGCCGCCGTCGAGGCGGGTGCCGAGGGTGTCGGTCTCTTCCGCACCGAGTTCCTCTTCCTCGATGACAGCAAGCAGGCACCGACCGAGGAGAAGCAGGTCGAGGCCTACCGTCAGGTACTCGAGGCGTTTCCCGAGGGCCGTGTCGTCGTGCGGGTGCTGGATGCCGGCGCCGACAAGCCGCTGGACTTCCTCACCCCCGCCGACGAGCCCAACCCGGCTCTGGGCGTGCGTGGCCTGCGGTCGCTCCTCGACCACCCCGAGGTGCTGCGTACGCAGCTGACCGCGCTGGCCAAGGCCGTCGAGGGGCTGCCGGTATACCTCGAGGTCATGGCTCCGATGGTGGCCGACCGGGCCGACGCCAAGGCGTTCGCCGATGCCTGCCGTGAGGCCGGTCTGCAGGCCAAGTACGGTGCGATGGTGGAGATTCCGTCCGCCGCGCTGCGTGCGCGCTCCGTGCTGCAGGAGGTCGAATTCCTGTCGCTGGGCACCAACGACCTGGCCCAGTACACGTTCGCGGCGGACCGTCAGGTCGGCGCCGTCTCGCGTCTGCAGGACCCGTGGCAGCCCGCACTGCTCGACCTGGTCGCGCTGTCCGCCGACGCGGCGCGGGCGGAGGGCAAGAGCTGTGGCGTGTGCGGCGAGGCCGCGTCCGACCCGCTTCTGGCCTGTGTGCTGACCGGTCTGGGTGTCACCTCTCTTTCCATGGGTGCCGCGTCGATTCCGTATGTCCGGGCGACGCTCGGCAAGTACACGCTGGCCCAGTGTGAGCGTGCGGCTGCCGCTGCCCGCGCCGCGGACTCCGCCGAAGAGGCCCGTTCGGCCGCGCAGGCCGTGTTGTCCGGCGAGTAGTCGCCCGCGCACGCTGTCTCTCCTGAGGGCGCTCCACCTGTGGGTGGGGCGCCCTCAGGGCGTTTCCCGCCGGGTCGGTCAGTGGTGGTGCCGGCTCTCGGGGGCCGGGTCCTCCACTTCGGGTGCGGTGCAGTAGTCGACTCCGGGTTCCGGTGCCGTCAGATCACCGGAGAAGGCGTCGGTGCAGTACGCGTCGAAGACCTGGGCCGCGGTCAGCTGCTTGAGGTTCTCGTCCTTGAGGCGCCAGCCGTAGACGCGGTCGCTCTTGTCGGCGGTGGTGCGGACTACCAGTGCGCAGGGCCCCTCGGTGACGATGGCCAGCGCCATCACGGTCGTGAGCTCCATCGCCGCGCTCTCCTCGAGGCGGACGGTGCCGGGCGTGGCGGCATCGACGTGGAGCACCGCCAGCAGCGTCTGCTTTCCCGTGGGGACGCTGCACACCCAGTGGTGGGCGCCTTCTCCGATGGTGTCGATCACCCGGGCCACCAGATACGAGGCGCGCGCGAAGGCTGCCCGTCCCATGTCCTGCCCGCATACCGCGCAGGGGCCGATGCGGGCGAGGACGGAGGAGGCGTACTCCCAGGTCGCCCGGCGGACGGCTTCCTCCACGAGGTCCGGGACGAGGTCGGCCAGGGGCTGGCCCTCGTACGGGATCGACGGGCCGGTCGAGGCCAGTTCCGCCGTGAAGCGCGTACGGCTGATCGGGGTGTCGGGTTCGAGGCCTGCGTCCGCGCAGAACTCGGCGTACTCCCCGGGGTCGAAGAGCGCGACCGTGGTGTGGCCTCCTGCCGCGGCCAGGGATTTGAGGAGTTCTTCCACCTGCCGCAGATACGCGGTGTGGTCGTCGAAGGTGAAGCTGCGGTAGCGCCGCATCTCCGTGAAGTCCTGCTCGTCGGCCAACAGGCCGATCGTGCCCGCGACTTCGCGGCGCAGGATGTGCCGTGTGCCCGTCGTCCGGCTGTGCTGGGTGCCCGCCATGATTCCCCCTGAGTACGCTCGTCGATCATTGCTCACTCAGAGTAATCGTCGGCACTGACAACGCCGTGGGGGCGGCTCGCACGGCCGGACGCCGGGTGGCCGTCAGGCTCGCTTGCGGGCGATCTCCTCGTAGAAACGGAGCAGTTCGAGGTTGTCGATTGAGCCGGGGTTGACCGCCTTTTCGAGCGGGGTGCCCTGCAGGAGGCGCTTCACCGGGACTTCGATGCGTTTGCCGGTGAGGGTGTGCGGGACGCCCGGGGCTTCGATGATCTCGTCGGGGACGTGCCGCGGGGAGAGCTGTTCGCGGATGGTCAGTTTGATCCGGGCGCGCAGGTCGTCGTCGAGGACAGCGCCGGGGGCGAGGTGCACGAAGAGCGGCATCCAGTAGCCGCCGTCCGGCTGTTCCAGGCCGATGACGAGCGACTCGCGGATTTCGGGGAGGCGCTCCACCGCTTCGTAGATGTCCGCGGAACCCATGCGGACGCCTTGCCTGTTGAGGGTGGAGTCGGAGCGGCCGTGGATGACGACGGAGCCTCGGGAGGTGACGGTGATCCAGTCGCCGTGTCGCCAGACTCCGGGGTAGGTGTCGAAGTAGCTGTCGTGGTAGCGGCTGCCGTCGGGGTCGTTCCAGAAGCGGATCGGCATGGAGGGCATGGGGTTGGTGACGACGAGTTCACCGACCTCGTCGACGACCGGGTTTCCCTCGTGGTCCCAGGCCTGCAGGTCGGTGCCGAGGCCGGGGGCCTGGAGCTCGCCGATGTACACGGGGAGCGTGGCCACGGCTCCGGCGAAGCAGGAGCAGACGTCGGTGCCGCCGCTGACCGAGGCGATCCAGAGGTCGGCGCGGACCTCGTCGTGCAGCCAGCGGAAGCCGTCCGGTGGGAGCGGGGATCCTGTCGTGGCCACGCACTTCACGCGGGACAGGTCGTGGTCGTGGGAGGGGCGCACGCCGGCCTTGCGGCAGGCCATGACGTACGCGGCGGAGGTGCCGAAGAGGGTCGCTCCGGTGCGTTCGGCGATGGACCACTGTGCGCCGGTCCCGGGGAAGCCGGGGCTTCCGTCGTAGGTGACGATCGTGGTGCCGGTGAGGAGGCCGGAGACGAGGAAGTTCCACATCATCCAGCCCGTGGACGTGTACCAGAAGAAGCGGTCGTCGGGGCCGAGGTCGCAGTGCAGGCCGAGCTGCTTGAGGTGTTCGACGAGGATGCCGCCCTGTGACTGGACGATGGCCTTGGGCAGACCGGTCGTGCCGGAGGAGTAGAGCACCCAGAGAGGGTGGTCGAAAGGCACCTCTTCGTAGACGGGTGTCACGTCGGCGGAGGTGAGCGCCGACCATGCGAGGGCGCCTTCCGGGGCTTCGCTTCCCAGGAGAGGGATGTGCACCACGCCGCGCAGGGAGGGCAGTTCGGAGCGGAGTTCCGTCACGGTGTCGCGGCGGTCGTGTTCCTTGCCTCCGTAGCGGTAGCCGTCGACGGCGAACAGGACGACGGGCTCGACCTGCTGGAATCGGTCCAGGACGCTGCGGGCCCCGAAGTCGGGGGCGCACGATGTCCATACAGCGCCGACGGTCGCGCTGGCCAGGAGGGCGACGACGGCTTCGGGGATGTTGGGCAGGTAGCCGCTGACGCGGTCACCGGGACGTACGCCCAGGGTGCGCAGTTCGGCGGCGAGCGAGCCGACCTGCCGACGCAGTTCCGTCCAGGTGACGGGGCGCTGCTCCTGCGTCTCGTCCACGTGCAGGATGGCGGGGGTGTCCGCGCGCGCGGGGTCGTCGGCGGTGCGCAGCGCGTGGGCCGCGTAGTTCACGGTGGCTCCGGGGAACCACTCGGCGCCGGGCATCGCTCGGCTGCCCAGTACGCGCGCGTAGGGGTGGGTGAACCGCACGTCGAACCAGTCGGTGACGGCTTTCCAGAACGTGTCGAGTTCGGTGACGGACCAGCGGTGCAGTGCCTCGTAGCCGCCCTCCGCGGGCGCTCCGTGCTGTTCGGCGGCCCAGGCCTGGAACCGGGTGACCTGCGCGTCGGCGATCTGCTGCTCGTCGGGCTGCCAGAGCGGGGCGGGGTTCGCTGTGGTCATGGGGCGGCTCCTGGTAATACGCGGTGTGCGCGTCGTCGGCGCACACGGGCTGGGGTGTGCGCGTGAGGCGGCTGACAGGACGATGCCACGTGATCGACTTCGACACCAGGGTGTGCCCCACACAGTCCGTGCTGTGCAGATGTGCCGCGGCCACGGGTGAACGGAAGTTGAACGCGCCACGCGCGCGTGGCGCCGAGTGGCAGGGTGAGCAGCATGAACGGTCGTGACCTGGTGCGCTCGGTGAAGGCGGTCTCTGTGGTGGGGCCGGCCCGGGGGCTGCGCGCAGTGCGGGCCTCATGGCGGCAGCGTCGGGCGGAATCCGTGGGGCTCGCGCAAAGGGGTCCCGAGCGGGCCCGGGTCCCGGGGGACGTGGTCGGGGTGGATCCCGAGCCGGGCGGCGGTGTGGTGCGTTTCGAGCGGTCGCGTGTGCGGGTCGTGGTCACGGCGAGCGGCGCCGTGTTCTGGGGGTGGGACGGGGCCGGGCCCACGCCGTCCTACGGCCTGGCCGGTGGGTGCCCTGAGGCGGATCCGCGGGCCGTTCTGGAGCCGGACAAGGACGGTGGCTGGCGCGTGGTGTCCGAGCGGGCGACCGTGGCGGTGTCGCGGCACGGCGCCGTCCAGGTGTGCACACCGGGCGGCGTGATGCTGCGTCGTGATCTGCCGCCGCGCTGGTGGGAGCCCGAGGGCGGCGGAGAGGCACGGTGGGTGCAGCGCTCGGAGGTCTCCGCGGACGCACGGTTCTTCGGGCTCGGGGCGCGCGCGGCGGGTCCTCGGTTGCGGGACGGTACGTACGCCTTGTGGAACGCCGATCCGGGCGGTCCGGACAGTCCCGGGGACGATCCGCTGTCGATCACGATGCCGGTGCAGATGGTGGTCGCCGACGCGGGCACGCACCTGGTGTTCTACGACAGCACGTGGGACGGCACGGTGAGTCTGCGAGAGGGTCGTGAGGGCGCGGGGTCGGGGCACGATCGGCCGGGTACGGGTGAACTGCGCGTCGAGGGCGGCCCGTTGCGGTGCTGGGTCGTGGTGGGCACGCCCGCGCGTGTTCTTCATACGTGGGCGCAGTTGACAGGTGCCGCGGCCGTGCCGCCTTCGTGGGCGCTGGGTCATCACTATGCGCGTCGGCATGTCGGCAGCGAGGAGGAGGTGCGGCAGATCGTCGCCGCCTACAAGGAGCGCGCCCTGCCGCTGGACGCCGTGCATGTGGACATCGACCCTCATGCGGCGCGGCGGACTTCCGCCGACGACCCGGAACGCTTCTCCTCCTTGTCCCGTCTCACTGAGGACGTGCACGGAGACGGCGTCCGGTTGGTGTCCGTCGTCGATCCGGCGGTCAGGGCCGAGCGCGGGGGTGCGGCGTTCGACGCGGGACGGTCGATCGACGCCTTTGTGCGGGACGGGGCGGGCCACCTGATACGCGGGGTCGTGCGGCCTGGTGAGTCGGTGTACCCGGACTTCACCGCGAAGGGTGTCCGCAAGTGGTGGGGCGGGCTGTACGAGGAGCGCCTGGCACAGGGTTTCTCCGGGTTCCGGCACGGCAGGAACGAGGCCATGTCCTCCGCCGCGTTCGGCCCGGTGCTGCCCCGGTCGGCGCGGCACGCGCTGGAGGGTGGCGGCGGTGACCATCGTGAGGCGCACAACGTCTACGGCCTGTGCATGGCCCGGGCGGGCTACGAGGGGCTGCGTGAACTCCAGCCACGGGAGCGGCCGTTCGTGCTCTCCCGTTCCGGCTGGGCGGGAATGCAGCGCTACGGAGGGGCATGGTCGGGGGACCTGGCAGCCGGGTGGCCAGGGTTGCGTGCCTCACTGTCCCTGGTGATCGGTCTCGGGCTGTGCGGCGTGCCGTACTCGGGGCCTTATGTAGGCGAGTTCGAGGGGGATCCGTCTCCCGAGCTCTACTTGCGCCGGCTTCAACTGAGTGCCTATTTGCCGCTGTTCTTCGCGCACTCGGCGTCGCCGGCGGGTCGGCGGGAGCCCTGGGCCTTCGGTGACGAGGTGTTGGGGCACGCGCGCGTGGTGCTGGACGAGCGGCGTCGTCTCCTCCCCTACTTCATGACGCTCGCTCACCTCGCTCGGCGTACGGGTGCTCCCTATGTGCGCCCCTTGTGGTGGGGGGCTCCGGAGGAGCGCGGTCTGCGGGACTGCGAGGACGCCTTCTTGTTGGGGGACTGCCTGCTGGTCGCTCCTGTGCTGGAGCCGGGAGATGAGCGGCGAACCGTGCGGCTGCCCGGTGGACGCTGGTACGACACGGCGACCGGCGCGGCGTTCGAGGGCCCTGGGCAGGTGACGGTCGATGCCCCCTTGTCGCGTGTTCCGGTGCTGGCTCGCGCCGGCGCGGTGCTTCCCGTACGAGGCGGGAGCGGTGCGATCGAGCTGGAGGTGTGGGCTCCGGAGGCCGGTCGTACGGGTGGTGGCCTTCTCGTACCGGATGCGGGTAACGGGTGGGAGGAGCCCGCGGCCGAGCGGTTTCGGGTGCGCTGGAGCCAGGGGCGGGTGGTCGTGGAGGAGGAGGGTGGGGACGGCGGCGCACCGCCGTACCCGGTACGTGTGCGCGGCCTCTGAACGCTTTTCAGCGGGCTCTCGGGCCGGTCACGTCGTTCACATGTAGCGGCCGTCGAACCATGCCTTGACTGCCAGGGTGTGCAGGGGGAAGGCCAGTTCGGCCGGGCGGCGCAGGAGGTGCCAGCCGGCCGTCTCGTCCGTCGGGGCGCTGACGGGCAGCTGCGCGGCCGGGCGTTCGGGCAGCGCCCCGAAGAGCAGGAGGTGGCCGTCCGGGGCGCTCAGGGCGTCCACGAGGCGTACGTCGCGGCCAGCCGCGTCGATGCCCGTCTCCTCCTTGAGCTCGCGGACGACGGCCTGCCGCCAGTCCTCCCGGTCGTCGATGAACCCGCCGGGCAGCGCGGGCTCCCCGCGCGCGGGCGCGATGGTGCGGGTGATCACGACCAGGGCCGTGCCGTCCGCGTCGTACACGGGCTGCAGGGCGATCGCGACGGGCAGGGGGTTGCGGTAGGCGACGGAGTCGCAGGCCGGGCAGGTACGCGGCCAGCCGGTCGTTTCGATCCCGTAGGCGGCCCCGCAGCTCGAACAGTGGGAATCCGGCACGGGGTTGATCGTGGGGTGGGTTGATGCGGACACGGCGCGGACTGTATCCGATCACTCGTGCACGGGCTTCCCCGGAGGGGTGATCTCCTGGTAGATCCAGGGGCCATGACGCGAACTGCCACCGCCCTACGGAAACTCGCCGCCATGACGGCCGCCGCGCTGCTCGGCGTGGTCGCCGCCCCGTCGACCGCTCATGCGACGTCCGAGCCGAAGGCGCCCGAGGACTTCGTCGCTCTCCGCGACATGGACCCGACGATCATTCAGGAGATGCGCTACTACACGGAGCACGACTTCGTGGGTGCGCCGGTCGACGGCTACAAGAAGCCGATGTGCATCGTTACGAGACCTGCCGCGAAGGCTCTCCACAAGGCGCAGGTCACGCTCCTGAAGAGGGGTTACTCCCTGAAGGTGTACGACTGTTATCGGCCGCAGCGGGCGGTCGACCACTTCGTGCGGTGGGCCAAGGATCTCGACGACCAGAAGATGAAGGCGGAGTTCTATCCGCGGGTCGACAAGACGCGCTTGTTCGCTGACGGTTACATCGCGGAGAAGTCGGGGCACAGTCGCGGCTCCACGGTCGATCTCACCCTCGTGAAGCTGCCGGCCCGGCCGACGCGTCCTTACGTGCCCGGGGAGCGGCTCGCTGCCTGTTATGGGCCGAAGGCGGACCGGTTCCCCGACAACTCCGTGGACATGGGCACGGGGTTCGACTGCTTCGACACGCTCGCTCACACGGATGATCCGCGCATCCAGGATGTGCAGCGGACCAACCGGGATCTGCTGCGGGACACGCTCTCGGGGCAGGGGTTCGTCAACCTGCCCGAGGAGTGGTGGCACTTCACGTACAAGCCCGAGCTCTTCCCCGACACCTACTTCGACTTCCCGGTCTCCCGGCGGTCCCTCACCGGCCGGTGAGGAGAGGCGCGGCCGGAACCACCCCCGTGGGCCCCGGCCGCGCTCTCACCGATTACACGGACGCACAGAAGGCGCACACGGTTCTGCGGGACCCCTGACGTCATCCGGCTGCCCGTGCCACACTTCTGACGTTCCGTCAGATCTGCTGCCGGGGAGGAACTGTGGCGCGTGCGCGTACACCCGTCGTGACCGATTGGTTCGCCGGGGAAGGGGACGACTTCCGCCTGCTGGGGACACGCTGCTCGGCGTGTGCGTCGGTGTTCTTCCCGCGCGAGGACGCGTCGTGCCGCAATCCCGGCTGCGCGGGCGGCGACCTGGACGAGGTGCCGCTGTCGCGGCGCGGACGGGTCTGGTCGTACACCGACGCCCGCTACCGGCCGCCGGCGCCGTACGTCTCGGATCGGGAACTTCCCTGGCGGCCCTACACGTTGATCGCTGTGGAGCTTGCGGCAGAGCGACTCGTGGTGCTCGGCCAGGGAGTGCCCGGGATCTCCGTGACCGATCTGGAGGTCGGCATGGAGGTGGAGGTCGTACCGGGCGTGCTGAGCGAGGACGGGGACGACGAGAGCGGCACGGCCTGGACGACATGGCACTGGCGGCCGACGGGGGTGACGGCATGACGCAGGACGTGGCGGTGCTCGGCGCGGGCATGCACCCCTGGGGCAAATGGGGGCGGAGCTTCATCGAGTACGGGACGGCGGCGGCGCGGGCCGCGCTGGCCGACGCGGGCATGGACTGGCGGGACGTGGGCTCCGTGGTCGGCGCGGGCACGATGCGCGGCGGCTATCCGGGCTATGTGGCGGGGGCGACGTTCGCGAAGGCCCTCGGCTGGCAGGGGGCGCGGGTCGCGAGTGTGTACGCGGCATGCGCTTCGGGGGCGCAGGCGGTCAACACGGCGCGGGCGCAGATTCTTTCGGGGCTGGCCGGCGTCGTACTCGTGGTGGGGGCGGATGCCGCTCCCAAGGGCTTCTTCCGCCCCGCGGGCGGGGAGCGGCCCGATGACCCTGACTGGCTGCGCTTCCGGGTGCTGGGGGCGACGAACCCGACGTATTTCGGCCTTTACGCCCGCCGCCGCATGGCCCTGCACGGCGACACCCTGGAGGACTTCGCCCAGGTCAAGGTGAAGAACGCGGCATCCGGAGCGCTCAACCCGAATGCGCGGTACCGCACCGCGGTGACGGCCGAGGAGGTCGCCGGATCCGCCGTCGTGGCCGATCCGCTGCGCCTGCTCGACATCTGCGCGACCTCGGACGGGGGCGCGGCGCTGGTGCTGTCCAGCATGGAGTTCGCGCGTCGGCACGGGGCCGCGGACCCGGTCCGTATCCGGGCCGTTTCCACGGTGACGCCGACCTATCCCAACACCGTCCTGGACCTTCCCGACATCGCCACGGATTCGGCCGCCGGCGCCGAGCCGCGCGGGCCGGTCTTCCGGGCCTCGATCGCCCACGCCGCCTACGAAGAGGCCGGAATCGGACCGGAGGACCTGTCGCTCGCGGAGGTCTACGACCTGTCCACCGCCCTGGAGTTGCAGTGGTACGAGGACCTCGGGCTGTGCGGCGGGGGTGAGGGGGCCAAGCTGCTCCGTGAGGGCGTGACCGCGCTCGGCGGCCGCATACCGGTGAACGCCAGCGGCGGGCTCGCCTCCTTCGGCGAGGCGGTTCCGGCGCAGGCGATCGCCCAGGTCTGCGAGCTGACATGGCAGTTGCGGGGCACGGCCGGTGCCCGGCAGGTGGCGGGGGCCCGGGTCGGGATCACCGCCAACCAGGGGCTGTTCGGCCACGGCTCGTCGGTCGTCGCCGTGCGCTGATCCCGCGCGGTACGGGCACGAACCGTACCGGTGCGTGCGGTACCGGCACACGGTGTACGGGCAGGTGCCGCATGCTCCGCACCGGCGACCCAACTCCCTTGTGCAGGAGGGAACTTAGAGGATGGCTTGCCACCGGTTAACCGGTGCGGTCCGCGACCTTGACGCTCCAGTACGGCCGGTGAACACTTCCGGGTGTCAGTCGGCATCGCCGCATGCCGGCCCACCGCCCACTCGGGTTCTTTGTCTGCCCTGGGGGCGCTGCCTGCCGTGTTGTGGCAGGTCGGGCCGCTCCCCCCACGATCGGCGGCTGTGCGGGCACGCTCGTCACGGAGGCCGGGCGGGGTGCGGCACACACCCTTGCCGTCGGCTGAAGTCGCCAGAACCAGCCATGGGAAACGCACCCTGCACGGAGGACCGGGGCGAGGGCCCCGGGCGAGGGCCTAGGAGCCGCCATGAGCAATGGAGACATCTTCGTCGGTGAGGTCATCGGCACCGCCATTCTGATCCTTTTCGGCGCGGGCGTCTGCGCCGCAGTCACCCTCAAATACTCCAAGGCGAGGGCCTCCGGGTGGATCGTCATCGCGTTCGGCTGGGGCTTCGGCGTCCTCGCCGGGGCGTACACGGCCGCGCCGCTCTCGGGCGGCCACCTCAACCCCGCCGTCACCCTCGGCATCGCCGTCGACACCGGCAAGTGGGACAAGGTCTGGGTCTATCTGTGCGGCCAGATGGTCGGGGCGATGCTGGGCGCCGTCCTCGCGTACCTGGTCTATCTCGCGCAGTTCAACGCCAATGTGGGCGCGGGCGCGAAGAGCGCGGAGGGCGCGGCGACCGGTGCGGGCGAGGACGGACCGACCCCGACGCTGGGGATCTTCTCGACGATCCCGGAGATCCGGAACCCGGTCGCGAACCTGATCACGGAGATCATCGCGACGATGGCGCTGGTCCTGCCCGTCCTCGCCTTCGGGCTGACCAAGGGGCTGGGCGAGTCGGGCACGCAGGTGCTGGTCGTGGCACTGGTCGTGGTGGGCATCGGTCTGTCGCTCGGCGGGCCCACGGGCTACGCGATCAACCCGGCCCGTGACCTGGGCCCGCGCATCGTGCACCAGTTCCTGCCCATCCCGAACAAGGGCACCTCCGACTGGGGTTACGCACTCATCCCGGTCGTCGGACCACTCTTCGGCGGAGCGCTCGCGGGCGTCATCTACAACGCAGCGTTCTGAAGCGCGGCTTCCGAAGCACACACGACAACTCTCTCCCGCACGACCGTCTCCTCACGAAGGGGTAGCCATGCCCGACAACTCCGTGAAGTACGTCGCCGCCATCGACCAGGGCACCACCTCCAGCCGTTGCATCATCTTCAACCACGCCGGCGAGATCGTCGCCGTCGACCAGCGCGAGCATCGCCAGATCTTCCCCAAGCCCGGCTGGGTGGAGCACGACGCCTCCGAGATCTGGTCCAAGGTCCAGGCCGTGGTCGCCGGTGCACTCGCCAAGGCGGGCCTGCGGGCCGACCAGCTCAGCGCGCTCGGCATCACCAACCAGCGCGAGACGACGGTCCTGTGGGACCGTGCGACCGGCAAACCGGTGCACAACGCGATCGTGTGGCAGGACACGCGGACCTCGGCGCTGTGCAAGGAGCTGGGCGGCACGGACGGTCAGGACCGGTTCCGCGACCGGACCGGTCTGCCGCTGGCCAGCTACTTCTCCGGGCCGAAGGCCGCCTGGCTCCTCGACAACGTGCCCGGCCTTCGGGCCCGCGCGGAGCGGGGCGAGATCGCCTTCGGCACGATCGACTCGTGGCTGATCTGGAACCTGACCGGCGGCACCGACGGCGGCGTGCACGTCACGGACGTCACCAACGCCGGGCGCACCATGCTGATGAACCTGGAGACCCTCCAGTGGGATCCCTCGATCCTGTCGGCGATGAACGTCCCCGAGGCGGTCCTCCCGGAGATCCGTTCGTCCGCCGAGGTGTACGGCACGGCGGTGGGCCAGCTCTCCGGCGTGCCCGTCGCCTCCGCGCTGGGCGACCAGCAGGCGGCGGTCTTCGGGCAGGCCTGTTACGACACGGGCACGGCGAAGAACACGTACGGGACGGGCAGTTTCCTGCTGCTCAACACCGGTGACCGGCCGGTGCCCTCGAAGAACGGGCTGCTCACCACCATGGGGTACAAGATCGGCTCCGAGCCGCCCGTGTACTGCCTGGAGGGCGCGATCGCGATCACCGGCGCCCTGGTGCAGTGGTTCCGTGATCAGCTCGGCATCATCAAGACCGCCGACGAGATCGAGGCGCTGGCGGCGAGCGTCGACGACAACGGCGGGGCGTACATCGTGCCGGCGTTCTCCGGCCTGTTCGCGCCGTACTGGCGCTCCGACGCGCGGGGTGTCGTCACGGGCCTGACCCGGTACGTCACCAAGGGGCATCTGGCCCGTGCCGTACTGGAGGCGACGAGCTGGCAGACCCGCGAGGTCGTCGACGCCATGTACCAGGACTCCGGAGTGCAGATCACGACCCTCAAGGTCGACGGCGGCATGACGAAGAACAACCTTCTGATGCAGCACCAGGCGGATGTGCTCGGGGTGCCCGTCATCCGGCCCAGGATCTCCGAGACGACGTGTCTGGGTGCCGCGTACGCCGCGGGGCTCGCGACGGGCGTGTGGAACGACCTGGACGAACTGAAGGCCCACTGGCAGCGGGACGCCGAGTGGTCGCCGTCGATGGACGCGCAGGTCCGGGACCGTGAATACCAGAACTGGCGCAAGGCGGTGGAGAAGAGCTTCGGCTGGCACGAGGAGGAAGGGGCCGGGGCGTAAGTCCCCCGAGTGCACCAAGCCGCCCCGCGCGCGTAGTGGCGTAGGACGTCTCTACGCGCGCGTGGTGCGCTGTACGGCTCTGTACGGGGTCAGGTCACCGCGGGCTGCCGGCGGCGGGCGGCCGCCGCCGCGGCGTGCTCGACGACGTCGATGAGGACGTTCTTCACGGAGTCCTTCTCCCGTGCGTCGCACAGGACGACGGGGACGCCCGCGTCCAGGTCGAGCGCCTGCCGCACCGAGTCGGCGGGGTAACGGTCGGCTCCCTCGAAGCAGTTGACGCCGATCACGAAGGGGATGGAGCGCCGCTCGAAGTAGTCGACGGCGGCGAAGCAGTCCTCCAGACGGCGGGTGTCGGCGAGGACGACGGCGCCCAGCGCTCCGGTGGCGAGTTCGTCCCACAGGAACCAGAAGCGGTCCTGGCCCGGGGTGCCGAACAGGTAGAGGACCAGGTCCTTGCGGACCGTGATCCGGCCGAAGTCCATGGCAACCGTGGTGGTGTGCTTGCCCTCGACGCCCTGGGTGTCGTCGACGGGCCGGCCCGCCTCGCTCAGTAACTCCTCCGTGCGCAGGGGCCTGATCTCGCTGACCGCGCCGACGAGCGTGGTCTTGCCCACGCCGAAGCCGCCGGCCACCAGGATCTTGAGCGTGACGGGCTCGACGGGGCCCTTGCCACGCTCGGAACGCCCGAAGATCATGGGTTGTCTCTCCTGCCTCACTGATGTCGCTGGGTGCTGTGCAAGGCCCTGTCAGAGGGCTCTGAGGCCGTCGATGACGTCGCGCAGAATGCTCTCGTCGGGCAGTTCCGCGGGCGGCACGGGGCGGGTCACATGGACCAGTTCGTCGTCGACCAGATCGCCTATGAGGACGCGTACCACGCCTACGGGCAGGTCGAGTTCCGCGGCGAGTTCGGCGACCGACTGCGGGGCGTCCTGACAGAGTCCGACGATGTCGACGTGCTCCGGCGACAGGGTCTGGTCGGCCACCGGGTCGTCGTCACGGGACTCCGCGACGACGACCGCGATCAGGTCGAGGCGGTGCTGGGCCGCGCTGGTGGTGCGGCCGCGTGTCATGGCATACGGACGCACTACGGGTCCGGCCTCGTCGTCGAACCAGTGGTGCGTCTCCTGCGTCCCCTCACCGTCTGCGCTCATGCCGTCCCACTACCCCCCAGCAGGCTGATCCGCGCGCGGAGCCGTCCCCAGATGTGCGCCCACCCGCTTGACCAGCAGGGTCATCTCGTAGGCGACGAGACCGACGTCGGAGTCCGCGTCGGACAGGACCGCGAGACAGCTGCCGTCACCGGCCGCGGTGACGAACAGGAAGGCGTCGTCGAGTTCGACGACGGTCTGCCGGACGCTCCCCGCCTCGAAGTGCCGCCCGACCCCCTTGGCGAGGCTGTGGAAGCCGGAGGCGACGGCGGCGAGATGTTCGCTGTCCTCCCGGCTGAGGTCCTTGGAGACCCCCGTCGGCAGCCCGTCCCCGGAGAGGACGAGCGCCTTGCGGATGCTGGCGACACGTTCGACCAGGTCGTCGAGGAGCCAGTTGAGCTCCCCCGAACCACCGTTCGTGGTGTGCGCGGTGGCCTTCGGTGCGGTCATCGACCGTCCCCCTCAGAAGTCGTTCCCTGTGCTGTGCCGTCGGCGCTGTTGTCGCTCTCGGCGTTCTCCTCGCGGCCGCGCCGCCAGCCACGCTGGAGCGAGGCCATCCGGTCGCGTACCTCGTCGGCGTCCCGGTCGGCGGGCGGTGCGGAGACTGGTTCGTCGCGGGCCGTCGCGCGGTCACCGCGCAGATCGGGCCCGTCCTTCAACTGCGGGGCCAGGTTGGCCTGTCGTACCCGCTTGGGCAGGCCCCCGGTCATGGGACCCGGCTGCTGCTCGGGCTCGCTCGGCGCCGCTGCCCTGGCGCGCCTCCTGGGGAGGTCCGTCAAGGGCGCCGGCGGGGTGTCGCGGAGCCCGTCGCCGCTGCCGCGGTCGTGCCGCTCCCCCGGTTCCCCGGCGCCGCCGCGGTCGAGCGAGGCGGGGCGGGTGCGCGTGACGGGCCGGCCGTGCGAGCTGACGAGCTTGGGGGCTCGGCGGCGCGGCAGCGGTACGAGTCCCTCCGGCGTCGCGTCGCGCCCCGTGCCGTGGCCGCTGCCGGGCTCGTCGGCCTGCTGGTGCTGCTCGCCGGAGCTTCCCGCGACGGGGCGGCGGGGGCGGAACAGGGCGCCGCGTTCGCTGTCGTCGTCGCCCAGGGCTCCCGGGAAGGGGGTCATGTCGGAGGTGCTCAGCGGCGCTTCGAGCTCGATCGGGCCGTCCAGCACGGAGGCGGGCAGTCCGGGCAGTCCGTCGGACGTGTTGAGGCCGGCCGGGGTCACCAGCCGCGCCGCGTCGGGCCGGTCGAGGCGGAACCCGGTGCCTTCGGTGTCGGGGGCGTCCGTGAGCAGCGCGTCCGGGATGAAGACGACCGCGGTCGTGCCTCCGTACGGGGACGGTTGCAGGGAGACGCGGACGTTCTGCCGTTGCGCGAGGCGGCTGACGACGAAGAGGCCGAGCCGGTCGGTGTCGGACAGTTCGAACTCGGGGGTCTCGGCGAGCCGCAGGTTGGCGTCGAGGAGGCCGTCGGCGGCCATGCCGAGGCCGCGGTCGTGGATCTCCAGCGTGAAGCCGTTGGCGACGCGCTCGCCGAGGACCTGGACGGCGGTGTGCGGCGGCGAGAACACCGTGGCGTTCTCCAGGAGTTCGGCCACGAGGTGGGTGAGGTCGGCGACGGCGGGTCCGGTCACCGCGATCCGCGGCAGGCGGCGCACCTCGATGCGCTCGTAGTCCTCGACCTCGGCGACGGAGGCCCGCACGATGTCCATGAGCTGTACGGGTTTGCGCCACTGCCGGGAGGGGGCGGACCCGGAGAGGATCACGAGGCCCTCGGCGTGGCGGCGCATGCGGGTGGTCAGGTGGTCGAGGCGGAACAGGTCGGCGAGTTCGTCGGTGTCGTCGGTCCTGCGTTCCATGGCGTCGAGCAGGGTCAGCTGCTTGTGGAGGAGGACCTGGCTGCGGCGGGCGAGGTTGACGAACACCTCGGAGACACCGCGGCGCAACTCTGCCTGTTTCACGGCCGCTTCGACGGCGGAGCGCTGCAGGGTGTTGAGGGCCTGGCCGACCTGCCCGATCTCGTTCTTGTCGTATTCGAGGCGCGGGGCCTCGGTCTCGATGTCGACCTCCTCGCCCGCGGCGAGGCGGCGCATGACGCCCGGCAGCCGGACGCCCGAGGCCTCATGGGCTTCCAGGCGCAGACGGCGCAGGTCGCGGACGAGACCGCGCCCGATACGGACCGACATGAACAGGGAGACGAGCAGGGCGAGCAGGCCGAGCACGCCGGCGATCCCGGCCCGCAGGAACACCTTGACGGCGACCGGGCGGGCCCGGTCCTGGTAGCGCTCGGCGGCCGCGGTGTCGCGGTCGGAGAGCTCGTCGAGGACCTGCCCGGAGGCCTTGTCCCAGCTTGCGGCGGTGACGCCCTTGGGCGTGCCGGGCGCGCCGTTCACGACGGCGTTCTCTGCGGTGCGCAGCGGGTTGGTGTCGGGGCTGCGCCAGTAGCGCTGGAAGCGGGCGCGTTCGTCGGCGGGAAGCAGCGCGAGATTCGCGTCGTACAGGAGGGTGCGCTGGGCCACGAGGTCGGAGAGCCGGCGCAGCTCTTCCTGGGTGAGCCGGCCGGCGACGAGGCCGGAGCCGAGCAACGCGTCTTCCCTGGAGAGCAGTTCGCGGGCCTCGATGACGCCGACGACGGCGCGGCCCTGGCGTTCCACCGTGGAGTCGTCGAGCGCGGTGAGGTCGAGGAGGAAGTCGTACGTCGGCTCGATCAGGCGGGTGTAGAAGGTCAGGGCCTGTGCTCGGGTGACGGTTCCGTCGTCGACGTTCCTGCGCAGCGACTCAATGCCTTCGAAGCCCTCGACGGCGGCGTCCAGTACGCCGCGTGCGGCGCCGCTCAGATTGTCGCGCAGGCCCGCGTCGGCGGCCTTCTCCTTGATCCGGGACATCTGCTCGTCGGAGGCGGAGCGCCGGGTCCGCAGGGCGGACTGGGCGTCCGAGGCCCGGGGGTCGGCGAGATAGACGAGGGTCTGCCGGCGTTCCTCCTGCAGGGCGCGGCCGGTGTCGACCAGCGGATAGCCGATCGCGTCGGCGCTCCTGCCCGCTGAGAACAGCTGCATGGCGGCGCGCCCCGTGATCACTGAGGCGAACGCCCAGATCGCTGTCAGCGACAGGAGCGGTACCAGCAGCAACGCCACGATCTTCCGGCGGATGGACTTCCCGCGAAAGCGCATGGCCTCCCCCAGATCGGCCCCGGGTGGTCAGGGGCACACATGTGCGTCAACAAACGGCGCGAGCCTACTACTGACACAGGAGTAACTCGAAGGCCCGTCCGGACACTGTCCGGTCCGCTGCCCAGGTGGACGCCCCGAGTTGTCCGGGCATTGGGGGAGATTGCATCCCGAGAATCCGGACTGGACCGGCGATCAAAATCGGACGACACCGAGCGGCAGTTGGCTTGAAATCTTCGGTTCGGACCTCTGGGTCGGGGCAGTTGCCCGGATCCGGGAATCTTCCCGGGCTGTTGTTCGTCTTCTTCATCGAACGCTTCACATGCACTGATTGCTTCGCAGGATGTGGATGGGGCACGGGGAGGGCACCGAGAGGTGGCCTGAAGCAGAGCAAACCGGGCAGTCACTGTGCAGGCCGGTGCGTGGCATCGCGTCTGGGGCCGGCATCGGATCCGGGGCCTGGTAGCTGTGGGGAGTGATGTGGTGATGGATGCGGCGGGGCAGAGGGAATTGTGGGTCGAGGAGCCGGCGAAGCGGCGCCGGATGCCCGACCCGGTCCGGAAGGCGGCGGTGCGGGCCGTCCTGATCAGCGCGCTCACGCTGATACAGGCGATGGTCGCCTTCTTGTGCACGCTCGCCGATTCCTGGCTGGCGTTCCCCATGGTGCTCAGCAGCGTGGCCAGCACGGTGGTGGCGACGTGGGGCGTGCTCGACGTCTGGGTGACGCGCCAGGTGTGGAACCAGCGGCACGGTGTCGTCTCGGTGCCGTCCAGCACGGCTCGTCAACTGCGCAAGGAGCGGCGCCGGGCCCGCCGGGCGGCGCGGCAGGCGCCGGAGAGCATACGGAGGCACGGTGGGGCCGGGCAGTTGACGCATACGTGAGATGAGATGCGGACGTTGAGCCGTAGCCATCGCCGTAGCTGTGATTGTGGTTGTGGTTGTGGTTGTGGTTGTGGCCGTAGCTGTAGCTGTAGCTGTAGCTGTATACGAGACTGCGGAGTCGGCCGAGCTGACCCGCGTGCCCGTGCCACGAGTGGGAGCCGCCGGTGCTCAGCTGCCCCCGACCGCCCCCATCACCGGAACCGGAGCCTTGGCCGGAGCCGGAGCCGGGTCCCGCGTTTCGGCGCGGGCCAGTTCACGCCGGATCTTGGTGAAGGGGCGGGGCATGTCGAGCGCGAGGACGGCGGTGGTGATCCCGTCGCGCTCGTAGTGTGCGAGGAAGCGGCCGTCCCGCGGCGAGCCCTCCACGATGCGGACGAGGTCGCCCTCGCGGCGGCGTCCGGCGAACTGGATGCGGGAGCCGTACTGGTCCGACCAGAAGTAGGGCAGTGGATCCGCCCGCTCCACGGTGCGGCCGGCCAGCAGATTGCGTACGGCGACCCGGGGTTGGGCCGTGGCGCTGGTCCAGTGCTCGGCGCGCGCGCCGCCGACGCGGGCCACGTCGCCGACGGCCACGATCTGGGGCAGCGCCGTGACGCAGCCGTCGTCGCAGAGCACTCCGTCGTCGCAGCGCACGCCGTCGCGCACGGCTGTCGTCGAGCCGGACAGCCAGTCGGTGTTCGGCACGGCACCGATGCCGACGACGACGACGTCGGCCGGGAGCGTCCGGCCGTCCCTGAGGACCACGCCCATCACGCGGGGAGCGTTCGCGTGAGGACCATCGGCGGCCGGCTCGGCACTGCCGGTGCACGGCGCGCCGAGCAGCTCCGCCACGCCCACTCCGGTGAACAGCCGCGCTCCCCCGCGACATTGCAACTCCGCGCAGACCGACGCCAGTTCGGGGCCAAGCTGGGGCAGCAGGGGCAGTGGCGCGGCCTCGACGACGGTGACGTGGTGGCCGAGTGCGATGCAGGAGGAGGCGGTCTCGGCGCCGATGAAGCCGCCGCCGATGACGACGACCCGCTGGGGACCGCGCAGCAGGTCGGCGCGGAGGCAGCGGGCATCGTCGAGCGTGCGCAGGGTGTGCACGCCTGCGAGGCGCGGGCCCGGCAGCCGTCGGGCACGCGCGCCGGTGGCGATGACGACGCCGTCGCCGCACACGGCCCGGCCGTCCTCCAGGAGCACGGTGCGTGCCTGGGCGTCGAGCCCGGCCGCTCGCACACCGAGCAGCCATTCGGCGCCGAGTTCCCGGGTCTCCTCGGCATCACAGAGGGCGAGTCGGCCCTCACCGGCCCGGCCGGTGAGGAAGTCCTTGGACAGTGGGGGCCGGTCGTACGGCGGGTGCGGCTCCTCTCCCACGATCACCAGACGCCCGTCGAAACCCTGGGCACGCAACTCGCGTGCCGCGTACAGCCCGGCGAGGGAAGCGCCGACCACGGTCACGGTCCTCATGAGGCAGTGCCCTTCTCTGTGCTGACGGGTGGCTACGCCGCATTGCCAGCCGGAGCCGTAGCCGAGGTAGAGGTAGAGGTAGGGGTAGGGGTAGAGGTAGAGGTAGAGATGGAAGCTGCGGGGTGGACGTGGATCACGCCGTCGTCGACGGTCACCCGGTGGGTGCGGACGGGGCGGCGGGCCGGCAGACAAGTGGCCTGTCCGGTGCGGAGATCGAATGAAGCCTCGTGGAGCGGGCATTCAACCTGACAGCCCTCCAGCCAGCCCTCGGACAGCGAGGCGTCCTGGTGGGTGCAGGTGTCGTCGATGGCGTACAGCTTCCCCTCCGCGTGGAACACCGCGATGGGCGGCACGGTGTCGACGCGGACGGACTCGCCCACGGGGAGGTCTTCAAGGCGGCAGACGGGTATCACGGGCCCCCCTCTTGATCCGGGACTCTTCGGTAACATGATGTTTCACATCGCGCACGAGGGAGCGCACTGCGCAACAGAATCCGAGTCGGGTGCCCTTCGCGTCAAGGGCTTCTCGAAGATGCGTCCCGGCAACGGGGCGCCAGGTCGCGAGAGTTGAGCCATGCCACGCAAGCAACCGCAGACCGAGCCGGGTACATCCGATCCGTCGAACGCGCCGGAATCCTCACACGCGCCGGAACCCGCGCCGGGATCCTCGACCGCGTCGGGCGCGGAGAAGTCGCCCAGAGGCGCGGCCGGCGCCGTCCAGTCCGTGGATCGTGCCGTGAGCGTCCTGGAGAGCCTCGCCCGGCACGGCGAGGCCGGAGTCACCGAGATCGCCGACGAGTTGGGTGTGCACAAGTCCACGGCATTCCGGCTGCTCGGCGTGTTGGAGAACCGCGGCCTGGTCGGGCAGGCCAAGGAGCGCGGCAAGTACTACCTGGGGGCGGGCATGCTGCGCCTCGCGGGGGCGGCGGCGGTACGCCTGGACATCTCGCAGGAGGGCGGCCCGGTCTGCCGTGAACTCGCGGACGAGCTGGGCGAGACGGTGAACATCGCGGTGCTCGACGAGGACATGGCGGTCAACATCATGCAGGCGCGCGGCGCCGCGTCCGTGACCGCGCAGAACTGGCTCGGCCGGCGTACCCCGTTGCATGCCACGTCCAGCGGCAAGGTGCTGTTCGCGTACCAGTCGCAGGTGATGCGCGAGGGGCTGCTGGCGCGCACGCTGCCGCGGTTCACCGAGCACACGATCACCGGCACGACCGCGCTGCGCGCCGAACTGGAGACGGTGCAGGAGCAGGGATTCGCCGTCGCCGTCGAGGAGTTGGAACTCGGACTCGCCGCGGTGGCCGCGCCCGCCCGTTCCCACGACGGCAAGGTCATCGGGGCGATCAGCGTGTCGGGGCCGGTCTACCGACTGACCGAGGAGAGCCTGCCGGCGCTCGCCAAGCGCGTCGTCGCGGCCGCCGCCGAACTCTCCCGCCGGCTGGGCCACGGCTTCTGAGGGAGTCCGCGGGAACGACCGCTCCGCGAGCCGCGGGGCGCCGAACGCGTTTCCCGCCTCGCGCCATGGCGCCCTTTTGCGAGGGCTTGGCGCCCGCCCCTTGACGAGGCCTCGACGACGTTCCCACTATGGCTCCCATCGTCTCTCATCGCGTCTCTCATCACGCAACCGATCCTGCGATACGCAACAGCGCAGGGCGCGAACAACGACTGCCTCCCCTTCCTGTCCGGGCACGCGGCGGCCGACCCCGTCGAGACCGTTCACGTACATCCTGAGCAGGTCACTTCTTAGGAGGGACATGTCCAGCGCTCCCGAATCCGGCTCCCCGAAGGTCGTCGTCATCGGCGCGGGAATCGTCGGCTGCTCGCTCGCCGACGAGCTCACCGCACGCGGCCTGCACGACGTGACCGTCCTCGACCAGGGCCCGCTCCCGGCGCCCGGCGGCTCGACCTCGCACGCGCCCGGGCTCGTCTTCCAGACCAGCCCGTCCAAGACCCTGACCGCGTTCGCGCGCTACACGGTGGAGAAGTTCTCCGCCCTCGAAGTGGACGGCCTGCCGTGCTTCCACCAGGTGGGCGGCCTGGAACTGGCGACCACCCCCGAGCGCTGGGCCGACCTGCACCGCAAGGCGGGCTGGGCGGCTTCCTGGGGCGTGCGCGGGGAGTTGGTCTCCCCCGCCCGCTGCAAGGAACTCTGGCCCCTTGTCGACGAGTCGATGATTCTCGGCGGCTTCCACACGCCCGACGACGGTCTGGCCCGGGCCGTGCTGGCCGCCCGCGCGCAGCTGCGCCGCGCTGAGGAACGCGGCGCACGTTTCCTCGACCGTCACACCGTCACCGGCATCGAGCAGGCGGACGGCCGCGTCACCGGAGTCGTCACCGACCGCGGCTCGTTCGCCGCCACCCATGTCGTGTCCGCGGCCGGCTTCTGGGGCCCGGTGATCGGCCGGATGGCGGGCGTCGGCGTGCCGCTGCTGCCGCTCGCCCACCAGTACGCGCGGACGAAGCCACTGCCTGAGCTCGCCGGGGCGAACGATCCGCGCACCGAGGCCTCGAAGCCGATCCTCCGCTTCCAGGACCGCGACCTGTACTTCCGTGAGCACACCGACCGCATCGGCATCGGCAGCTACGCCCACCGGCCCCTGCCCGTCGACCCGTTCGCGGTGCTCTCCTACGACGACGCGCGCGCCAGGGCCCTGGACATGCCGTCGTCGCTCCCCTTCACCGAGGAGGACTGGGCGCCCAGTTGGGAGACGTGCCGGACGCTGCTGCCCGCGCTGCGGGACACCGACATCGAGGAGGGCTTCAACGGCGTCTTCTCCTTCACCCCCGACGGCATGCCGGTGCTGGGCGAGTCCCGGGCGCTGCGCGGCTTCTGGCTCGCGGAGGCGGTGTGGGTGACGCATTCGGCGGGGGTCGCGAAGGCGGTCGCCGAGTCGATGGTGGACGGGCACGCCTCGGTCGACCTGCACGAATGCGACGTGCACCGGTTCGAGGACGCACACCGTTCGCCCGCGTACGTGCGCGACCGCGGGGCGCAGCAGTTCGTCGAGGTGTACGACGTCATCCACCCGCTGCAGCCGATGGAGCGGCCGCGTCCGCTGCGCGTCAGCCCGTTCCACGCCCGGCAGCGGGAGCTGGGCGCGTACTTCCTGGAGGGCGGCGGCTGGGAGCGTCCGCACTGGTACGAGGCGAACGCCCCGCTCGTCGAAGAGTCCGGCAGGCGCGAGGGGCAGGAGCGCGATCCCTGGTCGGCCCGCTACTGGTCGCCCGTCGTCGCCGCGGAGGCGCGGGCCACCCGTGAGCGGGTCGCCCTGTACGACATGACCCCGCTGCGCCGCCTGGAAGTCACCGGACCCGGCGCGCTCGCGTTCCTGCAGCGCATGACGACCAACAACGTCGCGAAGAGGCCGGGCGCGGTGACGTACAGCCTGCTTCTCGACGAGAAGGGCGGGATCCGCTCGGACCTGACCGTGGCCCGGCTCACCGCCGACCGCTTCCAGGTGGGCGCCAACTCCCCCGCTGATCAGGTGTGGTTGGAGCGGCACGCCCCCGATGACGTCCGGATCCGCGACATCACCTCCGGTACCTGCTGCGTCGGTGTGTGGGGCCCGCTCGCCCGAGCCCTCGTCCAGCCTCTGACCCGCGACGACTTCTCGCACGAGGGCTTCGGCTATTTCCGCGCCAAGGAGACGTACGTCGGGCACGTCCCCGTCACGGCGCTGCGCCTGAGCTACGTGGGCGAACTGGGCTGGGAGCTGTACACGACCGCCGATCTGGGGCTGCGTCTGTGGGACACGCTGTGGGAGGCGGGGCAGGAGCACGGCGTCGTCGCGGCCGGACGGTCGGCGTTCAACAGCCTGCGCCTGGAGAAGGGCTACCGCGCCTGGGGCGTCGACATGACCGAGGAGCACACCCCGTACGAGGCGGGGCTCGACTTCGCCGTGCGGATGGACCGCGGCGACTTCCACGGCCGCGCCGCACTCGAACAACTCCCGCCCCCGACACGACGGTTGACCGCACTGCTTCTCGACGACCCGTCCGCCGTGGTCCTCGGAAAGGAGCCCGTCCATCTGGACGGTGTCCCGTGCGGCTACGTCACCAGCGCCTCGTACGGCTACACCCTCGGCCGCTGCGTCGCGTACACGTGGCTGCCGCCGCTGCCGGCCGGATCCGCCGTGGACATCGAGTACTTCGGCGCGAAGGTCCCGGCCACCGTCGCCGACGAGCCGCTCTTCGACCCGAAGATGACCCGCATCCGCCGCTGAACGTTCCTTACGACCGCACCAGCCCTGGGAGGGCCGGGACATGTCCCCCACCTATGACGTGATCGTGATCGGCCTCGGCGGCATGGGCAGCGCCGCCGCGCACCATCTGTCCGCGCGCGGCGCCCGCGTGCTCGGCCTGGAGAAGTTCGGCCCGGTGCACAACCGCGGTTCCAGCCACGGCGGTTCACGGATCACCCGCCAGTCGTACTTCGAGGACCCGGCGTACGTTCCGCTGCTGCTGCGCTCCTACGAGCTGTACGAGGACCTGGAACGGGCCACCGGCCGCTCCATCGCCACACTGTGCGGCGGCGTCATGATCGGCCGCCCCGGCTCCCGTACGGTCGAGGGCTCGCTGCGCTCGGCCCGGCAGTGGGAGCTGCCGCACGAGATGCTCGACGCGCGGGAGATCCGGCGCCGCTTCCCGACCCTGACGCCGCGCGCCGACGAGGTCGCCCTGTTCGAGGAGAAGGCCGGGTTCCTGCGCCCGGAGAACACGGTCGCCGCGCATCTCCAGCTCGCCACGCAGGCCGGCGCCGACCTGCATTTCGAGGAGCCGATGACGCGCTGGGAGCCGTGCGCGGACGGCGTGCGGGTGCACACTGCCGAAAACACTTACACGGCAGGGCAGTTGGTGATCTGCCCGGGCGCCTGGGCACCGCGACTGCTCACCGATCTCGGCGTGCCGTTCACCATCGAGCGGCAGGTCATGTACTGGTTCCAGCCCAGCACGGGGGTGGTGCCCTTCCGCCCGGAGAACCATCCGGTCTACATCTGGGAGGACGCGGCAGGCGTCCAGGTCTACGGCTTTCCCGCCCTCGACGGCCCTGCCCTGGGCGCCAAGGTCGCCTTCTTCCGCAAGGGCGTCGTGTGCACTCCGGAGACCATCGACCGCACCGTCCACGACGACGAGGTCCGGGCCATGGCCGATCACATGTCGGGCTGCGTCCCGGCCCTGCCCGGCACCTTCCTCAAGGCCGCGACCTGCATGTACTCCACCACGCCCGATGAGCACTTCGTCATCGCCCGGCACCCCGCGCACCCGGAGTCGGTGACCGTGGCCTGCGGCTTCTCCGGGCACGGCTTCAAGTTCGTACCGGTCGTCGGGGAGATCCTCGCCGATCTGGCGCTGACCGGCGCCACCGAGCACCCCATCGAGCTGTTCGACCCGGGCCGGCTCACCGCCGCGCCCGCCGTCTGAGGAGTCCGCCATGACGACGCTCCCCCTGCCGCCGAGCCTGGCGGCCACGCTGCCGGGCCGCTACTACACCGACCCGGACCTCTTCCGCACCGAACAGGAGCGGGTTTTCGAGCGCATGTGGTTCTGCGCCGTCCGCTGCGCCGACCTCGACAAACCGGGCGCGTTCCGCACGGTGCAGGTCGGCCGCGAGAGTGTCCTGGTCATCCGCTCCCGCACGGGCGCGCTGAACGCCTTCCTCAATGTCTGCCGGCATCGCGGGGCCCGCCTGTGCACCGAGGAGCGGGGCGAGGTCCGGCGCACCCTGCAATGCCCGTACCACGCCTGGACGTACGGCCTCGACGGGAAGTTGATCGCGGCGCCGAATCTGGGGCGGATGCCGGACGTCGACCGCTCCGCCTACGGGCTGGTCGGGGTCGCGCTGCGGGAGTGGCTCGGGTACGCGTGGGTGTGTCTGGCCGACGAGCCGCCGTCGTTCGAGGACACGGTGCCGGGCGCCGCCGTCGAGCGGCTCGGCGACACGGCGGCGATCGACCGCTACGGTGCCGAAGGCCTCGCCCTGGGCAAGCGGATCACGTACGACGTCCGGGCCAACTGGAAGCTGATCGTCGAGAACTTCATGGAGTGCTACCACTGCGCGACCATCCACCCCGAACTCACCGATGTCCTACCGGAGTTCGCGGAGGGCTACGCGGCCCAGTACTACGTGGGGCACGGCGCCGAGTTCGGGGACGGCGTGCGGGGGTTCACCGTCGACGGCGGCGAGGGCTTCGGCACGCTTCCCGAGGTCCCGCCCGAGCAGGACCGCCGCTATTACGCGATCACGGTCAAGCCGACGGTCTTCGTGAACCTGGTGCCCGACCATGTGATCCTGCACCGCATGTTCCCGCTGGCCGAGGATCGCACGGTCGTCGAGTGCGACTGGCTGTACGCCCCGGAGGTCGTGGCGTCCGGGGCCGACCTGTCGAAGTCGGTCCAGCTCTTCCACCGGGTCAACACGCAGGACTTCGCGGCGTGCGAGCGCACCCAGCCCGCCATGGCGTCACGCGCCTACCGCGACGGCGGCGTCCTCGTACCCACCGAGCACCACATCGGGATCTTCCACGCGTGGCTCAGGGAGCAACTGGACGCCGCCTAGCGGGTATTCACGCGTCCTGCCCGGCGGGTTCGGCGGGCCGCTTGAACATGCGGGTCGCCGTGATCTCGCCGTGCACCTTCTCCCCGTCCGGTTCCTGCTGCGGCAGGCCCGGACGCAGGTGCTCCTCGACGCTGATGTACTTCAGTCCCGCACGGAGGTCCGCGTCGTTGCGCAGGCGGATGACGAGCGGGAACTCGGCGAGCGCCGTCGTGTCGAACAGGCCGGTCGTGTACAGGAGTTGGACGCCGAGCGCGTCGGAGACGGCGCGCTGGAGCTCCAGGAGGTACGTGGCGTTGGCGCGGCCGATGGGGTTGTCGAGGAAGAGCGTGCCCGCGTGACGGTGCTTGTCGCGGCCCCGGTCGTTCGAGCGCAGCGCGGCCATCGTGCAGTACAGGGCGATGGCCGCGGTGAGCAGCTGGCCGCCGGAGAACACGTCGCCCATCTGTCCGACGGGGACGCGCTCGGCGCGCAGCACCGCGTCCGGCTTGAGGATCTCGACGGCGACACCCTTGGGCTCCAGGGCGGCGCCGACACCGCGCAGCAGCAGGGACATGCCGTCGCGTCGCATGTCGGAGTTCTTCTTCACGGCCGCGCGGGTTGCCTCATCGATGACCTCGCCGAGCCGCTCGGTGAGCGTGGCCTGGTCGGGCTCCTCGAAACGGATCCGCAGGAACTCCTGGCCCGACCACTCGCCGAGCCCCTCGGGGAGCCGGGAGAGTCGTTGCGCGGAGCGGAGCGTGGCGAGCGAGGACTCGACGAGGCCGCGCAGCCGGTCCACGATCGAGTCGCGGTTGCGCTCCAGCTGCTCCAACTCGTCGGTCAGGACGCGCAGTCGGGGCGCGAACGCGTCTGCCCAGCGCTGTGCGTGCTCCGGCAGCGCCGCCGCGGGCAGCTCGCGGATCTGCTGCCGTGCGGGGGTGCGCACCTGCTCGTAGCGGGTGGAGTTCGCGTGCCGTACGAGGATGTCGCTCGCCTCGCGGACGGCGGCCTCGGCGGCGGACAGGTCGGCGGCGCAGCCGCGCAGCGAGCGGCGGGTCTCGGACGCGGCCGTGCGGGCCTCCTCCAGGGTGCCCGGGTAGGGCTCCTGCTCCTCCTGTTCCTCGCCGTCCGCGTGGTCGCGCAGCAGGTCGCGCAGGAGTGCGGCCGTCTCCTCGAAGCCGCCGATCCCGTCCTCGGCGGCCCGGTGGGCGTCGAGAAGCTCGCCGTGGGCGGCGCGGGCGGTGGTCAACGCGTCGCTGCGCGCGGCCAGTTCGGTGGTGGCGGTGCGCAGCAGGGTGCCCGCCTGCTCGGTGTCGGCGGGTACCAGGTCGGCGGGCAGCTCGGTGTGGACGCCGCCGTCCTCGGGCGCGTGCCGCTCGGCCTCACCGCGCAGCCGGCCGAGCTGCTCGCTGGCCGTGGAGGCGCGGGTCTCCAGGAGCTGGACATGTTCCTCGGCGCGGGCGGCCGCGGCCTGCCGGGACGGCCCGTCGGACCCGTCGGGCGATTCGAGGAGGGCCGCGGCGCGGGTGCGCACCTTGTTGCTGAGCCGCTGCAACTCGGTGAGCGAGGCCGATTCGTCGCTCTCGGCGCGGGCCTGCTCGGCCCGCAGGTCGGCGCCGACGCCGACCTTCTCGTACAGCTGGGACGCGGCACGGTAGGCCTCGCGCAGGGCGGGCAGCGATGCCTGGGGGGCCTCCCCTTCGGGTACGTCGTCGGGTGCGCCGGCGATCTCGGCGCGCTCGGCGCGCAGCGCGCGGGCGGTGCGGCGGGTGTCGTCGGCGGAGCGCTGGGCGGCGCGCCGGTCCTCGTCGGCGGCGCGGGCGTGGTCCAGGCAGGTCTGGGCGCGGGCCTCCGACTCGACGGCCTCGTCGGCGAGTTCGCGTACCTGGGCCTGCCATGCGGCGCGCTCGCGCAGGCGGTAGGCGAGACCGGCGAGCGCGTCGGCGGCGCGCCGGGCGCGCTGGGCCGCTTCCTGCCGTTCGTCGCGTACGCGGGTCGCTTCGGCGGCGGATTCGTCGGCCTCGGCGCGCACGGTACGGGCCTCGGCCAGCTCGGCTTCGGCCTCTTCCGCGAACGTACGGGCTTCCTGTGCGGCCGTGGCGAGTTCGGTCAGGCGGCCCGCGGGGCAGCCGGCGCGCCATGAGGTGAGCCGGGCGGCCAGTTCGCGGTCCTTGGCGAGGCGTCCGGCGAGTGTGCGGATGCCCTCGTCGCGCTGGGCGGCACGGGTCCGTAGTGCCTGGCGCTCCTCGTCGGCGGCGTGCTCGTCGTGCATCGCCGGGTTCGGCGGTACGAGGAAGACGCCCTCGTCGGACACGTTCTCGGCCGGGGTCGGGGCCAGCAGGGCGGCGGCGGTGCCGACGGCGACGGTGGAGCGCGGCAGCAGCGCGGCGCCCGCGAGGACGTCACGGGCCCGTACGTGGGAGGCCGGGTCGGTGATGATGACGCCGTCGACCAGTTCGGGGCGGGCGGCGAGCACGCGCGCGTGGTCGGCCGGGTCGACGGACTGGGCGAGGTAGCGCCAGCCGGGCAGGGCGGGAATGCCGTGCTCGCCCAGGTACTCGGTGGTGGCCAGCACGTCCGGGCCCGGCGGCAGCAGGCCGCCGTCGCCGAGCGCGCCGAGGATGCGGGAGTCGTCGGCGGCGGCCGTGCGCAGCTCGAACATCTGCCGCTCGGCGGAGGCGACGGAGTCGTCGAGGAAGGTGGTGAGGTCGTCGGCGGCGCGGTCGAGGTCCTCGGAGGTGAGGGGGGCGTCGGTGGCGCGGGGTCCATCGGCCGGGGCGGTCGCGCCCGACGGGCCGTGCACACCGAGCAGTTCGGCGAGCCGCTCTTCCGCGGCCAGGGACGCGGCGGCCCGCTCCTCGGCCTGGTGGGCGTGGTCCGCCGCGCTCGCGGCGTCGGCGGCGCGGGCCGCGGTCAGCTCGGCGCGGGCCTCCACGGCGGCGGCCTCGCGGGCGTGCTCGGTGGCGCGGCGGGCGGCCTCGCGGGCGGTGTCCCAGGCGGCGACGGTCGTCTTCTCGGCGTCGCTGGCGGCGAGCGCGGCGCGGGCCGGGTCGGCGTCGGGCGCGCTGTCGTCGAGCCAGCCGGCGCGGACGGCCTCCGCGGTCTCCTGCTCGACCTCGCCGAGGCGCTGGCGCAGGTGGCCGAGGTCGCTGCGGGCACGCTGCGCCTCGGTGGCGGCGACGGTCGCGTCGTGGTGCGCGGTCTCGCCCGCCTCCTGGAGGACGGCGGAGCGCTCCTCCTCCTCGTTCGCGTGGCTCTCGGCCTTCTCGGCGGCGCCGTGCAGGGCCCGTACGAGTTCGGAAGCGGCCTTGGCGCGGGCGGCGAGAGCGGGGGCGGCGTCGCGCTCGGCCTCGCGGATGGCGGCGGCCACGCGCGCGGAGCGGTCGGATGCGGCGCGGTGGCGCAGTACGGCCTCGGCGGCCTGCCAGGCGGAGTGCAGGGTACGGGCGTCGGCCAGCTCGCGCTTCTGCGCGGCGGCGGCCTTCTCGGCGCCCGCGAGGGCCAACGAGGCGTGCCGGTAGGCCAGTTCGGCGGCGATGAGGGCGCTGCGCTCGCGCGCGGACTCGGCCTCGGTGACGGTGTGCGCGGCGGCGGTGACCCGCTGGGCGAGGTCACCGGCGCGGCCGCGCTCGACGGCGGCGCGGGCGGAGAGGCGCCGGGCGAGCGTACGGGTGCGGCGCTCGGCGGCGGCGTGGATGTCACGCGCGCGTGCCCGGGTGTCGGCGGCTTCGACGATGCGGGTGAGCAGGTCGACGGAGCCGGCGGTGAAGTCGCGCTCGGCGATCAGCTCGGCGCGCCGTCCCAGCTTGTTCCCGAACCCGCTGACCAGGTCGGCGAGACCGTCGGTGTCACGGGTGTCCGTGACGGCGCGCAGCAGCAGGTCGGTGAAGTCGGAGTCCTTCTTGACCGCGAAGAGGCCGGCGGCCTCGCCCTCGTCGGCGTTCATCTCCCGCTGGTAACGGAAGAGTTCGGGGTCGAGGCCGAGGTCACCGAGGTGCTCGTTCCACCGGTCGTGGATCTCTTCCCAGTGCACTTCGAGGTGCGGGTACGCCTTGCCCGCCTCGGTCAGCGCGTCACGGAACCCCTTCATGGTGCGGCGCCGACCCTGCGCTCCCGAGGCGCCCTCGGCGATGGGCCGTACCGCGGTCGACTCGGCGACGGGCAGCGAGTCGAGGCTCAGTCCGGGTCCGGGCCGGAACGAGTACCAGGCCTCCGCGAACTTCCGCGGGTCGTTGGAGACCTGGCGGCCGCGCCACTCGCTGGCCTTGCCGACGACGACGCACTCGCCGGTGAGTGTGTGCTGCCATTCCAGGGCGACGTGTCCGCAGTCGTCGGCGAGCAGGAACTTGCGCAGCACGCCGGAACTGGCACCGCCCAGCGTGTTCCGGTGGCCGGGCAGCATCACGGAGAAGATCAGCTTGAGCAGGACCGACTTGCCGCCGCCGTTCTCCAGGAAGAGCACACCGGCCGGCGCCGGGCGGCGCGGCGGGCCGACGGGCTCGTCCTGGAAGAACTCCGCCTGGGTGGGCGCGGGGTCGGGCACGGGCGCGCCGACGCCCCGCAGGTCGAGCACGGTGTCGGCGTAGCGCGCACCGGCCGGCCCGATGGAGTAGAGGCGAACCCGGGACAGCTCGTACATGGCGGACTCTCGTGGTAGGTACGGACGGACGGTCGGTAGGCGGTCAGGAGTGGAACGGCAGGCCCGCGTCGGCGGCGAGCTCGGCCGCGTCCTCGTCCATCGGCGGCACCAGGCTCGCGGATCCGTCGGTCACGGTCACCACGCCCAGGTCCAGGAGTTCGGCCATGGCCGCGGTGCCGGCCATGTCGCGGACCTGCAACTGGTAGCGCGCGGTGGTGCGGTAGGTGCCGCCGGCGTCGTCGCCGGTTCTCTGCAGGAACCCCGAGTCCGTCAGGAACGCGACGGCCTTGGCGACGATGCCCGTCGTCGAGCCGGCGAGACGGCGCGCGTCCTTGGTGGCGCCGGTGGAGCTGCGCCGGGCCCAGATCCGCCAGGCCGCTTCGAGTCCGGGGGCGTCGCTGGCCGGGTCCGTGTTCAGGCCCTGCTCGTCGGCGCGCTCCTCCAGCTTGCGGCAGGCCTGGCGGACGAAGGCGTCCACGCCGTTGACACTGACGCGGCCGATGTAGCCGTCGTCGGCGAGGTCCTCGGGGCGGGGGAAGGCGAGCGCGGCGACCGCGAGATGCGCGAGGCCGTGCAGGAACCGGTCCGTGGAGTCGGCGGCGGTGCGGCGCGCGTAGTCGCCCATGCGGACGGCGAAGACGGAGTCCTCCGCGGCGGTCACGGCCATCCCCGCGCGCGGGGACACCTCCAGGACGACGAGGCCGAGCCCGGTGGCGACGGCGTCGGCGAGCCGCGCGAACGCCGGGTCCTCCCGGTAGCGCCGCAGCAGTTCGCTGTACTCCTGGTCGCGGGAGGGGCCCAGCTTGGGCTGCAGGCCGAAGGCGACGAGCCGGGCCGCGTCGGCGGCGTCGGCGGGCGTGACCGGCGCCGCGGTCTTCACCGAGCCCGAGCCGGCGGCCTCGGGCTCGCCCCACTCGGCGTGCTCTTCGGGGTGCTCGGTCACGGGCGGTGCTCCTTGATCATTTCTCGGTACGTCACGCGGCGATCATTGTCCGGTGGGTCACGCGGCCTCCGTCCGGCCGGCCGCCATGCCGACCGTGTCGAGCAGCGCCATGCCCACGATGAGGTCGGCGCCGCCGAACTCCGGGTCGTCGAGGTCGGTGCCGTCGTCCACCGCGAACAGCAGCTTTCCCTCGCCCTGGCGGTAGGCGGTGCCGACCGGCGGACTCGCCGCGTGGACCGCCAACAGGGCGACCAGGTACGGCAGTTCGGGGTCGCGTCGACGCGCTTCGGCGAGCAGTCCCGAGAGCCGGCGCGGGGCGTCCGCAGGCAGGTCGAGGAGTTCCTTGGCGCTCGTGAGCTGCTGTTCGCTGAAGCGGCTGTCGTCCGGGGTGGCGATGAGGTCGGGCTCGGGCATCTCGGCGCCGAGGTGCTCCCGCTCCAGCGGCGGGGTCAGCAGCAGGTCGACGAGGTCGCCCACCCGTACGGAGACGGGGGTGCGCAGTCCGGTGCCGCGCGCGAAGAAGGCGTCGGTCACCCTGCGGGCGCTCTCCACCGGCAGCGGGAGCAGGGGCGCGACGAGGTGGCCGTACAGGTCGAGGCCCGCGCGCGCGGAGGGCGTGGCGAAGGCCTGCCGGTCCTGCTCGGCGCGGAACAGCGGCCCGGCTTCGAGGAGGCGGGACTGCAGTTGGGTGTGGCGCCGGATGCAGTCCTTGACGATGTCGACGAGCTCGGCGGCGCGGCGCTTCTGTTCCGGGTCCTCGGATTCGTCGCGGGCCTTGCGGATGTTCGTCAGGATCGCGTTCTCGTGGCGGTAGCGGTCCGCGACGTGGTCGAGGGCCTCGGCGATCATGTCGGGCACGGCCTTCAGCCAGTCGACGGCGCGCACATTGCGCCGCGTCGCGTCCAGCGCCTTGCGCAGGGTCTCCGAGTACTGCACGGTCCGGTACCTGGCCTGCTCGGCGGCGAGCTGGGCGTCCGCGAGCCGGCCGCGGCTGATCAAAACCTCGAGCTTCACCTCGGCGGCGATCTGCGCACTGGTGACGTCGGTGTCGAGGGCGCCGACGAGCACATTGACGGCTTCGTCGGTCGTCCGGAGATAGACGCTGCCGCCGTAACCGGGGACTTCCTCGATCAGCTTGAAGTCGTAGTCGCGCCGCACATAGGAGCCGTCCGTCGCGAACGTGCCGTACACGGCGCGGAATCCGCGGTCCACGGTGCCGACGTTGATCAGGTTCTCCAGGACCCAGCGGGCGACGCGCTCGTGCTCGGAGGTGGGCCGCTGCGGGGCCTGCGCGGCGATCCGCGGCACCAGCCGGGCCACTATCTGCTCGTGGTCGGCGCCCGTGTCGAAGTCCATGTTCAGCGTGACGAGGTCGATCGCGGAGAGCGCCACCTCGGCCATGCCGTACGTCGAGTACTCGCCCGCGAGGTTGGCCTTGCGCACGTCGAGATCGTGCAGCGGAGCGGTGCAGGCGAGCGCGCGAAGCCGCCGCGCGAGCCCCTCGTCGGCGGCCGGCCCCGGTGCGGGGCGCGGCCCCGCGCTGAGCTGGGGCGGAACGGATTCCGTGGTGGCAGGCGAAGTCACGGAGCACAGACTAGGCGCTGGGTCTGACAACGGTCGAAACGACGCAGATGCCACGGTGGCACCGGGCGGCTACAGGTCCGTGGGGACCCGCTGGCCGTACACCTCGACGAGCCCGTCGCGGGAGTCGTCGAGGTACTCGGCGAGCAGCGCCTCGGCCGCGTCGCGACGCCCTTCCCGCAGCGTCTCGACGATCTGGAGATTGCGGGCGAGATACGGCTCGTGGAGGCCGCGCGGATCGTCCACGACGTGGAAGGCGAGCCGCAGTTCGGCCAGGACGCTGCGCATCAGTTCGTCGGTGCGCTCGCTGCGCGCGAGGGCGACGAGCTCGCGGTGGAAGTGGATGTTGGCGGTCGAGACGCCCTTCCACTCGCGGGCCTTGGCGGCCCGCTGCCCGTCGGCGACGGCGGCCGCGACCCGGTCGAGGGCGTACGGGGGTTCGCCGAGGGTACGCACGACGGCGCACTCGATCATGTGCCGGATCCGGTAGATGTCCTCGACGTCGTCGACGCTCAGGACGCGGACGAAGACCCCGCGGTTGAGGCGGTGCTCGAGCAGCCGCTCGTGGGTGAGCAGCCGGAAGGCCTCGCGCAGGGTGTTGCGCGAGACGCCGAGGGCGCCCCCGATGCTGTCCTCCGACAGGCGGGTGCCGGGCGGGAAGAAGCCCTCCGCGATCCGGCTCCTGAGGATGTCCGCGACGCGCTCGGCGGTGCTGGTGCGCCCCAGCAGCGCGCGGTCGTCCGCGAGTGCGTTCAGTTCTTCCGTGGCCACGGCCGAATTCAAGCGCAGATACAGGAACGAAACAACATGGGTATCGAGGGATCGTTCAACGATCCCCTCCCTCTAGGTCCTGGTCACCTCCGCCGCCGAGGCCGTCGGCGCGGACAGTGCGGCGGCCGCCCCGGCCGTCGCCCGCAGGTCGAGCCGGGCGCTGGTGCCGCGCAGTCCGTGCCGTACCTCGTCGGCGGCCAGTGCCACGAGCTGCGGCAGCAGGTCGGTGCAGCGCCGGGCCACCCAGCCGGTGCCCGCGGTGGCCAGCCACCACAGGCCGGCCGAGCGGGTCGGCGCGGGCCGCTCCGGTTCGGTGCCGGGCGCCGGGCCGCGAGCCGCCCCGGACGCGGCCAGCACCGCGTGGAAGCGGGCGGCGAACAGCCGGTGCCCCCGCTCCCCCGGATGCAGCCGGTCCGCGCTCCACATGGCACGGTCGGCCACCCAGGCGCCCTCGGCGGCGTGCAGGTGGACGGCTCCGTGGCGTTCGGACAGGGCGTGGACCACGGAGTTGACCGCGTGCTGCCGTCGCGCCAGAGGGCGGGCCAGGGCCCCGGGCAGGCCCAGCATGGCGCCGGGGTCGGGCAGGCACGCCGTGAGCACGACCGCGCCCCGCTCGGCGAACGCCCCGTACACGGCGTCGAGATGAGCGGCCACGGCATGGATGTCGAACGTGCGGCGGAGCGTGTCGTTGACGCCGACGACGACGGACACGACATCGGGGGCGAAGACGAGCGCGGCCGGCAACTGGCGCCCGCGCACATCGGCCGTCTGCGCCCCGCTCACAGCGAAGTTGCGGAACTCCACCGGCTCTTCGGCGGGCACGAGCCCGGTGGCCAGCAGCGCGGCCCAGCCCCGCCACCCGCCGTCGACCGGATCGCCGATCCCCTGGGTGAGGGAGTCGCCGAGCGCGGCGAACCTGAGCGCGATCATGCCGCGTCCGGTTCGTGCGTCGGCACCGGCAGCCGCACCGGCGCGTCGTGCGCCCCGAGAAAGGCCTCCACGGCCGCGCCCCACCCGAAGCACTCGGCACGCGCGCGTGCGGCGTCCCTGCGCTGCCGCACGGGCCGCCCCAGCACCTCCTGCACCGCGGCCGCGAACGCCGCGCCGTTGTCGCCCGCCACCGCGCCCGCGGCCCCCACCACCTCCGGCAGCGCCGATGAGGCACTGACGACGACCGGTGTGCCGCAGGCCAGCGCCTCCAGCGCGGCGAGCCCGAACGTCTCGGCGGGACCGGGCGCCAGGCACACGTCGGCCGCGGCCTGCAGCGCGGCGAGCGTGTCCCGGTCGGCCACGTGCCCGAGGAAGTCCACCGGCAACCGGTCGGCCCGCGCGCGCTGTTCGAGGCGACCGCGCAGCGGCCCGGAGCCGGCGACGACGAGCCGTGCGGGCACACCTCGTCGGCGCAGCGCCGCTACGGCGTCGAGGCCCGCGCCCGGCCGTTTCTCCACGGACAGCCGGGTGCACATGACGAGCAGCACCTCGTCCACGCGCGCGTACCGCTCCCGTACGCCGCTGTGCGCGGCCCCGGGCCGACAGCGTTCGAGGTCGACACCGAGCGGTGCCCGGACGACGTTGCGCGCGCCGATGCGCACGAACTCGCGCTCGGCCCACTCTGTGGTGCACACCACGCGCGCGTAGGCGTGTGCGGTACGCGAGTTGAGCATGTCGGCGGCGCGGCGTGCGGCCGGTTCGGGCATGCCCCAGGTGCGCAGCACCCCGTGCGCGGTCTCGTGGGAGACCATCACGGCGGGCACCCGGGCGCGCCGTGCCCACTCGCCGGTCCAGCGCAGGGTCGTGCGGTCGGAGACCTCCAGGCGGTCGGGGCGCACCTCCTCCAACAGCCGTGCCACGCTGCGGCGTTCGGTCAGCACGCGGTATCCGCCGGTACCCGGCAGCGGCGTCCCCGGCAACGTAAGGACACGGCCTTGTGCCTGGTCCACGTCCGAGAAGCGGTCCCCGGGCACGATCAGGACGGGTTCGTGCCCGGCCGCCCGGTAGCCGGCTCCCAACTCCCCCAGGGCGGTGCGCAGTCCGCCGGACGCGGGTGCCACGAAGTTCGCGACGCGTACGATCCGCAGGCTCTCGCTCATGCCGCCACCGCCGTCCGCGCGCGCAGCACTTCGGCGTAGTGCTCGACGAGCTGGTCCCCGACGGCCTCCCAGGTGCGCCCCGCGACCGCCGCGCGGCCCGCGGTCCCGTAGGCGGCGCGCAGCGCGGGGTCGGCGGCCAGTGACCACACGGCATCGCGCACGGCGTCCGCGTCGCCGGGTGGCACGAGCAGCCCGGTCCCGCCGTGCGTGACGAGGTCAAGAGGTCCGCCGACGGCCGGGGCGATCACCGGCACCCCGCCGGCCATGGCCTCCTGCACGGTCTGGCAGAACGTCTCGAACGGCCCCGTGTGCACGAAGACGTCCAACGAGGCGAAGATCCGGGCGAGTTCGTCCCCGGTGCGCCGCCCGAGGAACACGGCGCCGGGCAGCGCGCCGCGCAGGGAGACCCCGCTCGGGCCGTCCCCGACGACGACGATCCGCACGCCGGGCAGCCCGCAGGCCCGGGCCAGCAGCTCGACCTGTTTCTCGGGCGCGAGCCGCCCCACATAGCCGACGAGCAGTTCCCCGCCGGGCGCGAGCTCGGCGCACAGCCGTTCGTCGCGCCGTTCGGGGCGGAACCGGTCGCCGTCCACGCCGCGCGGCCACAGCCGCACCCGGGGCACCCCGTGCGCCTCCAGATCGAGCCGCGCGGCACTGGACGGGGCGAGAGTCCGGTCGGCGGCGGCGTGCACGCCCCGGATCCGCCGCCAGGCCGCGGCTTCGCCCGCCCCCATGTACGTACGGGCATAGCCGGCCAGGTCGGTCTGGTAGACGGCGACGGCGGGGACGCCGTGGCGCGCCGCGGCCGCCATGCCGCGCACGCCGAGCACGAAGGGTCCTGCCAGGTGGACGAGGTGGGCCCGGTGGGCGGCCACGGCCCGGTCGACGCGGCGGCTGGGCAGCGCGACCCGGACCTGCGGGTAGCCGGGCAGCGGCAGGGACGGCACACGGATCACGGGGCAGGGCGCGCCCGCGTCCGCCTCGGGCCCGGCCGTGGTGGCCGGGGCGACGACGAGGGGTTCGTGGCCGCGGACGGCGAGGTGCCGGGCGGTCTGCAGGGCGCAGTGCGCCACACCGTTGATGTCGGGCGGGAAGGACTCGGTGACGATGACGACACGCATACCTGTGTTTGTCGCCATGCCGGACGTGCCCACGTCAACGTGGATCTTTCCTGGCGGGGAACGTCCCGTGAGCGTTGCACCGCCCGGGCAAACAGCGGGCGGCCGGGGCGAACAACGGGAGGCGACCGGCGGCCGGCGGGCCGCCTCCCGTACATCAGCCGGTCACAGGGCCGTCGCGTCGGGCCCGATCCGGGCGCGGACGGCGGTCTGCACCTCGGCCTCCTCCGCGGGGTCGGCGGCGAGCCGGCGCAGCTGGTCGACGACCCGGGCGTCACCGGTCTCGGCGTGCCGTGCGGCGACCTCGCGGGTGGATTCCTCGCAGTCCCACAGGCACTCGACGGCGAATCCGGCGGCGAAGGAGGGGTCGGTGACCGCGAGGGCGCGGGCGGCGCGCCCGCGCAGATGGGACGACGCGGTCTCGCGGTAGATGTGGCGCAGTACGGGGGCGGCGCAGTCGATGCCGAGCCGTCCCGCCCCGTCGACGAGCGGCCACAGAGTGGGGGCGTCGGGGCCGTCACCGCGTACCGCTTCGCGTAGGGACCACAGGACGAGTTCGCTGTCGGGGGCACCGCCCCGGCAGGCGAGCACGCGGCCGGCGGCGGCGCCGAGCGCGTCGGGCCGGTGGGCCCAGCGGCGGGCGCGCTCCACGGTGGCGAGGCTGCGCATGCGCTCGAAGGAGTCGAGGGCGGCGTCCACCACCAGGCGTGAGGGTGACTCCACGGCGGCCTCGATGAGGTCGAGCACGTCGGGGTCGTGGGTGTCGGCGAGGTAGCGCAGTGCGGTGCAGCGTGCCCCGTCGGTGCCGTCCTGTGCGGCGCGCACGATCTGCGCGCGGTCCTCGGGTCCGGCGACGGCGGTCAGGCAGCGGGCGGCGGGCACGTACAGGACGGCGCCTCGCTCGAAGCCCTCCTGCGCCCAGTCGAAGACGGCCTGCACGCTCCACTCGGGCCGGGGGCCCGAGGGGTTCAGCTGCCGCTGCCAGCGGTCGAACGACCCGGCTTCCTGGGCGGCACGCACGCGTGCCCCCACGTGGGGACGCGGATCCTCGGCCCACAGGCGCCAGGGCCGCGGCTCGAAGGCGTCACGGACGACGGCGGCGAGGTCGGCCTCGTCCTGCGCGGGGAACCTGGCGAGGACCGGCTCGGCGAGGGCGCGCAGGCCCGCGTCGTCGTCGCGCAGGGCCAGCTCGTCCAGGGCCCAGGCCCAGTTGCCGCCGAAGGCCGCGTACCTGCGCAGCAGTTCGAGGGCGTCCCGCCTGCCGTACGAGGCGAGGTGGCCGAGGACCGCGAGCGCGAGCCCGGTACGGGACTCCTCGGTGTCGACGAGATCGTCGGGGTCGAAGAGGTGCCGCTCGATCTCCCCGAGCTCTCCGTGGAGATCGAGGTAGAGGCGGGCGTAGTAGAGCGAGCGGTTCTCCACCTGCCAGTCGTGGCGGGGGTCGCTCAGCACACAGTGATTGAGAGCCGCGAGCGCCTCGTCCCGCGGAGCCGTCAGCGCGTGCAGCGTGCCGTCGCCGCGGCCTCGCTGCAGCAGGCCGAGCAGCGTACCGCTGGGCGCTATGACCGGTTCGAACATGGGAAACAGCCTCACATCAAGCGTCGACGCAACCGGGAACCTGTGACTACCTGGCCACGCGACAACACGTCGGAGCGCCCGCCGTCTCTTGCTTGCTGTAGACCATCTCTCTGCCTCTCGTCCAAGGCCCGATTCGGGCCGTTCACGGCCCGCGCGGCACGTGGGCACCAGCTGCCCCACCGTCGCGTCCGTAAAGCACGCCGTCATCATGACCCAGCGGTTCTGCCCGCCGCGACCACATTTCCTGCACCCCCGTTTTGCCTGGTCAGAACCCGTGCGTCAAGAAGCTCCGAAGAGCTCGACGAGCTCCGCCTTGCCGAACATCCGGGCCGTGTCGACGGCCGACGGCGTCCCCGCGGCCGGATCGGCGCCCCCGTCGAGCAGCGCCCGGATCACGCCGTCCTCGCCCTTGAAGACGGCGCCCGCGAGCGGGGTCTGCCCCTTGTCGTTGGCGCGGTTGGCGTCGGCCCCGCGCGCCAGCAGGGCGCGTACCGCGTCCGCGTGCCCGTGGTAGGCGGCCAGCATGACAAGCGTGTCGCCACGGTCGTTCGTGAGATTGGCCGGAACGCCCGCGTCCACATACCCCACGAGCGCCTCGGTCTCGCCCCGGCGGGCGAGATCGAAGATCTTGGTGGCCAGCTCCACGACCTCAGGGTCGGGGGCTTCGCTCATCGGCCGGACCGCCTTTCGCATACGTGCTGGTACGACCGTGCGGCCGTACGAGTGAATCGACAGAGTACTGCCCACCGGAGTACATGACCCGACCCCGCCGAGGCAAAGATCACCAACAGCTCGGGCGATCACCCGGTGGCACGCCCGGTGACCCGTCAGCCGTCTGCCGATCGGGTGAAATAGGCAGCATTCCACCCGTTTGCACCTTTTGTCGTATAGATACATGCTGTGAGCCTGGAAGAACTCATGGTGACTGTCCCCTCACCCAGGAGAACCTCATGATCCTGTCCATCTCGGGCGTCGTGCTGCTCGGCATCATCGTCTTCTTGTTCTTCCGCAAGGACGGCCTGAAGGCCTCGCACGCACTGGTATGCGCCCTCTTCGGTTTCTACCTGGCGGGCACGGCCATCGCCCCGAGCATCAAGGCAGGCGGCGCGAGCCTCGCCAGCCTGCTCGGCGGGATCAAGTTCTGACGGCTCACCCAACCGCACCCACCCTCAGGAGACCGACGTGGCCAGGCGCCCTCTCCCCCGCATTCTGAGCAACGGCAGCGCCTCGATCGCCCGGAGCCGGGAAATGGCACGGACGGCCGCCGACGGCGCCACCGACGTTCTCCATCCCCTCATCACGATCACCCGTGGCCTGCGCCGGCTGGCAGCCGCCGGACGGCGCAAGGTCGTGGACACCCCGAAGGACCGGCGCGGACCGCTGCTGTTCCTGGTGGCGGCCGTGATCCTGGTCGTGGTCTTCCTTCCGTACGGGCCACTGCTGGCATTCATCTCCCTGATGGCGGCGGCCGCGTGGAAGGGGCGCGACCCCAAGCAGCCGTCGGAGCCGGAAGGCCCCGACGAGTCACAGGTCCAGCGGTTGTCCGCGCTCTACGAAGCACTCGTCCCGTACTTCTCCGTCGCCGAGGACCCCAGTCCCCTGTATGCCCACGGCGGCGAGTGGGAGAAGGCGTTCGACACCTACGACTTCGACGGCGACGGCCGCTTCGACCGGCTCTCGATCCGCTACCCCGCCTACTTCACCGACGGGGAGGCCGAGTCCCGCGCCCGCATCGAGCAGCTGCTCAACGCCAAGCTCGGCCGCGGCCGCGAGTACCACTTCGGGTGGGACGAGGAGGACAACCACCTGACCGTGACGGTCCTCGAACCGCTGCCCACCGACATCGCCGCCCAGCGTTTCGTCACGTCCCCCGGCGAGACGGTGCTCGGCTTCACCGACGGGACCGGCGTACAGCGCACCCTCCCGGTGGTGGACGGCGAGGAGCAGCGGGACGTACCGCCCGTGGTGTGGCGCACCGGCATCCGCTCCACCGAGCCGCATCTGCTGATCGCCGGCCAGCCCGGCAGCGGCACGACCTCACTGATGCGCTCCATCGCGCTCCAGGCCCTGCAGCACGGCGACGTCCTCATCGTCGAGGGCAGCGGCACCGGCGACTACGCCTGTCTGGTCGGGCGGACCGGCGTCCTCGCCGTGGAGTGCGGGCTCGCGGGCGCCCTGGCCAGTCTCGAATGGGCCGCGCACGAGACCGAGCGGCGGCTGATCTCGGCGAACCGGGCGCGGCAGGCCGGGCATCCGATGCCGGACGACATCAAACGCCCGCTGTGGGTCCTGCTCGACCGGCCCACCGCGTTCGGGCACCTCGCGGCGGCGGACGGCCGCACCGATCCGCAGACCCTGCTGCAGGTCCCGCTGCGGCACGGGCGCGCGGCGGGCGTGACGGTCGTGGTGGCGGAACAGTTCGACAGCCTCGACGCCCTCATGGAGCCGGTCCGTCAGCACACCCGCGCGCGCGTGGTGCTCGGTCCGGCCACGCCCGCGGAGCTCCAGTACGTCCTCGGCGTCCTGCCCCCGACGACGCCCACCACCGAGGTCCCGCCGGGCCGCGGCTATGCCCGGCTGGGCACCGGGCGGGTCCACCGCCTCCAGGTGCCGGCCACTCCCGACCCGCACGACGAGGCGACGAGCGAGGCGCACCGGCAGGCGGTCGTCGCGCTGCTGCCGGACCGCGCCGCACCCGCCGACGCCGCTGACACCACCGATGCCCCTGAAGTCCCTGCCGCCGCTGCTGCCCCTGAGTCCTCTGATGTCTCTGATGCACCGGCCGTCGAGGCGATCCCCGACGAGGCCGAGGCGCTCGCCGAGCGGTAGCCGGCTGCGGCGATGACTACAGCTACAGCTGTCAGGCGATCAGGGTGCGCGGTACGTCCCCGCCCGCATCCTGCCGCGCGCCCACGAGCCGGGCGGCCGCCGCGAGCCGCGCCGCCGCCTCGTCGGCCACGGCACCGCCCACGGTGAACGGCAGCCGCACGTACCCCTCGAAGGCCCCGTCGACGCCGAACCGCGGCCCCGACGGCACCCGCACCCCCACCCGCTCGCCGGCTTCGGCCAGCCGTGAGCCCGACAGTCCGCCCGCCTTCACCCACAGGGTCAGGCCGCCGTCGGGCACGGCGAACTCCCAGTCGGGCAGCTCGCGGCGGACCGCCGCGACCAGCGCGTCCCGGTTCTCCAAGGCCTGCTCCCGGCGCACCTGCACGGCCGCCTCCCAGCCCCCGGTGCTCAGCAGCCAGTTCACGGCCAGTTGTTCCAGCACCGGCGTGCCCAGGTCCGCGTAGGCGCGCGCGGCGACCAGGCTGCGGATCACATCCGGAGCGGCCCGTACCCAGCCGATCCGCATCCCCGCCCAGAACGCCTTGCTCGCCGAGCCGACGGTGACGACGGTCGAGCCGCCGGGATCGAACGCGCAGACCCGGCGCGGCATCACGTGATCCGGGTCGAAGTGCAGCTCAGTCATGGTCTCGTCGACGACGAGCACCGTGCCGGCCGAGCGCGCGGCGTCGACCAGCGAACGGCGCTGCTCCTCGTCGGCGAGGGCCCCGGTCGGATTGTGGAAGTCGGCGACGACGTACGCGAGCCGGGGCGCGGCGTCGCGCAGCACCTGCCGCCAGCGGTCGAGGTCCCAGCCCGTCAGGCCGTCGGCCATGGCGACGGGGACGAGCCGCAGACCCGCCTCGCGCATCAGCTGGAGGATGTTGGCGTAACTGGGCGACTCGACGGCGACGCGTTCGCCGCGGCCCGCGAAGAGGTGGCAGATCGCGTCGATGGCGCCCATCGCGCCGGTCGTGACCATGATCTGCTCGGGCATGGTCGGGATGCCGTGCGCGGTGTAGCGCTCGGCGATCATCGTGCGCAGCGCGGGCAGGCCCGCCGGGTAGTCGCCGTGCGTGTGGGCGTACGGCGGAAGCTCCTCGAGGGCGCCCTGGACGGCGCGGGTCAGCCAGGGTTCGGGGGCGGGCAGGGCCGCCGTGCCGAGGTCGATCATCGAGCCGAGCGCTTCGGGCGGCAGGGGTTCGAGGCCCCGCGCGGGAAGCGGATTGCCCGCGGGGACTGCGGTCCAGCTGCCCGCTCCCCGGCGGGACTCCAGGAACCCCTCGCCGCGCAGGGCCTCGTAGGCCGCCGCGACCGTCGTGCGGCTCACCGAGAGCGCCTGCGCCAGTTCGCGCTCGGCGGGAAGCCGGGTGGCCACCGGAACGCGGCCTTCCAGGACGAGCAGCCGGACGCCGTCGGCGAGGGCGCGGTAGGCGGGCGGGCGGCGGGCGCCGGACGCCGCGGGGCGCGACTGCTGCGAGGTGAGCAGCCGGGCGAGCTGGGCGGAGCCGATCGCCGAAGTCCACTGGGCCATGCAGACCAGTCCACCTTTCCGGAATTGGCCATGGCTGGCGCTTGTTTCCGAGCCACAGAGTGTCACGTGCCAGTCCACCATCACCACTTCACCCACCACTCCACCTCTGGGGGGACCTGTTGTCCGCGTCGACGTCCACACCGTCCGGCGGCTCCGCCGTCCGCCGGCTCGTCCAGCTCTACGTGGGCCTGGCCCTGTACGGCGCCAGCTCGGCGCTGCTCGTGGAGGCCGGGCTCGGCCTGGAACCGTGGGGCGTGCTGCACCAGGGGCTCGCCGAGCGGACGGACATCTCCATCGGCGTCGTGTCGATCATCGTGGGCGCGATCGTGCTGCTCCTGTGGATCCCGCTGCGCCAGCGTCCCGGCCTCGGCACGGTCTCGAACGTCTTCGTCGTCGGGCTCGCCATGGACGGCACCCTCGCCGTCGTGCCGGACGTGCACGCCTACGGGGTGCGCGTTCCGCTGATGGCCGCCGCGATCGTGCTCAACGGGATCGCGACCGGCCTCTACATAGCGGCGAGGTTCGGTCCCGGCCCGCGCGACGGCCTCATGACCGGCCTGCACCGGCGCACCGGCCGCTCGCTGCGCCTGATGCGCACGGCCGTCGAGGTCGCGGTCGTGGCCACCGGATTCCTGCTGGGCGGCACGATCGGCGCGGGCACGGTCCTGTACGCCCTCGCCATCGGGCCGCTGGCCCAGTTCTTCCTGCGGGTCTTCGCCGTCCCCGCGTCGCCCGCGGGCTCGACCGCGGTCGCCGGCGCGTCACCGCGGCGGGCGATACTGCGTCGGTGACCGAGCCCGTACGCCACCCCTACCTCGACCATCCCGGGCCGCTCGCCCTCGCCCATCGCGGCGGGGCGGCGGACGGCCTGGAGAACACCGTCGCCGCGTTCCGCCGCGCCGTCGACCTCGGCTACCGGTACATCGAGACCGACGTGCACGCGACGGCCGACGGGAAGCTCGTCGCGTTCCACGACGCGACGCTCGACCGGATCACGGACGGCAGCGGCCGGATCGCCGACCTCCCCTGGGAGGACGTACGCCACGCGCGCGTCGCGGGCAGCGAACCGGTACCGCTCTTCGAGGAGATGCTGGAGACCTTCCCCGACGTGCGCTGGAACGTGGACGTCAAGGCGGAGCCCGCGCTGCGCCCCCTCCTCGATCTGATGCGCCGCACGCGCGCGTGGGACCGCGTCTGCGTCGGCTCGTTCTCGGAGGCGCGCGTTGCCCGGGCCCAGGCACTCGCGGGCCCGCACCTCGCCACGTCGTACGGAACCAAGGGCGTGCTCGGACTCCGCCTGAGGTCCTACGGGGTGCCGGCCGCGCTGCGCCGCTCGGCCGTGTGCGCCCAGGTGCCCGTGGCGCGGTCCGGGATCCGCGTCGTCGACCGCCGCTTCGTCCGGGCCGCCCACGCGCGCGGGGTGCAGGTCCACGTCTGGACCGTCAACGACGAGGACGAGATGCGACGGCTTCTCGATCTCGGGGTCGATGGCATAGTTTCCGATCACATCGAGACGCTGCGAGACGTCCTCAAGGACAGGGGAACCTGGGCCTGAGGGCCGGTCCGCGGCGCCGGACCACGGGGAACACAAGGGGACACGGGTGGGCACCGAGACCGCGCCGGAGACGGCGACCGGGGCGAGCGCCCTCGCCGACCGCAAGCGCGAGCAGCGCGGCTGGTACTTCTACGACTGGGCCTGTTCGGTCTATTCGACGAGCGTCCTGACCGTCTTCCTCGGCCCCTACCTGACCTCGGTCGCGAAGGCGGCGGCCGACGCGGACGGCTTCGTGCATCCGCTCGGCATACCGGTCCGCGCGGGTTCCTTCTTCGCGTACACGGTCTCGCTGTCGGTGATCCTGTCGCTCTTCGTGATGCCGCTGGCGGGAGCGGCCGCCGACCGTACGGGCCGCAAGAAGCCGCTTCTCGCGATCGCCGCTTATGTGGGCGCGGCGGCGACGGCAGGCATGTTCTTCCTGGAAGGCGAGCGCTATTTGCTCGGCGGCGCGCTTCTGGTAGTCGCGAATTCCTCGCTGGCCGTCTCGATGGTGCTCTACAACTCCTACTTGCCGCAGATCGCACCTGTGGAGGAGCGCGACGCGGTCTCCTCGCGCGGCTGGGCCTTCGGGTACGCGTCGGGCGCTCTCGTACTCCTGGCCAACCTGTGGCTGTACACGTCCCACGACACCTTCGGTGTCTCGGAGTCGACAGCGGTGCGGATCTGTCTGGCCTCGGCGGGCGTGTGGTGGGGCGCGTTCACCATGGTGCCCCTACGTCGTCTGCGTGACCGGCGCTCGACGCGGACGGCGTCCGCCACGGCGCCGGGCCTGCGCCACTTCGTGGCCACCGTGAAGGACATGCGCCGCTATCCGCTGACACTCTCCTTCCTGCTGGCCTACCTCGTCTACAACGACGGCGTGCAGACGGTGATCTCACAGGCGTCCGTCTATGGCTCCGAGGAACTGGGATTGGAGCAGTCGGCGCTCATCGTGGCGGTCCTGCTCGTGCAGATCCTGGCGGTGGCCGGGGCCCTCGCGATGGGCCGGCTGGCCCGCGCGTACGGCGCCAAGCGCACGATCCTGGGTTCCCTCGTGGCCTGGACGGTGACGATCGCGGCGGGCTTCTTCCTGCCCGCGGGTTCCCCCAAATGGTTCTTCGCGCTCGCGGTCGGCATCGGCCTCGTCCTCGGGGGTACCCAGGCACTGTCACGGTCACTGTTCTCGCATCTCGTGCCGGCCGGGAAGGAGGCGGAGTATTTCTCCGCGTACGAGATGAGCGACCGGGGCATGAGCTGGTTGGGGCCCCTGGTGTTCGGGCTCGCGTACCAGCTGACCGGGAGCTATCGGGACGCGATCGTGTCCCTGGTGGTGTTCTTCCTGATCGGTTTTGTCCTGCTCGCACGGGTTCCCGTGGGGCAGGCGGTGCGCGACGCGGGGAACCCCGTACCGACCCGGATTTAGCACCTGAAGGCAAAGGCCGGTAGTGTACGCGGTTGGCCTGCTCAGGCGTACCGTTACTGCACGTCAAGACTGCAAAACGCTAGGTGACAACTGGCGTCAGATGTGACAAACCGGGCGTCGGTGGGTACAACAAGGGGCGGCTACGACGGCGACGCATGGCCCGGAACGGGAATCTTTACCGCCGACCGGACGTTGACCGGATGACGACGACAGCGACACCTGTCCTGTGGGCGACAAGCCCGGGAGGCACGATTCATGAGTGAGCGAGCTCTTCGCGGTACACGCCTCGTAGTGACGAGCTATGAGACGGACCGCGGTATCGACCTGGCTCCGCGCCAGGCCGTGGAGTACGCATGCGAGAAGGGACATCGCTTTGAGATGCCCTTCTCGGTGGAGGCCGAAATTCCGCCGGAGTGGGAGTGCAAGGTCTGCGGGGCCCAGGCACTCCTCGTGGACGGTGACGGCCCTGAGGAGAAGAAGGCGAAGCCGGCCCGTACGCACTGGGACATGCTGATGGAGCGGCGCACCCGCGAGGAGCTCGAAGAGGTCCTCGAGGAGCGTCTGGCCGTCCTGCGTTCGGGCGCGATGAACATCGCGGTCCACCCGAGGGACAGCCGCAAGTCGGCCTGACCCGACGGAGCTCGGCGATACGTGAAACGGCTGTGGGCCGGACGCACCTGGTGCGTCCGGCCCACAGCCGTTTTCTCCTACGCGCTCACGCTCAGGAAGGCATGATCGGCGGGCGCGGGTCCGAGTCGTCCCGGTGACCGCGCGGGCCCTCGTCCTCCCTGACGACCTCGCCCTGGATCACGGTGCTGCCGGACTGCTTCATACGGGCCTGCTGGAACGCGCCGCCGAAGGCGCCCTGCGTGGCCACGCTCATCTTCCGCTCGATGGCGCGCTCCGTGTACCGGCTCAGGGCCGCCCGGAGCGGCGGGACGAGCAGCAGCAGGCCGAAGGCGTCCGAGACGAGGCCCGGGATCATCAGAAGCAGGCCTGCGAGCATCAGCAGCCCGTTGCCCTGCGAGCGCTGTTCACCCGCTTCGACGGCGCCCGGCTGCTGCTGCCGCTGGATCGTCTCGCTGAGGTTCTGGAAGGCGCGGCGCCCGGCCGCCTTGATCACGACGGCACCGAGGACGAAGGCGGCCGCCAGGAGCAGGAACAGCGTGAAGCCGCCGACCGCTCCCGCCACCACCGTGAGCAGCCAGATCTCCAGGACCACCCAGGCGGCGACGCCGAGCGGCAGGAACGTGCGGAGCCGGGAGCGCCGGGCTCCCGCGGGCTGGTTACGGGGCGGAGTGCCAGTGGTCATGCCCCCAGTGTGCCTGGGGACACGTCCGAGTGGCGTAAGCGAGGGATCACGGTCGTCAGGGGCGGATCCGGGGGCGCGCCCGGGAGCCGCCGTGACGCGCTCTCAGGGTCTGTCTCAGGGGCTCTCGGGGGTGCGGCCGAGGATCTTGCCCACCCGCTCCCCCACGCCCCACGTGGTGACCCTCCAGAGGGCCTCCACGACGATGTCCTTGCTCATCTTGGAGTCGCCCAGCTCGCGCTCGACGAAGGTGATGGGGACCTCGACCACGTGGTAGCCGGCCTTCACCGCACGGCGCGCGAGATCGACCTGGAAGCAGTACCCCTGCGAGGCGACCTCGGCCAGGCCGAGGCCTTCGAGGGTCTCGCGGCGGAAGGCGCGGAAGCCGCCGGTCACGTCGCGGATGGGGACGTCCAGCAGGAAGCGTGAGTACGTGGAGCCGCCGCGGGAGAGGAACTCGCGGGACTTGGGCCAGTTCACGACGCGGCCACCGGGCACCCAGCGCGAACCGAGCACGAGGTCGGCGCCCTTCAGCGCGGTGAGCAGCCGCGGCAGCTCCTCCGGCTGGTGGGATCCGTCGGCGTCCATCTCGATCAGGACGCCGTAGCCGTGCTCCATGCCCCAGGCGAAGCCCGCGAGGTACGCGGCGCCCAGGCCTTCCTTGCCGGTGCGGTGCAGGACGTGGACCTGCTCGTCGGCCGCGGCCAGCTCGTCGGCGAGCTTGCCCGTGCCGTCGGGGCTGTTGTCGTCGGCGACCAGGACGTGCGCCGCGGGCACCGCCGCGCGCACGCGCCCGACGATGGCCGTGATGTTCTCCGCCTCGTCATAGGTCGGGATGATCACCAAGGTCGTACCCAGAGGGCCGAACTTGCGCCCGCCGCCGTCGCTCACAGCTTCCCCTTAGAACTTCCGTGCACAGGGGACCACCATATCGAGCGGCGATGATCAGGCCGACACTGCGGATCGGGGCCGGACGTCCTTCGGGCCGACCTGGGGCCCGCTGGCTGCGGGTCGACCGAAAGCCGTTGTCTACTGAACGCCCGGGCCCCACCCGGGTCGCACCTCGCCGACCGGCCGGAACGTTCCGGCGCCCCGTGGCGCGGGCGCCGGGCTGCGTTCTACGACTGCCTGGATCTGCCCGGTCGTACGAAAGGTGGTGGACCCGGCCGAACCTACCCGCCGACCGCCGCGGTCTGTCAACAGCCGTTTGACCTGGGCCTCTTCACGAAGTCCCCTGGTCAGGGCGGAGGATACGCAGGTCGTACGGGACCGCGCGGAGCCGGGATCCGGTGCGCGCCGCCCCGGTATCTCACTCGTCCGGCCCTACGAAGACCGTCTGTCCGAAGACCACCGTCCGCAGGCAGACGGGGAGTTGGGCGCCCGGCGAGAGGTCCGGCAGGCCCGGCGTGCCGGAGCGCGGGTCCGTGGACCAGCGGGCCACCCGGTCGTCCGGGGCCTGCACGAGAAGCTCGTCGGTGCGCCATACGGCGTAGTCCGCGGGGGCACCGGGCACCAGGATCCCCGCGTCGTCACGGCCGACGGCGCGCCAGCCCCCGCGCGTGTGGGCGGTGAAGGCGGCGCGTACGGAGACCCGGTGTTCGGGCGTGCGGTGGTGGGCGGCCGCGCGGATGGTGCCCCACGGGTCGAGCGGGGTGACCGGACTGTCGGAGCCGAAGGCGAGCGGGACACCGGCCCGCAGCAGGGCCGCGAACGGGTTGAGGGTGCGCGCCCGTTCGGCGCCGAGGCGGTCGGCGTACATGCCGTCCTCGCCGCCCCACAGTGCGTCGAAGGCGGGTTGTACGGAAGCGGTGAGCCCGAACTCGGCGAAGGCGGCGATCGTTTGGGGGCTCAGCATCTCGGCGTGTTCGACGCGGTGCCGGGCGCCGCGCACGCGCGCGAGGCCGACCTTCTCCGCGGCGGCGCGCAGCCCGTCGGCGACCGCGGTGACGGCGGCGTCGCCGATCGCGTGGAAACCGGCCTGGAGGCCGGCCTCGGTGCAGGCGACGACGTGCGCGGCGACGTCCTGGGCGGTCAGGTAGGCGGTCCCGGTGTGGGCCGCGTCCGTGTAGGGCGCGTGCAGGCAGGCGGTGTGCGAGCCGAGGGCGCCGTCCACGAAGAGGTCGCCCGCGGCGCCGAGTGCGCCGAGTGCGCGGACCCGCTCGATGTCGCGGTCGGCCCAGTAACCGGCGACGCGCGGGCCCGGCTCGGAGCGGGCGAGGTCGAGCAGCCCGGTGAAGTCGTCCTCGGAGGAGATGTCCGGGCCGCCGCACTCGTGGACCGAGCCGATGCCGAGGGAGGCCGCGTGCCGCAGGGCCGCGCGCTGGGCCTCGGTGCGCTGTTGCGGCCCCACCGCGCCGAGGGCTGCGGCGCGTACCGCGTGGTGGGCGTCGCGCGTCAGGGGCTCGTCCGGCGCGTATCCGGTCCGGCCGGTGACGCCGGGGACCAGGTCGAGCAGGGCGGTGCTGACGACGGCGGAGTGCACGTCGATCCGGGAGAGGTAGAGGGGTCGGCCGCCGGTCGCCTCGTCGAGTTCGGCGCGAGAGGGCGGCCGGTCGTCGGGCCAGCGGGCCGCGTCCCAGCCGTGGCCGAGCAGGACCCGGTCGGCGGGGCGGGCCGCGGCGTGTTCCCGTACGAGGGTGAGGGCTTCGGCGCGGGAGCGGGCGGCCGTGAGGTCGAGTCCGGTGAGCGCGAGGCCGGTCGAGGTGGTGTGCACGTGGGCGTCGGTGAACGCCGGGGTGACCAGGGCGCCGTCGAGGTCGACGACCTCGTCCACGCCGTCGGCGAACGCGTCCGCCGCACCTTCCGAACCGACCCACGCGACGTGTCCGGCCTCCACGACCATGGCGGTGGCGAAGGGGTCGGCGGGGCTGTGGACCTCGCCGCGTCGCAGGAGGACGGTGCGGGTGCTGGGGGGCGTGCTCATGGGGGACAGTCTCCCGCGCCGGGTGCTCCGCACGGCCGCCGGGGTCCCTTTTGTCGGGACTCCCTCAGATGCGCGGGGGCCGTGCCTCGTAGGGCGTCGAGAGGACCACCGTCGTGCGGGTCGAGACGCCGGCCAGGGACCGCACCCGCGCCAGCAGGTTCTCCAGTTCGTGGGGGGTCTCCACGCGCACCTTGAGGATGTAGTTCTCCTCGCCGGCCACGCTGTGGCACGCCTCGATCTCGGGGACTCCCGCGAGGCGTTCCGCGATGTCGTCGGGGGCGCTCGGGTCGAACGGCTTCACCGAGATGAACGCGGTGAGCGGCAGTCCCACCGCCTCGGAGTCGACGACCGCGGCGTACCCGCGGATCACACCGCGCTGTTCGAGGCGGCGCACCCGCTGGTGCACGGCCGACGTGGACAGACCCGTGGCCTTGCCCAGGTCGGTGTAGCTCATCCGCCCGTCCTTGACGAGCAGCTGCACGATCTGTCGGTCGAGCTCCTCCATGCGGCTGAACCTACAGGGCCCGTGATCGCCCCGGATACCTGAGCGACGCGAGAGCGGCCCGGGACGGCTGTTTCGCCTACCTCTCCACCGGCACCCGCAATCGGCATGTGACGAACGCCACACCCCTCGGGCCGTGTCCAGACGCATGACGCGGTTACCTCGCGCGCGGGACGGGAAGTGCTTGCTGTGGTCGGGCCGCGGCTCCTGGTCGGCCCACCCGAGGGGGAGATTCCCATGCAGAGTGTGAAGCGTTCCGGACGCCCTGCCACGCGCACCCGCAAGCAGACGGTCGTCGAGCCCCAGCCGGAGGGCGTCGAACCCGACGCCTTCGACGGGGACAGCACCGACGGATACGACGCGTACGACACGTTCGAGATGTACCGGGTGCTCTGCCCGGACTGTGCGCAGCCCATCGCGCTGCTGGCGGACGAGGACGTCCTGCCCGAGCACGCGCTGTGCGCGTCGCCGTGGAATCCGTTCGGACTCACCGTCTGCGCGGGGACCGGGCGCGCGGCCGCCGAGGCGAAGCCCGCCGACGAGGTGACGGGCACTCAGGAGCAGGACACCGCCCTGCTGTTGACGCTGCCGCAGGGCCTCGACTGGCGCACCCAGCCGTTCTCGCACGTGGGCGGCCCCGCGTCGCGCCCCCTGCGGGTCCCCCTCCAGACGGACCGCAGGGCCGCCTGACCTACCCCGGACACCCCGGGCGATTCCAGTAACTGCCCTGCACCATGGCCCGCAGGCTGCCGTGGTGCAGGATCAGCATGTCCGGATCGGCGGGCACGGTGACCTCGCCGAAGTGGACCTGGCGGTAGGCGACGCGGAGCATCACGACGGCGTGCCGCAGCGCCGCGTACAGCGTGTAGAAGTCCATGTCGCGCGGTGTGCGGCCGGTGAGTTGGGCGTAGCGCGCCTCGATCCGGTCGCGGCGCAGGAAGTCCGGCAGGCCGCGCTGGCCGAAGCTTTCGGTGAGGTCCTGGAAGAAGCGGTGCAGATAGACCGTCCAGCCGAGGTCCACCTCGCGCGGGGCGAGCGCCGCCATCTCCCAGTCGAGCACCGCCGCAGGTGCGAAACCGTCGTAGACGATGTTGCCGATACGGGCGTCGCCCCAGTTCAGGACGGCGTCGCCCTCGTCACCCGGCCACAGCGACTCCAGGCGGTCGAAGGCGCTCTCGATGAGGGGCGAGCGCGGGAGGCCGTCCACCACCCAGGCGTAGTAGGCGCGTTGGGACCGGACGTGCCGGCGCAGCGGGCTGCCCTCTCCCGGCAGCGCGAGGAAGTCCGCCTCGGCCGGGGGCACTTCGTCGTGCAGCCGGGCCAGCAGTCGTAGGGTCGCGTCCTCCAGTCGCGCGCGCTCCTCGTCCGTGGCAGCGTGCAGCCAGTTCCCCTCGTACGTGTAGGGCATGACGTCGGGCGGCACCCGGCCGGCGACGCGTTCCATCACGAAGAAGGGCGCGCCGAGCGGCCCCGAGTCCTCCTCCAGCCACAGCACGCGCGGCACCGGCAGACCGGTGCGTTCGGCGGCGAGCCGCATCGTGCGGTACTGGCGCGGCATGTCGTACACCGGGAAGATCGTGTACGCCGACGGATCCGCGGCCAGCCTCAACGCACAGGCGCGCATGGGTGGTTCGGGGTGTGCGATGTCGAAGAGGAGGGTCTCGCTGGACATGCCGTTGGACGCGGGGACGGTGACGTTCACCGCCTTCGCGCCGGGCAGCCGGCGGTCCAGCCAGACCGTGAGCCGCCGGGTGATCTCCTCGGGTTCGCGCGTGGACGTGCGGGGGCGCGGTGCTGTCGCCATGGCCGGACTCCCTTTCCGTACCGGGGTGATCAGGGGCGCGCGGGTGCCACGGAGTCGAAGCCGGTGAAGCCGCTCGGGTCGTGGCGGCCGAAGCTGCCGTGCTCGAAGATGCCGTGGCCGACCTGCCCGTCGAGGGTGAAGCGGGCGGCGTGGTCGAGGACGCCGTAGGCGGCCAGGGGGTGGGCCGCGGGGTCGGCGAGGTCGTAGGCGCGACGATCGGTCCAGTCGCGTCCGCGCCAGGTGCCGTGCTGCCAGTCGTCGGCCGGTGGATAGCCGGCGCCGACGGCGAGGGGCGAGGAGGCGAGGATCTCCACGCCCAGTTCGAGGGGCTTGCCGTCCGTCGGGTCGGTGAGCCGGACGACGGCGCTCTGCGGGTGGCGGGTGCCGGGGCGGTAGGTGATGTCGGTGCGGGGCCAGCCGAGTTGGCGGTCACGGTGGCCCGCACGGACGAGGGTCGCGTCGTTCAGGGTGCGGTGGCCGTCGGCGTCCTCCTGTGTGACGACCATCAGGAAGCGGTCGTCGAAGCGGACCGGTGCCCAGATCCAGTGGAAGCCCTCGGTGGGGTGTTCCTCGGCGAGCCGGCCGCCCTCCTCCCCCGGCACGGGCCGCACGCCCCAGCTGCGGTCGCGGGTCCCGGTCCAGCCGCGGATCTCGACCTCGCGGCCGCCGATCCGCAGCCATCCGTCGCACCGCCCGGCCTGCACGAAGCGCTTGCCCTCCAGCGTGAGCCGGGCGCCGCGGCGCTGGGTGTGGTGCGGCTCCCACAGCGCCGGGAAATCGGCGTGCCAGGCGATCTCGTACGAGAGTCCGCCGGGGTCGTCCGGGTCGGCGGCACCGGTCAGGACGAAGTCCTTCAGCGGGCGCTCGACCAGAATCCGCAGCGGTCCGACCTCCATCCGCGTCCGGCTCTCGTCGCTCAGCGCGTCCGAGGCGCGGACGGCGTGCAGGGTGTCGCCGACGCGCAGGGTGGCGTAGGCGTCGATCACGCCGAGGTTGGGGTAGACGCCGAGGCCGAGGATGAGCAGGAACCGGCCCTCGGAGTCGAGGAGATGGAAGATGCACCGGTCATAGGCGTTCCGGTCGCCGGTGGCGACGTGCTTCATCGACAGCGGCACCTGGTGGATCGGATACTCGTCGAACGCGACGGGGCGGTCGTCCTCGGCCACGGCAGTCCTCCTGGAGGCACGGCAGTTGACGTCGCCCGGAGGGATACGACCTGCCGACGCCGAATTTGACGGTACGTCAGCTCATCGGTGGAGACCAGATGTTCGACCCGTCGGACCCGGGCGCACGGTTATGCCGCGAACTGACGCCCGATTACGCCCCTGGGTGACCTGCTCCGCCGCCGTACGTTGATCTGGCATGACCCCGACGCAGACACCGGCCCCCGCGCCCACCGGCCGTCGCAGGCGCGTCCTCGTTCCTGTCCCCGCAGAATCGGTTCACCAGCCGCATCAGGCACTTCACGCACGACAGCCACAGCAGACGCAGCAGCCACAGCAGGTGTACGTCCCCCCACAGGACCCGCCCATCTACCGGGCCCTGATCACCGCGTGGGCCGACCGCGGCAAGACCCTGCCGGGGCAGCACGACCCCGAGTGGGCGCGGCTCGTGGCGCCCATCGTGCGCGCGGGGCAGTTCAGCGGCTCTCAGGACCCGCGAGGTGACGGGCGATGACCATGCGCTGGATCTGATTCGTGCCCTCGACGATCTGCAGCACCTTGGCCTCCCGCATGAAGCGCTCGACCGGGAAGTCGGCGGTGTAGCCGTAGCCGCCGAGGACCTGCACCGCGTCCGTGGTCACCTTCATCGCCGCGTCCGTGCAGAACAGCTTCGCCATGGCCGCCTGCTTGGAGAACGGCCTGCCCGCGTCCCGCAGCCGGGCCGCGAGCAGATACAGGGAACGGCCCGCCTCTATCTGCGTCGCCATGTCCGCGAGCATGAACCTGAGGCCCTGGAAGTCGGCGACGGGCCGCCCGAACTGTGAGCGCCCCTTCGCGTACGCCACCGCCTCGTCGAGCGCGGCCTGTGCCACGCCGATCGCGCAGGCCGCGATGCCGAGCCGGCCCGAGTCCAGTGCCGACAGGGCGATCTGGAAGCCCTGCCCCTCGTCCCCGAGGCGGCGCGCGTCGCTCACCCGCACCCCGTCGAAGTGCACCTGGGCGGTGGGCGAGCCCTTCATGCCCATCTTCTTCTCCGGCGCCGCGGCGCTCAGCCCCTCGGCGTCGCCGGGGACCAGGAACGCCGTGATCCCGTGGGAGCCCTCGCCGCCGCTGCGGGCCAGCACCGTGTAGAAGTCGGCGATGCCGCCGTGGGTGATCCAGGCCTTGGTCCCGGTGAGCACCCACGTGTCCCCGTCGCGCACCGCCTTCGTGCGCAGGGACGCCGCGTCCGAACCCGAGGACGGCTCGGAGAGGCAGTACGCGCCGAGCAGTCCGTCGCCGAGCATGTCGGGCAGATGCTGCGAACGCTGCTCCTTCGTACCGAAGTTGGCCAGCGCGTGACAGGCCAGCGAGTGCACGCTGACACCGAGACCGACGGTCAGGCGCGCGGCCGCGAGCTCCTCGAGGACCTGGAGGTACACCTCGTAGGGCTGATCGCCGCCGCCGAACCCTGAGTCGTACGGCAGACCCAGCAGGCCGGCCGAGGAGAGCAGCGTGAAGGCCTCCCGCGGGAAGCGGCCCGCCTCCTCGTCCTCGGACGCGGTCGGGGCGATCTCCCGCCGCGCGAGGTCGCGGACCAGCCGCAGCAGATCCTGAGCTTCGTCCGTCGGCAGCTGACGCTCGACTCCTGACTCCGGCATGGCGACGCTCTCCTCCCTGGGCGGGGGTTGCGGCGGCGCGCGGGGTGGGCGGCGCCGCCGGGTGGTCACTACCGAGCCGATGCTGCCCTTCCGGGTCTCGGACGGGTCTGACCAGCGGCTGCGGCGTGTCGAGTATGACCGATCCCGGGCCCCGCGTCACTGGTTAACGATCGCTTACCCCATTTTTTTCTCCGGGGCGGTGAACCCGCGCGAAATTGGTTCGGACCATTGACCTCACTGGTCTAGTCCTCCTACTGTTCCGTTCAACGACTTACCGCGTTCATGTCACACCGAACGGGCGCGTCACGTCGTGCTCACGCAGGCTCTCAGCACCACTTCCCCCCCTTGTCCCCCTCCCCCACGAGGAGACACGATGCTCAGACCGCACCTCCCCCGCGCGCGCTTCAAGGCGCTCGCCGCCGCCGCGTGTTGCGCCGTACTCGGCGCGGGACTGCTGGCCTCGGCAGGCAGCGCCGCCGCACAGACGGACGTCAACTCCCAGGAGACCGCGGCCGGTTCGAAGGTCGTCGGATACTTCACCGAGTGGGGTGTCTACGACCGGAACTACCACGTCAAGAACGTCGAGACATCCGGCTCCGCCGACAAGCTCACGCACATCAACTACGCCTTCGGCAACGTCCAGGGCGGCAAGTGCACGATGGGCGACTCGTACGCGGCGACCGACAAGGCGTACACCGCCGACCAGGCCGTGGACGGCGTCGCCGACACCTGGGACCAGCCGTTGCGCGGCAACTTCAACCAGCTGCTGAAGCTGAAGAAGCTGCATCCGAACCTCAAGATCCTGTGGTCCTTCGGCGGCTGGACCTGGTCCGGCGGGTTCACGGAGGCGGCGAAGGACCCGGCCGCGTTCGCCCAGTCCTGCTACGACCTGGTCGAGAACTCCAAGTGGGCCGATGTCTTCGACGGCATCGACATCGACTGGGAGTACCCGAACGACTGCGGTCTGACCTGCGACACCAGTGGGCCCGACGCGTACAAGAACCTGATGGGCGCGCTGCGTTCGAAGTTCGGCAGCAGCTACCTCATCACCTCCGCCATCCCGGCCGACGCCTCGGCCGGCGGCAAGCTGGACGCCACCGACTACGCGGGCGCCGCCCAGTACGTCGACTGGTACAACCCGATGACGTACGACTACTTCGGTGCGTGGGACGCCAAGGGGCCGACCGCCCCGCACTCTCCGCTGACGGCGTACGACGGGATCCCGAAGGACGGGTACAACACCGACGCCACCATCGCCAAGCTCAAGGGCGCGGGCGTGCCCGCCTCGAAGCTGCTGCTCGGCATCGGCTTCTACGGGCGCGGCTGGACCGGCGTCACGCAGGCGGCGCCCGGCGGCACGGCGACCGGCCCCGCCGCCGGCAAGTACGAGCAGGGCATCGACGACTACAAGGAGCTCAAGACCAAGTGCCCCGCCACGGGCACGGTCGGCGGCACCGCGTACGCGCACTGCGGCAGCGACTGGTGGAGCTACGACACCCCGGCGACCATCGCCGGGAAGATGGACTACAAGAACCAGCAGGGCCTGGGCGGCACCTTCCTCTGGGAGCTGTCCGGCGACACGACGAACGGTGAACTGATCAAGTCGGTCAACTAGCCGTACGTGCGGGTCACTTGGGCGGGGTCCGGTCTTCCGGGCTCCGCCCCTCGCTGTTCGATGGCGTCGGGGTGGCTCAGGTCACATCAGGCCGGTCTGTGTGACGAGCATCGCGAGCACGATCACGAAGGCCCAGCCCACGATGTGCTCGACGATCCTGGGACCGTCGTCCGGGCCGCCGGTACGGGTGCGCGCGGCGGCGGGGGCTGTGCTGGCGGCGGTGCTTGAGGTCATGGGCATCTCGCTCGGTTCGTGGGATGGGTCGTGACTCCCCCCGGGCGCCCGGGTCCCCTCCGGCGCCCTTTCCACCTTGCCACCGGAATGTCTTTTTGCGGCCGAGACCTTGGTCACGCACAACCGGGTGCGGATGTCGCGTGTCCCACATTGCGACGCGTTCGTCCCACCGGAAGGTCACCGATGCACACGTACCGGACGCCCCGCCGCAGATCCCGTGTCACCGTCGCCGCAGCGATCACCGTCAGCGCCGCGCTGGCCTGCCCGGCGGCCGTCTCGCAGGCCGCCTCCGACACGCCCACGCCGGGCGCCGCGGGGCTCGGCGACCCGATGTTCCCGCTCGACGGGAACGGCGGCTACTCGGTCCGCCACTACACGCTCGACTTCGACTGGCAGGCGCCGCCGACCCCGTTCGCCGCGTCGACGACGATCAAGGCAACGGCTACGCAGGCGCTGTCCCGCTTCGACCTGGACTTCGCGGGCAACGAGCTGCACTCGGTCACGGTGAACGGCCGGCCGGCGCAGACCCGGCGGGACGGCGACGAACTCGTCATCACTCCCAAGTCAGCGATACACAAGGGCAGTTCGTTCACGGTGAAGGTCGGCTACACCGCCGACCCGGCGCAGATACGCCACCGCGACGACGCGATCGAGGACTACGGCTGGATCCCCACACCCGACGGGACGGTCCTGTATCCACAGCCCAACGGCGCCAAGATGATCTTCCCGGCCGACGACCACCCCAGCCGGCGGGCCCCCATCACTTTCCATGTCACCACGCCGGCCGGTCTGACGGCCGTCGCCAACGGCCGCCTCGTCGACCGGACGGCACGTCCTGACGGCCGCGTCCGCTGGACATACGACTCCGAACAGCCGGTGGCGGCCCAACTGGTCCAACTGGCCATCGGCACGTTCCAGTTGATCGACAGCAAGGGCCCCGGCGGGCTGCCGCTGCGCGATGTCGTGCCGGACGCGCTGGTCGCACCGACCAAGAAGTACCGGGACCTGACGCCCGGCCATCTGGCCTGGCTGCGGGACCAGTTGGGCCCCTACCCCTTCAACCGGTACGGCGTCCTGGTCGGCGACACGGACCTGGCCGTGGCCCTGGAGACGCAGACGCTCGCGCTCATCCCGAAGGCGGATCTGCTCGGCACGAAGGTCGACGCCGAGCGCAACATGCTCCATGAGCTGACCCACCAGTGGATCGGTGACAGCGTCGCCATCGCCACCTGGTCCGACCTGTGGCTCAGCGAGGGCCATGCCCGCTTCTACGAGCGTCTGTACTCGCAGGAGCACGGCGGGGACAGCTTCGAGGCCGCCATGAAGACGGCGTACGAGAGCCACGACCAGTGGCGGCACGACTACGGAGCCCCGGCCGAACCCACCGAGCCGAACCTCTTCAAGCGGATGCGCTACGACGGCTCGGCGCTGGTCCTCCTTGCGCTGCGCGAGCAGGTCGGCGCGGACACCTTCCGGCGGATCGAGCGCGCCTGGGTCACGAAGTACCGCGGCAGGCCGGCCTCGACGGAGGACTACATCGCACTGGCCTCGAAGGTCGCGGGCCATGACCTGTCGGGCTTCCTGCGCCCGTGGCTGTACGGGGCGAAGACCCCGCCGATGCCCGGCCACCCGGACTGGGTCGTGACCCCGGTCGTCACCGGCTGATCCGCGCAAACACCTGCGTACGCCCCCGCGCGGCCCGCGCGCGGGGGACACCAGGCATCCGTCAGCGCACGCCCACCGCCGCCAGCGCCTTGGACTGCTTCGGGGTCGGGTGGGCCGGGAAGTACAGGTAGCAGACGCCGCCGGTGCCGGAGACGACGGCGCCCGAGGCGTTGTGGCGCTTCGTGCGGAGCCAGATCGTCTCCCACTCCGCCCTCTTGTAGACGCGGCGCACCGCCTGGTCGCTCGGCGAGGCCGGGTCATTGGCGATCACATCGCCGTCGGCGGTGAACCCGATGACCGTCATGAGGTGTCCCGAGGTCCCGTAGCCCGCTCCGGTCAGCTCCTCCTTGAGGAACGACTGGGACGTTATGGCCGGGATGCCGGCCGCGATCAGCGTCTCCAGGTCGGCCAGCGAGGAGAGGCGGGTGACCACGCCCTGCAGATCCTTGTACGTCGCCGCGTACGCCGCGTTGAAGGGCCAGTTCCCGCAGCCCTCGTACTGGTAGTCGTAGGCGAAACGGGCGGCGTGGCAGACCTGCGGGTCGGCATAGGACGGGTCGACCCAGGCCAGCTGGGCGGCGGTGGGCCCGCGGCCCCAGTACTCGATGATCATCTGCGAGGAGGTGGGGCTGCACCAGGCCTCGCCGCCGTTGTCGTACTCCGGGTACTGGCCGGAGTGGATGTTCTGCGAGTAGCGCGGGACGGCCAGCTCCTTCGCGAGGCCGGGGGCGGATGCCGGGACGGTGAAGCGGTCCGGGACGTCCGAGCCCATCGCGCCCAGCCGCCAGACCGTCGGCGCGGCCTTGGAGCCGGGGGTGCGCAGCAGGGTCAGGCGCAGGCTGTACGAGACGAGCCGCAGGCCCGTGGCCGCGTCGTCGATGGCGAAGGTGTCCGTCCAGATGCTCGACCTGCCGTCGCTCTGGTCGTCCACGGACGTCCGGCGGATGTCGGCGTCCCGGTCGTCGCCGGCCGTCCAGCGGCCCATCACGTACCAGGGTGTCCGGGTCCCGTCGGTGTACGTGCCCTGCAGTTCCACCTGGATCCAGGTGCCGGTCGGGGTGTGCGCGTTCCACGAGGCGATGACCTCGGTGGCGGGGACGCTCAGGCGGTGGACCGGCGAGATCCACTGCGCGTACTCCCACTCGGCCGTCCTGTTCAGGTGCGGGTCGGTGTACGTCGTCGTGCCGACGGCCTTGCCGATGCTCACGCCCGGTCTGGCGCCGGGGACGGCGCGGGTCCCCCGGCCGGTGCCCGCGCGCCAGTCGGCGGCGGTCGTCCAGGTGTGGTTGTCCACGGAGCGGGCGGGGGCCTTCTTGCGGGGTGGTCCGGCGACTCCCGCGGCGTGCGCGGTTCCCGCCGCGGCCGTCGTGACGGCGAGGGCGGCGCCCACGGCCGCGGCGAGCGCGGTTCTGCGGGACGGACGGGAGTCCGGAACGGGTCGGGTCATCGGGTGGTTCCCCCAGTCGACGGGTCGGGCGGACGGGATGGGCGGGCCGGGTGCGGGCCTGGTGGAACAGTGCGCCAACTATGGCCGCTGGAGCAGGATTTCCACCAGCGTTTCGCGTGCTGTCCGGGCCACCAATATTGGTCTCCACCACTGGCATGACCTGCGGCGGCGTACATGAAACCCCGGCACGGCAAGCCGTACCCTTGCCGCCGTGAGTTATCTGCGCGTCCCCCTCGACCAGTACGCCGGCCGTGTCCGCCGGCTGCCGGCCTCCTGCGGCCCCGTCCGCCTCGTCGGCATCGACGGGCACGCGGGCTCCGGGAAGTCGACCTTCGCGGCGCGGCTCGCCGCGGCGCTCGGCGGGGCTCCCGTGCTGCGCCTCGACGACATCGCGAGCCACGACGCGCTCTTCGCCTGGACGGACCGGCTGCGCGAGCAGGTGCTCACCCCCCTGTCCCGCGGCGACGCGGCGCACTACGAGACGTACGACTGGCACGCCCGCCGCTTCGGCGCCGCGCGCCCGCTCCCGCCCGCGGACGTGGTCCTGGTCGAGGGTGTCGGGGCGGGACGGCGTGCGCTGCGGCCGTACCTGGCGAGGCTGTTGTGGATGGACGTGCCGCCCGGGACGTCCTGGGCACGGGGGCGCGCCCGGGACGGCGCGGCGCAGGAGGAATTCTGGGACGGCTGGATTCCAGCGGAGCGCAAACATTTCGCTAGGGACCCGTCCCGGCCCTTCGCTGAGGAATTGGTAAGAGAGTGCCCGCAGGGATACGAGATGCGCGAGGGGCCCGGTGTGACCGCACAGGCCCGCCGCTCCGTCACTCACGGTGAGGGACCGCCAGCGGTGCGCTGAACCCCTCGAAACGGCCTTCCGCCAGTTTCTCCGAGTGCCTCAACTCTGCTTGACCCAGGGGCCGTACAGGACTTACGTTCTCAATGTGCGGCCTTTCGGGACCGCCTGCGAACGCGAAGCCCCCGGTTGTTCCCCCGTGATCGGGGGCTTCGTACTGCCCGCAATGCCCTTTCCCGGGCGCGCCGAAGCACTTCCCGTTCACCCTGGGTCACCATCCGGCACCGCGCTCACCTGCGCGAAATCCCCGGTTTTCGGCCCGCCTCGCACCGATCCGCCGCCGTCGCGCCCTACGGCTGATCAGGCCCCCACAGGTACGATGCCTCTCGGTGCGGCCTACGGACGGCTCGCTGTCCGCATCGTTCCAACTCCCGTCCATGACAGAGCGGTTCATCGGGGGCACGGTTTGTGGGGGACGTGATGGACTTCGGCACTGGTGCGCCGACGAGCCCGGCCGACCTCGCCTGGCTGCGAGGCGTCGACGCCTACACGATGGGCGCGTATCCGCAGGCGGAGGAGGAGTTCCGCGCGGCCGTGCGGATGGATCCCGGGATGGCCGACGGCTGGCTCGGGCTGCACGCGCTGCGCATCGACACGACGACCGCGCTGCTGCGGATGTTCCGGCACCGCGACCGGTTCGGGGAGCAGCGCACGAGGCACCGGCGCACGCTCAACTCCTGGTACTGGCTCGGATGGTGGGTGCAGCCGGTCCTGGAGCACCCGCGCGACCTGCTCCTCGCGCACGCCTCGCACTGGCTCGACGGGCGCCATGTACCGGAGCTGGACCGGGCGCTCGCGACGCTGCCGCCGGTCGACGCGGATCCGCAGGTGCGCTTCCTGCACGCGTGCCGGGCGTATCTGGTCAAGGACTGGGACCAGTTGGTCCGGCAGACGGACTCACTGATCGACGATCCGATGCTCGGCATCGAGGCCGGGCTCTTCGGCGGGATGGCGCGGGTGCGCCTGGAGATGTACGGGCAGGCGGAGCCGCTGCTCTCCTCGGCCCTGATGCGCTGCCGCAGCGAGCAGCCGCAGCGCAAGGAGCTGCGGTACTGGCTGGCCAGGGCGCACGAGGGCACGGGCCGCTCGGCGGCCGCGATGCCGCTGTACCGGGCCGTGCACCGGGTCGATCCGGCGTTCATGGACACCTCGGCGCGGCTCGCGGCGATCGGTGAGGGCGACGGGTACGCGGACTTCGCGGACGGCCCGGACCTGGCCCCGCTCACACTGACGGGGTATCAGGACGGCCTGGACGGCGTGGAGTCGGTCGAGCCGCTGTACGCGAGCGACGGCCGGGACCTGAAGGTCACCCAGCCCGATCTGCCACCGGGCGGGGCCGGCGCGGAGGACCCCGACATGGTGCGGGAGAAGGCCGTGGTGCCGGTCTCGGCGCCGCTGCCGGCCGGTCCTGCCGATCCGGTGCTCCTGGAGGAGGCCCTCTCGGAGCTGGAGCTGATGGTGGGCCTGGAACCGGTGAAGCGGCAGGTCATGGCACTTTCCGCGCAGCTGAACATGGCGCGGCTGCGTGCCGGGCAGGGCCTGCCGGTCCAGCCGCCCAAACGCCACTTCGTCTTCTCGGGCCCTTCGGGCACCGGCAAGACGACGGTCGCCCGGATCCTCGGGCGCGTCTTCTACGCCCTCGGGCTGCTCGGCGGGGACCACCTCGTGGAGGCGCAGCGCGCGGATCTGGTGGGCGAGTACCTGGGCCAGACCGCTGTGAAGGCGAACGAGCTGATCGACTCGGCGCTCGGCGGGGTGCTCTTCGTCGACGAGGCGTACGCGCTGTCCAACTCCGGTTACGGCAAGGGCGACGCGTACGGCGACGAGGCGCTGCAGGTGCTGCTGAAGCGGGCCGAGGACAACCGGGACCATCTGGTGGTGATCCTGGCCGGCTATCCGGAGGGCATGGACCGGCTGCTCGCGGCGAACCCGGGGCTGTCGTCGCGCTTCACGTCACGGGTCGACTTCCCCTCGTACCGTCCGCTGGAGCTCACGTCGATCGGCGAGGTGCTGGCGGCGGAGAACGGGGACGCGTGGGACGAGGAGGCCCTTGAGGAACTGCGCTCCATCGCCGGGCACGTGGTGGAGCAGGGGTGGATCGACGAGCTCGGCAACGGGCGGTTCCTGCGGACGCTCTACGAGAAGTCGTGCGCGTACCGGGACTTGAGGCTCACCGGGTACTTCAAGGAGCCGTCCCGGGACGACCTGGCCACGTTGCGGCTTCCCGACCTCATGCAGGCGTACGGGGAGGTGCTGTCCGGGAGGGGGCCGCAGGACCCCACTGGGCTGTAGGGGCCTGCGGCCTGCCCGCCGTAGCGGGACTACGTGAGCGCCTCCTGCTTCTTACGGGCCTCCGGGACCTGCGGTTCCGCACGGTGTGCCGGGTCGCGGACCTCGCCGACCAGCAGCTCCAGGACGTCCTCCAGGGCGACCAGGCCGAGGACCCGGCCGGACGCGTCCGCGACCTGGGCCAGGTGCGTGGCCGCGCGGCGCATCACCGTGAGGGCGTCGTCCAGGGGGAGTTCGGAGCGCAGCGTCGTCATGGGGCGCCAGATCTGCTGCGGGACGGCCCGGTCCGTGTCGGGGCCCTCGATCAGGTCGAGGACATCCTTGACGTGCAGGTATCCCATGAAGGCGCCGCTGTCCGCGCACAGCGGGAAACGGGAGTAGCCGGTGCGGGCCGTGAGAGCGATGATCTCGGCCGGGGTGACCGAGGGGCCGACCGTGACCAGGTCCGAGCGGGCCAGAAGGACGTCCGTCACCGGGCGCGAGCCCAGCTCCAGCGCGTCCTCCAGGCGCTCCTGCTCCTCGGGGGCGAGCAGGCCCGCCTGCCCCGAGTCCTCCACCAGGCGGTTGAGCTGTTCGCTGGTGAAGACCGCCTCGACCTCGTCCTTCGGCTCGACCCTGAACAGCTTCAGGACCAGCCGGGCGCACGCGCCGAGGGCGATCGTGACCGGCTTGCAGAGCCGGGCGAAGGCGACCAGTCCCGGGCTGAACCAGAGGGCGGTCTTCTCGGGGGCCGCCATCGCCAGGTTCTTCGGCACCATCTCACCGATGACGAGGTGGAGGGAGACCACCGCGGCCAGAGCGATCACATAGCCCAGCGGGTGGATCACACCGTGCGGGATGTGGATCGCCTCGAAGACGGGTTCCAGGAGGCGCGCCACCGTGGGCTCCGCCACCGCGCCCAGCGTCAACGAGCAGACCGTGATGCCGAACTGGGCCGCCGCCATCATCTGCGGCAGGTGCTCGAGTCCGTACATGACCTGGCGGGCCCGCTTGCCGGGGAGGGGCTCGATCTGGCTGCGGCGCACCGAGACCAGGGCGAACTCCGCGCCCACGAAGAAGCCGTTCGCCAGCACCAGCAGGATCGCGAAGAAGAGTTGCAGGGCGCTCATCGGGCCGCCTCCAGCAGTGCCTGCGGGGCGTCCGCGAGCTTGACGATACGGACGCGCTCGGCCCGGTAGTGGCCGACCTGGCGCACGGAAAGACGCCAGCCGGGCAGTTCCGCCCTGTCGCCGGGGGCGGGGATGCGGCCGAGGAGGTCGGCGACCAGTCCGGCCACCGTCTCGTACGGGCCCTCGGGGACGTCGAGCCCTATGCGGCGCAGGATGTCGACACGGCAGCTGCCGTCGGCGTCCCACGCGGGCCGTCCGTCCTCGGGCGGGGCCACCGCCAGTTCGGGCAGGTCGAGGCGGTCGTGCTCGTCGCGGACCTCGCCGACGAGCTCTTCGACGATGTCCTCGAGGGTGACGACCCCGGCCGTGCCGCCGTACTCGTCGACGACGACGGCGATGGGCTGCTCGCTGCGCAGGCGCCCGAGCAGCGGCTGGACGGGGAGGCTCTCCGGGACCATGAGCGGGGCCTGTGCGATCCGGACGACGGGCGTGCGCAGCCGCTCGTGCGCCGACATCGCCAGGGCGTCCTTGAGGTGGACCATGCCGATGACCTCGTCGATCCGCTCCCGGTACACGGGGAAGCGGGACAGGCCGGTGGCGCGGGTCAGGTTGACCACGTCCTCGGCCGTCGCGGAGGCCTGCAGCGCGCTGACCTTCACCCGCGGCGTCATGACGTGCTGCGCGGTCAGCTCGCCGAGCGAGAGGGTGCGTACGAACAGGTCGGCCGTGTCCTGTTCCAGCGCCCCCGCCTGCGCGGAGTGGCGGGCCAGTGAGACGAGTTCGCCCGGGGTGCGGGCGGAGGCGAGTTCATCGGCCGGTTCGACGCCGAGCGCGCGCACGAGGCGGTTGGCGACCGTGTTGAGCAGGGCGATGACCGGGCGGAAGAGGCGGGCGAAGGCGTGCTGGGGGCCCGCCACGAAGCGGGCCACCTGCAGCGGCTTGGAGACCGCCCAGTTCTTCGGGACCAGTTCGCCGACCACCATCTGCACGGCGGCCGCGAGCAGCATGCCCACGACGACCGACACTCCGCCGGCGGCGCCCTCCGGGACGCCGAGGGCGGTGAAGGGGCCGCGCAGCAGCTCGGCCAGGGCCGGTTCGGCGAGCATGCCGACGACCAGTGAGGTGATGGTGATGCCGAGCTGGGTGCCGGAGAGCTGGAAGGACAGCTCCTTGAGGGCGGCCACGACGGTTCGGGCGCGCTTGTCGCCGGCGGCCGCCGCTTGTTGGGCGTCCTGGCGTTCGACGGTGACGAGCCCGAACTCGGCTGCCACGAAGAATCCGTTGGCGAGGATCAGGAGGAAGGCTGCCGCGAGGAGCAGCAACGGGGTGGTCATACCGCCGCCTCCGGGGACGTGTGCGCGCGGGGCGCGCTATGTCGGGAGGGGGCGGCGCAGGTACTGCCGGACGATCCGTCCATCGCTGGAGGGAGTCACTCCTTGGTTAGCAGGGTCCCCCGGCCACCCGTCCGGGCGCGTCAGGGGCGGGGCGGCTCACAACGCGTGCCCCGCCACCAGATTAATCACGACCGGGGCGGGGGCGTCAGGGCCTGGGGCCCTGAGTCAGCCCTGAAGTGTGGTTCGGGCCTCGGTCAGGGCGCGCAGCGCCTTGGCGTCGCGGATGGCGCTCTGCTTGGCGATGCCGGGCTGGATGCCCATGGCGGCCAGGCTCGTGCCGTCGGTGAGGTTGAGGAAGACCCACGGGTCACCGGGCCGCAGGTTGACCTGGACGATCTCCGCCCAGGCCAGGCGGCGGCTGCGGGCGACGTTGACGACGGTGACGCCGTTGTCGTCGGCCACGACCTTGGGCCGGGCGAGGAGCCCGAGCACGCCCCAGAAGAGGGCGGCGGTGAAGACGAAGCTGGCCCGCTCACCCGGACTCATCGTGTCCAGGACCAGCGCGATGACGGTGATCACGACGAAACAGACGGCGCCGAGCGCGTGCAGGATGACGCGGGTGCGGCCGGGCCTGAAGGTGACGGGAAGATCCACAAGGTCGGACATGGCTGGCGGTCCTCAGAGACGGCAGGCGTGGATGGCCGTGGTCAGGATGGCCCGCGCGCCCAGGGCGTACAGGTCGTCCATGATGCGCTGCGCGTCCTTGGAGGGAACCATGGCGCGCACGGCGACCCAGCCCTCGTTGTGCAGCGGCGAGACGGTCGGCGATTCGAGGCCCGGGGTGAGGGCGACGGCCTTCTCCAGGTGCTCGGCGCGGCAGTCGTAGTCCATCATCACGTACGTGCGGGCGACGAGGACGCCCTGGAGCCGGCGCAGGAACTGCTGCACCTTGGGGTCCGCGGTCTTGTCGGAGCTGTCCCCCTTGCGGCGGATGACGCACGCCTCGGATTTCATGATCGGCTCGCCGAAGACCTCCAGGCCCGCGTTGCGCAGCGAGGTGCCGGTCTCCACGACGTCCGCGATCGCGTCGGCGACACCGAGTTCGATGGCGGTCTCGACGGCGCCGTCGAGGTGCACGACGGCGGCGTCCACACCGCGCTCGGCGAGGTACTTGCCGACGATGCCCTCGTACGACGTGGCGATCGTCTTCCCGGCGAGGTCGGCGAGGTCCTTGACGGCGCCGGGCCGGGAGGCGAAGCGGAAGGTGGAGCGGGCGAAGCCGAGCGGCAGGATCGTCTCGGCGTCCGCCCCGGAGTCGATCAGCAGGTCCTGGCCGGTGAGACCGATGTCGAGCTTGCCGGAGGACACGTAGATCGCGATGTCCTTGGGGCGCAGGTAGAAGAACTCGACGTCGTTGTCCGGGTCGACGGTGACGAGTTCCTTGGACTCCTTGCGCTGCCGGTATCCGGCCTCATGCAGCATCGCCGACGCAGGTCCGGACAGTGAACCCTTGTTGGGGACGGCGATGCGCAGCATGAGGTCGGATTCCTTTGCGTGATGGGTGAGTTGGGCGAGCGCGGGGTGACGGCTCAGAGATGGGCGTACACGTCGTCGAGGGAGATGCCGCGGGCGACCATCATCACCTGGACGTGGTACAGCAGCTGCGAGATCTCCTCGGCGGCGGCTTCTTTGCCCTCGTGCTCGGCCGCCATCCAGACTTCGGCGGCCTCCTCGACGACCTTTTTGCCGATGGCATGGACGCCCTTGCCGACCAGCTCTGCGGTGCGGGAAGTGGCGGGGTCGCCGGTGGCGGCCTTCTGCTGGAGCTCGGTGAAGAGCTCCTCGAACGTCTTATTGGACATGGTGGTCCCTACTTTACGCGGCCCTGCCGGGCCGTTAACGCCAGGGCTCGGAGACGGTACGCAGCGTGGTGGCGGTGGCCACGGCGGCGGTGACCGCTTCGTGCCCCTTGTCCTCGCGGGAGCCCTCGATGCCCGCGCGGTCCAGGGCCTGCTCCTCGGTGTCGCAGGTCAGCACGCCGAAGCCGATCGGGACGCCGGTGTCGATGGAGACCTGCGTGAGGCCCTGGGTGACGCCCTGGCAGACGTACTCGAAGTGCGGGGTGCCGCCGCGGACGACGACGCCGAGCGCGACGATCGCGTCGTAGCCGCGGCCCGCGAGGACCTTGGCGACGACCGGCAGCTCGAAGCTGCCGGGGACGCGCAGCACGGTGGGCTCGCTGATGCCCAGCTCGTTCAGGGCGCGCAGGGCGCCGTCGACGAGACCGTCCATGACCTTCTCGTGCCACTGGGCGGCGATGACGGCCACGCGCAGGTCGCCGCAGTTCTTCACACTCAGTTCGGGGGCACCCTTGCCGCTCACGCGCTTCTCCTCGGTGTCGTTACTGGTTGATCGCTACTGGTTGGTGCAGGCGGACGTCTTGGGGGCGTCCAGCCAGGGCAGGTCGTGGCCCATCCGGTCCCGCTTGGTGCGCAGGTAGCGGAGGTTGTGCTCGCCGGCCGTGATCGGCATCGGTTCGCGGGCGGTGACCTCGAGGCCGTGCCGGGTGAGGGCGTCGGTCTTGTCGGGGTTGTTGGTCATCAGGCGCAGGCTGCGCACGCCGAGGTCGGCGAGGATCTGCGCGCCGGCCGCGTAGTCGCGGGCGTCGGCGGGCAGGCCCAGCTCCAGGTTGGCGTCGAGGGTGTCGCGGCCCCGCTCCTGGAGCTCGTACGCGCGCAGCTTGGAGAGCAGGCCGATGCCGCGGCCCTCGTGTCCGCGCAGGTAGACCACGACGCCGCGGCCCTCCTCGACGATCCGGCGCATGGACTCCTCCAGCTGGGGGCCGCAGTCGCAGCGCAGCGAGTGGAAGACGTCGCCGGTGAGGCACTCGGAGTGGATCCGTACGAGGACGTCCGTACCGTCGCCGATGTCGCCGTGGACCAGGGCGACGTGCTCGACGCCGTCGACCGTGGAGCGGTAGCCGTAGGCCGTGAAGTCGCCGTAGGCGGTGGGGAGTTGAACCGTGGCCTCGCGCTTGACCGTGGGCTCGGCGGAGCGGCGGTAGGCGATCAGGTCCTCGATGGAGATGATCGTCAGGCCGTGCTTGCGGGCGAACGGGATCAGCTCGGGCAGGCGCAGCATGACGCCGTCCTCGCCGGCGATCTCGACGATGGCGCCGGCCGGCCGCAGGCCCGCGAGGCGGGCGAGGTCGACGGCGGCCTCGGTGTGGCCGTTCCTGACCAGCACGCCGCCCGTCTTGGCGCGCAGCGGGAAGATGTGGCCGGGGCGGACGAAGTCGCCCGCCTGTGCCGTGCCGCCCGCGAGGAGGCGGAGCGTGGTGGCGCGGTCGGCGGCGGAGATGCCGGTGGTGACGCCGTGCTCGCCGGACGCGTCGACGGAGACGGTGAAGGCGGTCTTCATCGACTCGGTGTTGTTGCCGACCATCTGCGGGAGGTCGAGCCGGTCCAGTTCGTCGCCCTCCATGGGGGCGCAGATCAGGCCGCGGCACTCGCTCATCATGAAGGCGACGATCTCGGGGGTGATCTTCTCGGCGGCGACGACGAGGTCGCCCTCGTTCTCCCGGTCCTCGTCGTCGACGACCACGACGGGGCGGCCCGCGGCGATGTCGCGGAGGGCCTGCTCGACCGGGTCGAGGCTCAGGTCGGCATCGGCGGAGACGTCGTACAGGTGGGCTGCGGTGCTCATGCGTGGGCTCCTTCGAGCGCGGGGGCGGTGGCCGCGGCGGCGCGGGACCGCAGCCACCAGTCGCGCATGCCCCACAGGACGAGCGCGCCGTAGATGACGTAGACGAAGCCGGAGAAGGCGAAGCCGTTGGCGAAGTTCAGCGGGACGCCGACGAGGTCGACGAGGAGCCAGGCGAACCAGAACTCGACCATGCCGCGCGCCTGGGCGTACATGGCGACGACGGTGCCGACGAAGATGTACGCGTCCGGCCAGGGGTCCCACGACAGCGTCGGGAACGCGGTGAACAGGCCGCCGACGGCGAGCGTGCCGAGGGCCGCCGCGCCGAGCAGGGCGCCGCGCTCGCGCCAGGTGGCGAACCGGACGGCGATCGAGCCGTCCTGCGCCGTGCCCTTGCCGCGGTTCCACTGCCACCAGCCGAAGAGGGCGACGACGATCACGACGAGCTGCTTGCCCGCACTGCCGGAGAGGTGGGCGGTCGCGAAGGCGGTCAGCAGGATCGCGCCGGAGACCAGTTGGGCGGGCCAGGTCCATATGGAGCGGCGCCAGCCGAGCGCGAGGGCGATCAGGCCGATGGTGTTGCCGATCATGTCGGACCAGAGGATGTGCTGGCCGAAGATGGTGAACGCCTCGGTGTTGAGCCAGTTCACTTGGTGCCCCCCTGGGCGCCGAGCATGCGCTCGACGTACTTCGCGATGACGTCGACCTCGAGGTTGACCGGCTCGCCGGGCTGCTTCAGGCCCAGCGTGGTCAGGTCGAGGGTGGTGGGGATGAGGCTGAGGGTGAAGTAGTCCGCGCCGGCCTCGACGACGGTCAGGCTCACGCCGTCGACGGTGACCGAACCCTTCTCGACGACGTACCGGGCCAGCTCCACGGGGAGCGAGATCTTGACGATCTCCCAGTGCTCGGAGGGGAGGCGCTCGATGATCGTGCCGGTGCCGTCGACGTGGCCCTGCACGATGTGACCGCCGAAACGGCCGTCGGCGATCATCGGCCGTTCGAGGTTGACGCGGGAGCCCGAGGTCAGCGCGCCGAGGCTGGAGCGCTTGAGGGTCTCGGCCATGACGTCCGCCGTGAACGTGTCGCCCTCGTGCTCCACGACGGTGAGACAGACCCCGTTGACCGCGATGGAGTCACCGTGCTTGGCGCCTTCGGTGACGACAGGGCCGCGGACGCGGAAGCGGGAGGCGTCATCGAGATTCTCGACCGCCGTGATCTCGCCCAGCTCTTCGACGATTCCGGTGAACACTTCCCGGGTCCTCCCTCATAGGGCATGGACTCCGGGGCACTGTCGTACGACGACGACAGAACGTACGGACAGCGGCACCGGGAACGACACCGAACGACGGGACCGGCCGTCTGACGAGGCCGGTACCCGAAACAGACGGCGACGCGCACCCGAGGTGCCCGCCCGCCGCGCACTGCCTCCCATCCGGACTTTAACCGTCGGTCCAGGAATTTCACCTGGTCAACCGGCCACTGGAAGTGACCGGGTCGCGGACTGTAACCGCCGGTTCGGACTTTCACCGACCCCGGAGTGCGCTGCTTCTGGTACACAACCAGTCTGCCACGTCCTGTCGATGTGCATGCGGACGAATGTTGTGGGCTGACTCACAGAGCGGATCAATGGTTTTCCCCGGCCTCCGGGAATACGGGGCAACCGGCCTGGTGGGCGCGGCGGTTGGCGGGCCCTCTGCCAGGCTGGGGGCGTGACGACTTCGCCAGGTCCCGGTCCGTCGGCCGAGGAGTTCGAGAGCCACCGTCCACGGATGTTCGGGCTCGCCTACCGGCTGCTCGGCTCCGCCGAGGAGGCGCAGGACACGGTCCAGGACGCCTATCTGCGGCTGAGCGCCACCGAGCCGGGATCGATCGACCACCTGGGTGCCTGGCTCGCCAAGGTCGTCACGAACCTCTGTCTCAACCGCCTCACCTCGGCCCGTGTGCGGCGCGAGCAGTACACGGGGCCCTGGCTGCCCGAGCCCGTCCTCACCTCGGACGGCACGCTCGGCCCGCTGGAGTCCGCCGAGCGCCGCGACTCCGTGTCGTGCGCCCTGCTGCTGCTCCTGGAGCGGCTGACGCCGACGGAGCGGGCGGTGTACGTGCTGCGGGAGGCGTTCGCGTACGGCTATCGGGAGATCGCCGGGGTGCTCGATCTCGGCGAGGCCAACTGTCGTCAGCTGTACCGGCGGGCCGCGGGCCGGATCGCGACGCCGCAGCCGCGGTTCGAGCCGTCGGAGCGGATACACCGCGAACTGGTGGAGGCCTTCGTCGAGGCGGCCAGGGACGGCGATCTGACGACCCTGGAGAAGTCCCTGGCCGCCGATGTGACGTGGTGGAGCGACGGGGGCGGCAAGGTCACGGCCGCGCGCCGGCCCATCGAGGGGCGCGAGAAGGTGCTGCGGTTCCTGGCCGGCGGCCGGGAGCGCTTCGCGGCGGGTCTGGAGTTCACGACCGCCGAGGTCAACGGGGTGGCGGCGCTCGTCGCGTCGGCCGGAGGGGCGGTCTTCGGGGTCGTCTCGTTCGAGGTGCGCGAGGGCGCCATCGTGACCGCGCGGGCTGTGACGAACCCGGACAAGCTGGGTTTCGTGGGCCGACAGCTGGCGGCCTCCTGAAATCCGGAAGTTCTGCAGCCGCGCGGTCCTGCAGCTGTGCGGCTCCGAAAACAGCTCTCCGCGGTTGTCACATTCGCGTCGGCCCGTCGGTTCTCAGCTGACGAGGGGTGCTCCGCACGGGAGCGCCCCGCGTTGGAAGGAGCTGATGCGCGGTGACCACGATCCTGGTGACCGGCGGAACCGGAACGCTCGGCCGGCTCGTCACCGAGCGGCTGCGCGGCGACGGGCACGACGTGCGGGTGCTGAGCAGGCACGCCGAGCCGTACGCCGTGGACCTGCGGAAAGGCGGGCCGGGCCTCGACCGGGCGGTCGACGGGGTGGACGTGATCGTGCACTGCGCGTCGACGCCGCGGGGCGGTGACGAGCAGGCGGCGCGGAACCTGATCGGGGCCGCGCGCCGGGCGGAGGTCCCGCACCTCGTCCACATCTCGATCGTCGGCGTGGACCGGGTGCCGCTCGGCTACTACAAGGCGAAGCACGCGGTGGAGCGGCTGGTCGAGGAGTCCGGGCTCGGCTGGACGGTGCTGCGCACGACGCAGTTCCACGATCTCGTCCGCACGATGCTGCGGGCCTTCGCGAAGCTTCCGGTCATGCTGCTCCCCGCGGGCGTCGACGACCAGCCGATCGAGGTGGCCGAAGTGGCCGCCCGGCTGGCCGAGTTGGCGCTGGAGGCCCCTGCCGGGCGGGTGGCCGACATGGGCGGCCCCGAGGTCCGTACGTTCCCGGAGCTGGCCCGCGCGTATCTGCGAGCGGAGGGCAAGCGCCGTGCGGTGCTCGGCGTCCCGCTGGCGGGGAAGGCGTATCGCGCGTTCCGCTCGGGCGGGCACCTCGCGCCTCAACAGGCGGTGGGCAAGCGCACGTTCGAGGAGTACCTCGGCGAGCGGGTCGCGCGCTGAACGCAGGTGCTGTGATGCCGGTGGACCGTGCGCCCGTTATGCGGCGGGCGCCCGGCCCCCCGGCCCGAACACGTCCTCCTGTGCGGCCTCGCGCGCCATCAGCAAGGCGCCGCGCAGCACGGCACCGCCGCCGAGGGCGCCGGCCCGTACCTCCGTCGCGAGCGGCGACATCGCGGTCAGCCGCTCCGCGACCCGGCGCGCCAGCACATCGCCCCCGGCCCGGCCGACCTCCCCGGCCAGCACCACGCAGCCGGGGTCGAGCACCGCCACCACGGCGGCGGCGCCCAGTACCACGCGGTCGGCGAGGGCGTCCAGGAAGGCGTCCGCGCCGGATGCCACGGCGTCGCGCACCACTTCGGCCGCCCGCTCCACCGGTTCCCCCGGCCTCACGAGCCCGTGCCCGGCGGCCAGTTCGAGGATCGCCCGCGATCCGGCGAGGGAGTGGAAGCCGTCGTCGCACCCCGTGGCGGAGGGCAGCCCGCCCGTGCCCGGCACCGGCAGGAACCCCACCTCTCCGGCCCCGCCGGAGGCGCCGCGCCGCAGCTTTCCATCCAGCACGACGGCCGCCCCGACGCCGAGCCCGAGCCAGAGCAGCACAAAGGTGTCCAGGTCCCGCGTGGCGCCGTCGCGCTGCTCGGCGAGGGCCGCGAGGTTCGTCTCGTTCTCCACCAGCACCTGCGCCGTGAGCCGCTCCTGGAGTGCCGGGACCAACTGCCTGTGCCACTCCGGCAGGCCGGTCGAGTTCCGCAGCTCCCCCGACACCGGGTCGATCAGGCCGGGGGCGCCCACGCCCACCGTGTGCAGGCGTGTGGCGCCGGCCTCCTTCGCCGTGAGTTCCAGGAAGGCGACCGCGCGCTCGACGGCGGCGCCCGTCTCCTCGCCCTCCTCGACGGGCAGTTCCGCCCGCGCGAGCGCCGTGCCGAGCAGGTCGGCGACGACGAGGCGGACACCTTCGGTGCGCACGTCGAGGGAGGCGAGGTGCGCGCGGTCGGCGACGATCCCGTAGAGCCGGGCGTTCGGGCCGCGCCGCTGGGCACCCGCCTCCCCGACGACCTCGACGAGCCCGGAGGCGGTGAGCCGCTCGACGAGGTCGGCGACGGAGGGCCGGGACAGGCCGGTGAGGTCCTTCAACTGCCCCGCGGTCAGGGGGCCTTCGTCCTGCAGGAAGCGCAGCGCGAGCCGGTCGTTGATGGCTCGGGCGGTCCTCGGTGATGCGGGCATGGCCGGATCCTACGCCGAAACGGGGTAACTATCAGGCAGGGTTCCTGATAGTTTACGGCGGCGCCCTGGGGATGCTGGTGGGGACGCACACAGGGACCTACTGGGAGGGGCTCGCGGAATGAGTGAAGTGACGTACGCGCCAGGGGAGTTGAAACGGGCGCGCTACGCCGTCGCGACCGTGTTCTGCGTCCACGGGGCGGTGACCGGCTCGTTCGCGACCCGCGTGCCGTGGATCCAGGAGCACGCGGGAGTGAGCGCGGGCCAGCTCGGCCTGGCGCTCGCCTTCCCCGCGATCGGCGCCTCCGTGGCGATGCCGCTGGCCGGCCGGCTGAGCCACCGGTTCGGCGCACGCGCGGCGCTGCGCGGGCTGCTCGCCCTGTGGACGCTGGCCCTGGTCCTGCCCTCGCTCGCGCCGAACCTGCTCACGCTCTGCGCGGTGCTCGCCGTCTACGGCGCCACGGCCGGCATGTCGGACGTGGCTATGAACGCGCTCGGGGTGGAGGTCGAGACCCGTCTCGACAAATCGATCATGTCGGGGCTGCACGGCATGTGGAGCGCGGGCGCGCTCATCGGCTCGGCGGGCGGCACGCTCGCCGCGCACATGGGCGCCGACGCCCGGCTGCACCACCTGCTGGCCGCGGCGGTGCTGACCGTGGCCGGACTCGTCGCCTGCCGGTGGGTGCTCGACCTGCGGCCTTCGGAGGACGAGGAGCCGCCGCCGCGGTTCACGCTGCCGCCGAAGTCGGCCCTGCTCATCGGCGCGGTCGGGTTCTGCGCCGTCTTCGCGGAGGGCGCGAGCCTGGACTGGTCGGCGGTGTATCTGCGGGACGTCCTCGACACCTCGGCCGGACTGGCGGCCGCCTGCACCACGGCGTTCACGCTCACCATGGCCGTGGCGCGGATCGCCGGTGACGCCGTGGTGGACCGGTTCGGCGCGGTGCGCACCGTACGGCTGAGCGGGGTCGTGGCCACGCTGGGCGCGCTGCTCGTGGTCCTGGCCCCGAATCCGCCGGTCGCGATGGCCGGGTTCGGTCTGCTGGGCCTCGGCATCGCGGTCGTCGTGCCGCTCGCCTTCGCGGCGGCCGGACGCAGCGGCCCCAACCCGAGCCAGGCCATCGCGGGCGTCGCCACGATCACGTACACCTCGGGTCTGATCGCGCCGTCGGCCATCGGCACGGTCGCGGACGCGACGAGCCTGGTGGTGTCGTTCGGCCTGGTGACGGCGCTGACCTGCGGGCTGATGATCTTCGCTGGGGTGCTGCGCGGCGCCGACCGCACGCGCGCGGCGGAGCCGGACGCGGCCGTGGTCCGCTCGAACTGACCCCGGCGAGGTTCAGTTCAGCGCACCACCGGCTCCCCCATAGGGAACCGGCTGCCGTTGCGCGGCCCGAGGCGCGCCGAGATCTCCACCCGGCGCGCCTCGGGCCGCGTCACGAACCGGGTGTCCGCCTCGGCGAGCCGTGCGCCGCGCTGCCCCCGGTACCGGAAGAAGACACGTACGTGGTGCTCGCCGGGCGGGACCCGCACCTCGTGCGTACCCCAGCCCCGCGCGCTCGCGCGGCCGTCGAACTCGACGACGGGCCGCGTCAGCAGCCGGTGGAACCAGGCGGCGACGAGTGACGGTCGCACACTGATCACGACAACTGCCCTTTGATCCACCATGGTTGGAGGCTACTGTCCGGGCCCTGGCGGCGCGTAAGGGGAAGTGCTCACCCCGCGATCGAATCCAGCTGCTCGGCCGCGGGCCGCAGTGTCCACAGGTCGCCGCCGGGCGGGCTCTCCAGCTTCGGGACCGCCTTGCGCGCGGCAGGGTCGCCCGCGTCGGCGGCCGCCTGGACGATGTCGCCCGCCGCGAAGCGGTGGAACTCCAGCTCCGGGTAGGGCCAGGCACGCGCTCCCGTCGCCGCGGGCAGCAGCACGTCCACGGCCTTGAACAGGCTCTGGCCGTCCGGGCCTTGGTACCTCCACAGGTCGACGCCTACGTGACGCCCGATGGCGGCGAGCCGGGTGTAGGCGACCAGGTCGAAGGTCGAGTAGTGCCAGCTGCGGGTGCGCGCGAGTTCCTGCGGCTGGGTGCCGTCGCCCGCGATCTGCGAGTCGACACGCTTGCCGCGGGCGTCGAGGACGGTGCGGCGCGCGAGATCCGTGTCGCCGGTCGCGTAGGCGAGGGCGGCGACCTGCATGTCGTAGAAGGTGCCGTGGTTGTTGTCGGCGGCGCCTTCCTGCTTGCCGAAGTCGCTGTGCACGAGCCAGTCGAGGAAGTCCTTGTTCCACTCCCCCATGCCCGCGCGGTCGGCCCTCGACCAGCCGGGGGCGCCGGTGGCGAGGAGGGCGACCGCGTCGACGACGCTCGTGTACGACTGCGAGAAGTCGATGATGCCGATGGCGCGGCCGTCGTACTTGCAGGGGATGAACTGGGCGTGATCCAGGTTCGGGTTCATCTTCGTGCCGGCGTCGAGGAACCAGGTGCGCAGGACCTGCCCGGCCTTCTCCGCGTACCGCTTCTCGCCCGTGTAGTACCAGGCGAGGGCGAGGTCGTACGTGGAGTCGAAGACCTTCTCGACGTCCTGCCGGTCGGTGCCGGTGTCGACCTCGGGGTTGCGTTCCCCGTCGCGCTGCACGTACGGGCAGCCCCACGGATCGTCCGCGGTGGGGGTGGTGGAGGGCCACCAGTACGGGGCCTGGCTCAGGTAGTCGTGGACGTCGCCGCCCGGTGCGGGCTTCGGCTTGTCGACGACGGTCCACGGGCCCTGGTCCAGCCAGCCGTCGGCGCGCGTCGTCAAGTCCTCCAGGGAGCGCCTGAGTTGGCGGTCGCCGTGGGCGAGGCGGAGCTTGGTCCGCTGAAGGCGCTTGCCGTCCAGGACGGCGGTTCCGGGGGCCGCGTCGCGGGGAGCGGCGTCCGCGGCCGGTATCAGGACGGCGGTCAGAGCGGCCGCGGCCGCGACGAGGGCGCCGAGGCGCATCCGAGGTCCTGCACGCATCACACGGCTCCATCCAGACATGTATCTGAACGATGTTCACGGATAAGTGCGCCCGAGAGTAGACCTCCGACTTCCCCTCAACAAGAAGCGCGGCACCGCCGAAAGGACCCCGCCACGGAGGGCGGCCAGTCCTCGCACTTACGTGCCTCTAACATGAAGCGATCGTTTCGAGCCACAGAAAGCAGAACTCACATGGACCTCGGCGTGCGCTGGAAACTGCACGGCGACGGGCGCACCCCGGCTCCCGGAGCCGTCGTCCGCCCCGACGAGCGGCTGTCGTGGCCGCGCACGATCGGACTCGGCGCCCAGCACGTGGTCGCCATGTTCGGCGCCTCGTTCGTCGCGCCGGTCCTGATGGGGCTCGACCCGAACCTCGCGATCATGATGTCCGGCGTCGCGACGGTGATCTTCCTGCTCTCGACGCGCGGCCGGGTGCCCAGCTACCTCGGCTGTTCGCTCTCCTTCGTCGGGGTCGCGGCCGTGATCCGGGCCCAGGGCGGCTCCAGCGCGACGGTGACCGGCGCCGTCTTCGTCGTCGGTGTCGTGCTGTTCCTCGTGGGGGTCGCGGTCCAGAGATTCGGGGCGCGGATCATCCACGCCGCGATGCCGCCGATCGTCACCGGCGCGGTCGTCATGCTGATCGGTTTCAACCTGGCGCCGGTCACGGCCTCCACGTACTGGCCCGCCGACCAGTGGACGGCGCTCCTCGTGATGCTGTTCACCGGATTGGCCGTGGTGTGCCTGCGCGGATTCTGGTCACGCATCGCGATCTTCCTCGGCCTGCTCTTCGGCTACGGCATCTCCTGGGTCTTCGACCGGGTCTTCGGCCGGATCCACTCGGTGAACGGCGGCACCGCGGCCGTCGACCACTGGCGCCTGGACCTCTCCGCCGTCGGCAAGGCCGACTGGGTCGGCCTGCCCTCCTTCCACGCGCCGTCCTTCCAGTGGTCGGCGATCCTCGTCGCGCTGCCCGTGGTCATCGCCCTGATCGCGGAGAACGCCGGGCACGTCAAGGCCGTCGGCGAGATGACCGGCGACAACCTCGACGGCAAGCTCGGCACCGCGATCTCCGCGGACGGCGCCGCCTCGATGCTCTCCACCGCTGTCGGCGGCCCGCCCAACACCACGTACTCCGAGAACATCGGCGTGATGGCCGCGACCCGCGTCTACTCGACGGCGGCCTACTGGGCGGCGGCCGGTTTCGCCCTCCTCTTCGGCCTGTGCCCCAAGTTCGGCGCGATCGTCGCGGCGATCCCGGGCGGCGTGCTCGGCGGCATCACCGTCATCCTCTACGGCATGATCGGCCTGCTCGGCGCGCAGATCTGGATCAACGCCAAGGTCGATCTGCGCAACCCGCTGAACCTGGTACCGGCCGCCGCGGGCATCATCATCGGCGTCGGCAACGTCTCCCTGAAGTTCACCGACACCTTCTCCCTCAGCGGCATCGCCCTCGGCACGATCGTCGTCATCACCGGCTATCACGCGCTGCGCGCGATGGCCCCCGCGCACCTCAAGTCGCAGGAGCCCCTGCTGGATTCGGGCACGTCGACGTATGACAAGCACGAGGGCGACGGGTCCGGCCAGAAGGACGAGCGGGGTCAGTCGGCCAGTTCGTAGGCGTAGTCGGGCGTGAACGCGCCGGCGTCGCCCTTGCAGCCGTCGGACTCGCCCGGCAGTTTCACCCACAGGTAGGCGTCGATCCGGGACCGACCGGTCCGCAGGGTCGGCGCCTGCCCCAGTTTGCGGCCGTCCGGATCGCACCAGGCGCCGTTCGCCGGCGCCCCGTTGCCGTTGCGGCTGGTGTCGATGACGGCGCCGAGGCCGCTCGGCCCGCCCATGGCCGCAAGGACGCCGCGCGCGTACGCGGCCTCGGACGACGTCCAGTTGAAGTTCGAGACGTTGGTGAAGATGCCGTCGGACGAGGCGGCCGTCGCCGCACCCGCCTGCCGCAGCCGCGCGGCCTGCGTACCGACCGGGTTCCAGTCGGAGTGCCCGGCGTCGTAGTAGACGCGCGCCCGCGGGTTCGCCGCCTTCATGACCCGGCCCGCGCGCGCCAATGCCGCGTACCGGTCCGCCCGTTGTCCCTCGCTCAGGCACTCCGTCTCCGACACGGCGTCCGGCTCCAGGATCACGATGACCTCGCGGGAGCCGAGCCCCGCCGCGAACCGGTCGATCCAGTCGTCGTACGCGCCCCGGTCCGGGGCCCCGCCGTCGGAGGCGCCGCCGCAGTCGCGCTGGGGTATCGCGTAGGGCACGACCACCGGGACCTGCCCGGCGCTCCTCGCCGCGGAGGTCACCACCCGCACCCGGGACGTGATGGTGTCCGGCTGGAAGTCGGCGAACCAGACGGCCGCGGGGCGGTCCGCTATCCGGGACTCGATGAGCGGGCGGCGCGGGTCGGAGCGGTGGTCCCGCACCCACTCCAGGACCTGCGAGTCGCCATGGCGGTACAGCCGGGTCGAGGCGGACGCCACCGGGGCCGCGCTGGACGGCTTCGGCCGGGCCGGCGCCTTCCTGGGTACGGGTTCCGCCGAACTCTTCGTCGGCGAGGGCGAGTTCGTGCTCGGACCCGTGCTCGGGGTCGCACTCGGTACGGCGGGCCACGGCCGCATGCTCGGCTCCTCGCTCACCAGCGGCCGCGCCTCGTCGTCGCCGTCGGGGCCGCTGTCGAGTGCGGACACCAGGCCCGCGACCGTCCCGACGGCCACGACGACCGAGGCGGCGGCGACCATCGCGCCGCGCCCCCGGCGGAATACCGCACGTCGCCGCACCGCCGCCCGCTCGGTGAGCCGCCGCGCACGTGAACCTGACACCGCGCTCTCCCTCTCCGGTCACACTTCCCCGGGCCGCCCGTTCGCTCGTTCTGGGGAAGCCCCCGGCCAGCCGACACCCGCGTCACCCTACGACTGGGACCCTTCGTCCATGGCGCAGTCGGAACGGATCGCAGTGACTCAGACCCCCGCCGCACCGGGGGTCGACACGGTGCTCGCGCGGATGCGCGCGCTCGCCCTCGACCTGCCGCCCCGGGACGGTGTGGCGGTGTTCAACCGTGTCTACCTCTCCGTCACGGAGGCGGTCGACCGGGCCATCGACGGCGGCGCCGCGGGCGGCTTCCTGGACCGGACCGCCGCGATCACGCTGGATGTCCGCTTCGCCGAGCGGTATCTCACGGCCGTCGACGCGGCGGCGCTCGGGGTCCGCGGGCCCGCGTGCTGGCGCCCGCTGTTCCAGTTCCGCCGCCACCCCGGCGTACGTCCGCTGCAGTTCGCGCTCGCGGGCATCAATGCGCACATCGGCCACGATCTGGCGCTGGCCGTGGTGGACGCCTGTCGTACGCTCGACTGCGAACCCGACGTACTGGAGGACGAGTTCGAGCGTGTGGGCGACATCCTCGTCACGCTGGAGGAGCACATCCGCGAAGAGCTGATGCCGGGCCCCGATCTCCTCCAGGTCGCCGATCCGCTCACCCATCTGCTCGGCTCATGGAGCCTGGAGCGGGCGCGCGACGCCGCGTGGGGAGCGGCCCGCGCACTGTGGGCACTGCGTGGACTTCCGTGCCTGGAAGCCGAGTTCGCCCAGCGCCTCGACACCTCGGTGGGCCTGGTGGGGCGCATGTTGCTCACCCCGCTCCCCGACTGACGCCGCCGCCCATACGCGGAACTACCGGGTGATCTCCGTCCGTTGATCCATGCGACACCCGATGCGCATGCGACGAAGGAGCACGGTATGGCGACCCGACTCGGCCTCGGCCTCCCGCAGATGAAGCAGTACGACATCGGCCGTGACATCCCCGACGTGGCACGCACCGCGGAGGCGACGGGGTACGAGAGCCTGTGGGTCATCGAGCGCATCCTGTTCCCCGAACCCGCCCGGCAGGGGCTCTACGGGGTCCCGGGCCTCCCCTGGCCGGAGCGGTACCGCTCGGTCGCCGACCCGCTCGTCTCGCTCACGCTCGCCGCGGCGGCCACCTCCCGCGCCCGGATCGGCACCAGCGTCCTGGTGGCACCCCTGCACGTGCCCTTTCAACTGGCCCGCTCCCTCGCCACGTTGGACGCGGCGAGCGGCGGCCGGGTCGTCGCCGGGTTCGGCACCGGCTGGTCGCACGACGAGTACGCGGCGGCGGCCGTGGCCCCCTTCGAGCGGCGCGGGCAGGTCCTGGACGAGCTGATCGACGTGTGCCGCGCGGTGTGGGGCCCGGACCCGGTGGCGTACAAGGGTGAATGGACGAGCATCGCCCCGTCCGTGGTCGGGCCCAAGCCGGCCCGCCCGGTCCCGATCCTGCTCCCGGCGAACAGCGGGAAGGCCCTGCGCCGCCTGGTCGACCGCGCGGACGGCTGGATGCCCGTGGCCCTGGGCGCGGAGCCCCTCAAGAAGCAGTGGTCGGAGCTGCGGTCCCTCGCACAGGAGCGGGGGCGCACGGCCCCGCTGCAGAGCGTGCTGCGGGCGAACACGCTCTATACGCGCGATGCGTACACGGCCGACGACCGCCGGCCGTTCCAGGGCAGCACGGACCAGATCGTCGAGGACCTGGTCGCGCACGACGAAGTGGGCCTGGAGGAGATCCTGATCGACCTCCAGGGCCCGCTCCGCGACGCCCAGGAACTCAAGGACGTCGCGTCGGAGGTCTACGAGAAGGCGCGGGCCGCCGGAATCTAGTCCTCCGGGAGCTCCACCGGCGCGATCTCGTCGTACAGGTCGCCGGGGCCGGGGTTGGTGGCGTCCGTGCTGCCGCCCAGGTGATGCATCACGCCCCATACGGCGTTGAGCGCGGTCTGCACGGCGCCCTCGGCCCAGCCGGCCGTCCACGAGATGTCGTCGCCGGCGAGGAAGATGCCGCGCCGGTCCGCGGGCAGCCGGTCCTGCATGAAGTGCGTGAACAGGCGCCGCTGGTAGCGGTAGTGCCCCGGCAGGTTCGCCTTGAACGCGCCCATGAAGTAGGGCTCGTTCTCCCAGGACACGGTCACCGGGTTGCCGATGACGTGCTTGCGGATGTCGACCTTGGGATAGATCTCGCCGAGGGACTTCAGCATGACTTCGAGCCGCTCGTTGGCGGAGAGCGGCAGCCATTTCAGGCTGTCGTCGCACCACGTGTAGGAGAGGCAGATGACGGCGGGCCTGTCCGGCCCGTCGTCCAGCAGGTACGTGCCGCGCGTCATCCGGTCGGTGAGCGTCATCGACATGGTGTCGCGGCCGGTGGTCTCGTCCTTGTCCAGCCAGAACGGCCGGTCGACCGGGACGAACAGCTTGCTGGACTCCATGTAGTGGGTCCGCTCGATCGCCGTCCAGTGGTCGATCGGGAAGAGCGCGTCGTCGCACGCGACCTTGGAGAGCAGCATCCAGGACTGCGCGGTGAAGATCGCGGTCCGGTACGTCCGGATGTCGCCGTCGGCGTCGGTGACCGTGATGTGGTTCCCGGCGGTACGGGCGAGCCGGGTCACCGCGGGCCGGGGCGAGCGGTCCGCGTGCAGCGAGGCGAGGGAGGTGCCGGGTGCCCAGTGCACGATCTTCCCGGGCTCGCGCTCCCACAGCCGCAGCGGCAACTGCTGCGAGCCGCCGACGATGCCGCGGTGGTGATCGTCGGCCTCGGTGTAGACGACGCGCAGGATCTCCAGGATCGAGTTCGGGAAGTCGGTGTCCCAGCCGCCCGTGCCGAAGCCGACCTGGCCGAAGATCTCCCGGTGCCGGAAGGACTTGAACGCCTCGGACTGGCAGAGGAACCCGTAGAAGGTCTGGTTGTCGAGCTTCTCGACGAGCTGCGACCAGATCTCCCGGATGCGCGGCACGTCCCGCTCGCGCATCGCCTGGTTCATGTCCGTGAAGTCGGCGCCCTCCTCCAGGCAGGCGTTCCACGCGGCGGCGACGTCGCGGTAGACCTGCGGCAGGTCGTCGATCGTCTCGGCGTAGTGGCTCTCGCCCTTGAGGTCGACGACGGTCGAAGGGGTCGCCGGAGAGAGGGGGTTGGGGAACGGCCGGGTGCGCAGGCCCACCAGGTCGATGTAGTGCTGCAGTGCCGTCGACGACGGCGGGAAGCGCATCGCGCCCATCTCGGCGCTCAGCCCGGCCGCGTCCGGCGGCGTCCCGTCGAAGCCGACCGTGCGCAGCCGGCCGCCGATCCTGTCCGCCTCGTACACGACGGGCTTGAGGCCCATCTTCATCAGCTCGTACGCGGCGACGATGCCCGACAGGCCGCCACCGATGACGGCGACCTCGGTGCCGTGCTCGGTCGCCGGTATCTGCCCGAGGCCCGCCGGGTGGGCGAGGAAGTCGTCGTACGCGTACGGGAAGTCAGGACCGAACATGGTGATCGGCGGCTGCGCTTCGGTGTGCTGGACGGCGTTGGGCACCGTGGACGTCATGGGGTACGGCTCCTTGCGGATACGGATTCGGGCGCGCGGCGACGACGGCATGGCTGTGCTCAGCGACGTACGACAGAGACAGGGCGGGAGGGGCGCCAGGGGCTGCCCACGACCCATACGACGGTACGTTTCCGCTGGCAGGTGCGACAAGACACGTCTGTTGCGTCTGATCGTGCGATCCGTTGCGCCGGTCGCGGCCGAAACGGCGATCCGTTGCGCCGGGTCAGACGGGCGAGCCCGAGGTGAAGCGGCGCATCAGCGGGGAGAGCACGAGCACGGACTTCGTCCGCTCGACGAACGGCTCTCCCGCGATCCGCTCCAGGACCCGCTCGAAGTGCCGCATGTCGGAGGCGAAGACCTGGACGAGGGCGTCCGCCTCACCCGTGACGGTGGAGGCGGCCGCGACCTCGGGGTACCGCTCCAGGCCCCGCCGGATCGCGTCCGGTGAGGTGTTGCGGCGGCAGTAGATCTCGATGAACCCCTCGGTCTCCCAGCCGAGCGCGGCCGGGTCGACCCGCACGGTGAAACCGGTGATCGCCCCGGTGGCCCGCAGCCGGTCCACGCGCCGCTTCACGGCGGGGGCGGAGAGGCCGACGATCTGTCCGATGTCGGCGTAGGAGCGGCGGGCGTCCTCGGCGAGGGCGTGCACGATGCGTTCGTCGAGATCGTTCAGCAAGGCAGGCGGTTCACTTCTGTGCTTCTCCGGACTTCTGTGCTGCTCCGGCTTCCACGGCCCCGGGGGAGGCGAGACGGGAGCGACGCATCCCGTAGCAGAAGTAGAACACGAGGCCGACGGCCATCCAGACACCGAAGACGATCCAGGTGATCACGGACAGACTGCCCATCATCCACAGGCAGAGCGCGAAGCCGATGACCGGGAGGACCGGTGACAGCGGCACCCGGAAGGTGCGCTTCATGTCGGGCCGGGTCCTGCGCAGCACGATCACGGCGATGTTGACCAGGGCGAAGGCGAAGAGGGTGCCGATGCTCGTGGCGTCGGCGAGCTGGCCCAGCGGGACGGCGGCGGCGAGCACGCCGCAGAACAGGGACACGATGACGGTGTTGGCGCGCGGCGCCCCGGTCTTCGGGTGGACCTTGGAGAAGACCTTGGGCACGAGCCCGTCCCGGCTCATGGCGAACAGGACGCGGGTCTGTCCGTAGAGCACGGTCAGCACGACGGACGCGATGGCGATGACCGCGCCGGCGGCGAGCAGCGTGGCCCAGAACGACTGCCCGGTCACGTCCTTCATGATCCCGGCGAGCGCCGCCTCCGAGTCGTTGAACTGCTTCCAGGGCCGGGCGCCGACGGCGACCGCGGCGACGATGACGTACAGCGCGGTGACGATGACGAGCGACAGCATGATCGCGCGCGGCAGGTCACGCTGCGGGTTCTTGGCCTCCTCGCCGGCGGTGGAGGCGGCGTCGAAGCCGATGTAGGAGAAGAACAGCGTGGCCCCCGCGGCGCTGACGCCGGCCATGCCGAGCGGCATGAAGTGCTCGTAGTTGCCGGACTGGAAGCCCTTGAGCCCGATGGCGCAGAACAGCAGCAGCGACACGATCTTCACGACGACCATGATCGTGTTGGCGCGGGCGGACTCCTTGGCGCCGCCCAGCAGGAAGACCATGGCGAGCAGCACCACGATCAGTGCGGGCAGGTTGAAGATGCCGCCGTCGCCGGGCGGCGCGGAGAGCGCGTCGGGAATGGTGACGCCGATGGTGCCGTCGAGCAGTTCGTTGAGGTACTCGCCCCAGCCGACGGCGACGGCCGCGACGGACACGCCGTACTCCAGGACCAGACACCAGCCGCACACCCAGGCGATCAGCTCGCCCATCGTTGCGTATGCGTACGAGTAGGAGGACCCGGCGACCGGGATGGTGCCGGCCAGTTCCGCGTACGAGAGGGCCGAGAAGAGGGCCGTCAGACCCGCGATCACGAACGACAGCGTGACGGCGGGGCCGGCCTTCGGGACGGCTTCGCCGAGGACCACGAAGATGCCGGTGCCCAGCGTGGCGCCAATGCTGATCATGGTCAGCTGCCAGAGCCCGAGGGAGCGCCGCAGCGTGCCGCCCTCTCCCTGGCCACCCTCGGCGACCAGGCGTTCCACCGGCTTTCGGCGCATCAGACGGGCGCCGAGGCCGGCGGCCGCCGACTCGGTGTGCGGGGTGCGCGGGGGTGCGCCGTGATCGAGCACGGACTGGCTCCTTGATCGCTGCCTGATGGGGAGGCGGCCGCGGTGAGAAAGCACACGGCGGTCACACCCCGATCGGGGACCGCCGAGCAGGCCGTCCCCCGCCGTGCCACGTACAGCGGACGACTCTAGAGGACTTGGCTTCCCGGCTGTAATGCAGCAACCTTGCGCACCGATGGGTGATCGTTGCGCGGATCCCCGCTGTGCGGGCGTTCGTTGCGGCGTCCGTTTCGTCTGTTGCGCTCAATGTGTCGGGGGTCACACCGCGCGGGGCGGACTGAACTCGGGGTTCATGGGTACACGGTGGGGCCGTCCCGTGCGTCGGCCGTACGTTGGCCCCACGGGACGGCCATGTGCCACCCCTGCGGTTGAGGCAACAAACGTTCGATGTGTGCATCATGTGCAGGATGCAGATGGCCGCTAGAGAAGAACAGTGTGAGAGGGGCTTGTGAGTACCAGCGAGACCGATATCCGCAATTTGCTGCTCGAGGCGCTGCGCGACCAGGAGGGGCAGATCGCCGACCGGTGGACCCTGCTCCAGCTGGAGCAGGCGGCTCTCGGCACCGACATGTCCGAGAGCGAGCTGCGCGAGGAGGCGCACCTCCTCATCGACGCCCTCACCGAGGCGTTGGCGAGTGACACCCCGGTGGGGCGCCTGGTGACGTCGCACCACAATCTGCGCACGACGGTGACGGACCTGTCGCTGCGCCGGGTGCGGGCCGGGGCCACGCCCACCGACACCTCGCTCGCCGTCCTCTCCCTCAAGGAGGCGCTCCTGGCGGCGGTGCAGCACACCACCCGCGACACGAGCGAACTGTTCTCGGCGGCCGTGCTCGTCAACCGGATGCTGGACGCCGCAGGCGCCCTCTCCTTCGAGACCTACGTCGAGGGGCGCGAGGAGATCATCCAGCGCCAGAGCCGCCAGCTGATGGAACTGTCCACGCCCGTCGTGCGGTTGTGGCGGCACGTGCTGGCCGTCCCGCTGATCGGCACGCTGGACACGGCCCGCACCCAGATCGTCATGGAGTCCCTGCTCCAGGCGATCCAGGACGACGAGGCCAAGATCGCCATCATCGACATCACCGGTGTGCTGACCGTCGACACCGCGGTCGCCCAGCACCTCATGCACACCGTCAACGCGGTGCGCCTGATGGGCGCGGACTGCGTCATCAGCGGCATCCGGCCGCCCATCGCCCAGACCATCGCCCAGTTGGGGATCGACCTGTCCACCATCCTGACCCGCGCGACCCTGGCCGACGCACTGGCCGACGCGGTCAAACTGACCGACCAGCCGGCCGTCGGCCTCGCCGTGACGGAATCGGCATCCCGGTGACCACTCCGCGCCCGACGGGCGTTCCCATTCTGCGGCTCGCCGACGTCCTGGTGACGGGACTGCTCAACGAGCTGGACGACCGGTCCGCGGTCGCGTTCACCGACGAGCTGACCGAGCGCATCGCGGCCGACGGTGCCCGCGGCGTGCTCATCGACATCTCCCGGCTCGAGCTCATCGACTCGTTCGTGGCCCGCACGCTGATGGAACTGACCACGATGTCCCGCCTGTTGGGTGCCCGGGTCATCGTCGCCGGCATGCGCCCCGCCGTCGCGATCACCCTGGTCGAACTGGGCATCCAGCTGACCGGAGTGGAGACGGCGCTCAACGCCGAGCAGGGCCTGACCGCACTCGGCTGGCAGCGGACCCCGGAGGGCCCAGGCCGTGACCATGTCGGATGAGCTTGCCGCGCACACGATGCGTTCCGCCCCGTCGCAGGTGGCCGTCCGCCGCGACTACGAAGTGCGCTCGGAGGACGATCTGCTGACGGTCCGTCACGCCGTGCGCGCGGCGACCGTCGAGTGCGGGTTCGGTCTGGTCGACCAGACCCGGGTGGTGACCGCAGCCAGTGAGCTGGCACGCAACGCCTACATCCACGGAGGGGGTGGCACCCTGACCGTCGAGCTGCTCAAGCGGCGGGGCGCCGACGGGATCCGCCTCGTCATCAGGGACGAGGGGCCCGGCATCCCGGACATGGGCGCGGCGATGACGGACGGCTGGACCTCGGGCAACGGCCTCGGCCACGGCCTGGGCGGCGCCCGGCGCCTGATGGACGAGTTCGACGTCGACACCCGGCCCGGTGTCGGCACGACGGTCACCGTGGCGCGCTGGACGGTGCGGTGACGGCCTTCACCGACGTCGCCGTGACCGCCCACGTCGTCGTCGACCACTCCAGCGCCGTGCACCACGCGGCGACGCTGGCCAGGGACGCGGCGCGCGCGAGCGGCCTCGGGGACACCGTCGCCGAACGGGCCGCGGTGCTCACCAGCGAACTCGCCGGGAACCTGCTGCGGCACGCGGTCGGCGGCGCCGTCTACGTGCAGCGCCATCCGCAGGGCGGCGGCCTCGACGTGGTCGCCGTGGACCGGGGCCCCGGCATGGCGAGCCCCGACCGGGCCATGGTCGACGGTTACAGCACCACCGGCACACTCGGCTCCGGCATGGGCGCGCTGCGACGGCTCGCCGACGAACTGACGCTGCGCACCCTGCCAGGCGTCGGCACGCTGATCTGCGCCCGCTTCCACGCACCCGGCGCCGGTCCGCTGCGGGCCGACATCGGCCTGCTCTGCCTGCCCCTGCGGGGCGAGGAGGCGTGCGGGGACAGCGCGGCCGTGGCCGACGCGCCGGGCGGCCGGACGGCCCTCGTCGTGGACGGGCTCGGGCACGGCGCCGAGGCCGCCGAGGCCAGCGCCGCGGCCGTGCGGGTGTTCCGCGAGGGCCCCGAGCGGCCCCTGCCGGAGCTGCTCGCGGCGATGGACCGGGCGCTGCGCGGCGGACGCGGCGCCGCCGTCGGCCTGCTGCGGCTGCGGCCCGGCTCGGCCGAGCACTGCGGGATCGGCAACGTACGGCTGCTGCTCGTCGGCCACGACGGCATCGGCTCCCGGGCCGTCGGGCAGCCGGGTGTGGTCGGCTGGAACATGCCGCGCCCGCTGCCGCGTTCCCTGGACATGCCCGAGACGAGCACGGCGGTGCTGCACAGCGACGGCATCGCGCCGCGCTGGGCGGACACGGCCACCCCGTTCCTGCTGGGGCTGCCGCCCCGGCTGCTGGCCGCGGCCCTGGGCCATGGTTGTCGTTCGCCCCGGGATGACGCGACCGCCCTGGTCACCGGGGCGGCAAGGAGGACTTCATGACCGACCGGGCAGCCGCGCCTGCTCAGCGCACGACCCATCGCTCCCCGGCGGAACTGCGTGCCGCGGTACGGGCGTTGGCGGTCACGTTCCGGCTGCCGGCCGAGCTGCGCACCCGGCTGACGCTGTCTGTGGCCCGCGTCGCCGAGTCCGAGCTGCGGGCGGGGCGGCCCGTCACGCTGGAGTCCGCGCACGAACAGGCCGCGCACGGGCAGGCGTTGACGGTGCGGCTGCAGGCCCCGCAGACGCCCTGGGCCGCGCCGGTCGATGCGCTGCCGCTGCCCGCGCGACGCGAGGCGGACACGACGGTGTGGCAGCTGCCGCTGCCCGGCCAGCGGCTGCCGACGGCGCTGGAGTCCACCGGGCCCTCCCCCACCGAACTCCTGGAGGAGGAGCTGCGCGTGGCGGTCGCCCGCGCCGACGCCCTGGAGGCCGACCGCCGCCGGCTCACCCACGAACTGGACGAGACGAACAGCGGAGTCCTCGCCCTGTACGTCCAGTTGGAGGAGCGCGACGAGCAACTGCGCCGCGCCCACGGCCAGATGCTGCGCGAACTGGAGGACGCGCTGCGCCCCGGGCCGATGAAGGTCGACGGCCTCGACCTGGCCATCCACTACGCGCCCGCGGGCACGGACGCACCGACCGGCGGCGACCTCTACGACTGGTTCCAGCTCCCCGACGGCACCGTGCACATCACGGTCGTCGACGCGCTCGGCCACGGCCTCACGAGTACCAGCAGCGCCCTGAACGTGACGCACGCCGTCCGCACGCTCGCCCTGGAGGGCCACCCGCTGGAGACGATCGTCGCGCGTACCGACGAGATCCTGCTGCCCTACGACCGCGAGCTGATGGCGACGGTCCTGCTGGTCCGTATCGACCCGGTGTCGGGCCGTGTCGTCATCGCCAACGGCAGCCACCCGCCGCCCCTGCTCGTGGCCGAGGACGGCACCACCCGGTTCCTCGAAGTACGCGGCCGGGGCATCGGCTACCCGATGGCGGGCAGTGACCGGCTGTGGCACGAGCAGCTCGACCCGGGCGACCTGCTCGTCCTGTACACCGACGGCCTCACCGAGAGCCGCCGCGACCCGTACGAGGGTGAGCGCCGGCTCGTGTCCGCGGCAGTCCGGCACCGGCACCGACCGACCGCCGAGATCCCCGGCGCACTCGCCGAGGAGATGCACACCGTGATCCTGCACCCGGACGACACACTCGCCCTGACCGTACGGAGAAGCCGATGACACCCGCGGCACCCGAGTCCATACCCGACGGGCCGCACGCCCCGCTGACCTGCACCACCACGGAGGGCCCCGACGGCCCTGTCATCGCGCTCACCGGTGACCTCGACTACGAGACGGCGCCCGACTTGCTCGCCTCGGCGACGGCGCTCGGCGCACCGGCCGGCACCACCCTGACCCTCGATCTGTCGGGCGTCCGGTTCTTCGACTCGGGCGGCATCAACGTGCTGCTGCGGGCCCGCTCCGCCCTCGGCGACCAGGGCATCGAGCTGGCCGTGCGCCGCCTCTCCCCCGTGGTCGAGCGGATCTTCCGCATCACGGGTCTCGACACGGTTTTCGTCCCGGACGCACCGACCGCGTCCGGGAGCGGTGAAGATCCGGCCGCTGGGTAGCTGTCCGGCATGGAGATCGTGGTGGACGGTCCCGTAACGGGGACACAGGCCAGGAGCGCCGCTGCCCGCTTCCTCGCCGAGCACTGCGCGTGGGCCGACGCCGACGCGGTGCTGCTCGTCGTCTCGGAGCTGGTGACCAACGCGGCCCGGCACACGGGCGCCCTCGCGCGCCTGCGACTGCACGTGGACGCGGGCGGCCTCTCGGTGACGGTGGAGGACGGCGACCCGCGCCCGCCGGTGCCGCGCACCCCGGACATGGCCGGCGGCGGCGGTTTCGGCTGGCACATGGTGGAGCGGCTGGCCGAGCGCCTCGCGGTGCTGCCGGCGCCGGGCGGCAAGCGCATCGAGGCGGGGTGGGCGGCGCCGGCGGTCTGACCCGCGCCGCCCTTCCCGACTAGTTCCAGCTGGCGTGCAGTGGCTTGCCCTCGGCGTAACCGGCGGCCGACTGGATCCCGACGACGGCCTTCTCCTCGAACTCGGCGAGCGAGTTGGCACCGGCGTACGTGCAGGACGAACGGACGCCCGCGATGATCGAGTCGATCAGGTCCTCGACGCCCGGACGCTCCGGGTCGAGGAACATCCGGGAGGTGGAGATGCCCTCCTCGAAGAGCGCCTTGCGGGCGCGGTCGTAGGCGGACTCGTCGGAGGTCCGGTTCTTCACGGCCCGCGCGGAGGCCATGCCGAAGGACTCCTTGTACGCACGTCCCTTGGCGTCGTGCTGCAGGTCGCCCGGGGACTCGTAGGTGCCCGCGAACCAGGAGCCGATCATCACGTTCGACGCGCCGGCGGCGAGCGCCATGGCGACGTCGCGCGGGTGGCGGACGCCACCGTCGGCCCAGACGTGCTTGCCGTACTTCTTCGCCTCGGCGGCGCACTCCATGACGGCGGAGAACTGCGGCCGGCCGACGCCGGTCATCATGCGTGTGGTGCACATGGCGCCGGGCCCGACACCGACCTTGATGATGTCCGCGCCGGCCTCGATCAGGTCCTTGACGCCCTCGGCGGCGACGATGTTGCCCGCCACGATCGGGACGTGCGGGTCGAGCCCGCGCACCGTCTTGATGGCGCTGATCATCGACTCCTGGTGCCCGTGGGCCGTGTCGATGACGAGGGTGTCGACGCCCGCGTCGAGCAGCTGCTTGGCCTTGCCCGCCACATCGCCGTTGATGCCGACGGCGGCGGCGATCCGCAGCTTGCCGTCCGCGTCGGTGGCCGGGGTGTAGAGCGTGGCGCGCAGGGCGCCCGTGCGGGTCAGGATGCCGGCGAGCTTGCCGTCCTTGCCGACCGCGGGGGCGTAGCGGCGGTTGGCGCCGTCCAGCTTGTTGAAGGCGTCGCGCGGATCGATGTCCGCGTCGAGCAGCAGCAGGTCCTTGGCCATGACCTCGGACAGCTGTGTGAAGCGGTCGACGCCGGTCAGGTCCTGGTCGGTGACGACACCGACGGGGCGCAGCTCGTCGTCCACGACCACGCCGGCGTTGTGCGCGCGCTTGGGCAGCAGCGCCAGGGCGTCGGCGACGGTCTGCGTCGGCGCGAGGACGATCGGGGTGTCGAGCACGAGGTGGCGGGTCTTGACCCAGGAGATGACCTCGGTGACGACCTCGATCGGGATGTCCTGGGGAATGACGACGAGTCCGCCGCGGCGGGCCAGCGTCTCGGCCATGCGGCGCCCGGCGATCGCGGTCATGTTGGCGACGACCAGCGGGATCGTGGTGCCCGAACCGTCCGGCGACGACAGGTCGACGGCCTGGCGGGAGCCGACGGCGCTCCGGCTCGGCACCATGAAGACGTCGTCGTACGTCAGGTCGTACGCGGGCTTGATGTCATTGAGGAAACGCACGTGCGGACATCCCAGTCGGTAGAAGGGGTTCCCCGGGAGGAGCCCTCCGGGGCACAAAGCACGTACCTCATTTTCCCACGCGCCCGCCGAGTCCGTCTCCGGGCCGAACGTCCCAAGGTCCGCAGCGGACCTTGGACGATCATCCGAGCGAGAGCAGCACGTTCGCCGCGGACGCCTGTCCGAACACGTCGAGCGCGGTCTCCCACTGCTCGGGATCGCGCCGGCGGAACTGCTCCCAACCGGTGACGACGAGCACGAGCCGGCCCGCCACGTCGGGGAGCTGCCCCGGGTCGCCGAGGGCGTCGGCGAGAGCGTCCCAGTTCCGGCCGAACCAGTCGGGCAGGTCGAGCGCGGCGGCGCAGCGTTCCATGAGCGCGGCCTTGTCCGTGACCCCGTCCAGGTCGATGACGCGGACGCTCCAGTCGGCCGGGGACGCGGGCAGCCCGCTCATCGCAGCACCTCTTCGAACGACTCGTAGTGGTCATCGGTGTAGTAGGTCTCGCCGCCGCTCCCGGTGACGAGGCGCCGGGCCCCGCGGTCCCGCTCGCCCGGGGTGGGCACGGTGTACTCCCGGTAGTAGCCGCGCCGCTGTTGCGGCAGTTCCCGTTCGAAGTTCCCGAAGACGCTGCCGTCCTTCTCGTACGGGAAGGGGCCGCCCCGGTCGATGAGCTCCAGCGTGTGCCGCGCCTCCGCGGGCAGCCGGTCCTCCCGCACGGTGGCCCTGCCGGAGGAGGAGCATCCGCCGGCCAGCAGCCCGAGACAGAGCAGCAGAACGGCGCAAAGGAGCCGGAGGGAGCGAGGCCGCAGCATGACCCGATGCTGCCATCCGCAAGCCCCTCCGGCCATCGAACCCCGCTCAGTCGTCGGGGTCGGTCCGCTGCAGGGCGGGCTTCGGCGGGGGCCCGGCGGTCAGCAGGGAGTCGGCCGCGGCCGTGTCGGTGACCAGGCTGGTCACCAGGCCCGAGCGCAGCACGGCGTCGATGGCGGCTGCCTTGCGCTGGCCGCCCGCGATGGCCACGACCTCCGGTATGCGCCTCAGGCGATCCGTCTCGACGGTGATGCAGCGCTCCCCCAGGTCCCGTCCGACCCGGCGCCCCTGCGCGTCGAAGAGGTGCGCGGACATCTCGGCGGCGACCCCGAGGGACGCGTAGTGCGCGCGCTCCTCGTCGCTGAGCATGTCGTGCACGGTCGAGATGCCGGGCTCCCACGAGCCGATCGACACACACGCCACGGTGACCTTGTCGAAGTACTCGAAGGCGCGCGCGATCCCGGTCTGGTTGCGCAGGGCCGCCGCGGTGGCGGCGTCCGGCAGCAGCATGGGCGCGTAGATCGGGTGGGCGTCGCCGCCCGAGACCTGCGCGGCACGCCGCACGGCCTCCACCGATCCGCGCTCCGCGGTCCCGGCGTCGTACACCCCCGTCAACTGCACGACGGTGCACGGCGGAAGCCGGTCGAGGGCCGCGGCCATATGGATGGTGGAACGGCCCCAGGCGAGGCCGAGCACATCGCCCTCGGTGACCAGCTCGCCGAGCAGATCCGCGGCGACCTCGCCGAGGTTCTCGGGGTCCGGGGACTCCTCCGCCTCGGCCGGCGACTCGACGACGACCGCGTGCCGCAGGCCGTACCGGGCGCGCAGCGCGTCGGAGCGCTCGGCGTCCAGCTCGGCCGGGACCCGGATCTCGATGCGTACGAGATCCCGCTCCAGGGCGGTCTCCAGGACCCGGGCCACCTTGAAGCGGCTGACGCCGAACTCCTCGGCGATCTGGATCTTGGATTTGCCCTCTAGGTAGAAACGGCGGGCCATGGCCGCCGCCTGCACCAGTTCCGCGGGTCCCATCCGCAGGGCTGCCCGACCCGCCGACGATGCGGACACGGCGATCTCCTCACTGCTCTTCTGCACGACTCACTGCGTTCACAAGCTGGATACGCGGTTCATCCTTGCAGATCCGGGGGGCTTGATCAGCCCTGAAGTACGGCGTTCACGTCTCCGTGGCTCAGTGGTCGCATGCCCACGCCGCGGAAGCCGTCGCGCCCGCCGCCTGGGTGCGCAGTGCACGTACCGCCTCTGCCGGGTCCTTTGCCCCGTAGACCGCAGAACCGGCGACGAAGACGTCCGCACCGGCCTCGGCGCACCGCTCGATCGTCGACGCGGAGACACCCCCGTCGACCTGCAGCCACAGCTCCAGGCCGTGCTTGGCGATCAGCTGCCTGGTGCGGCGGATCTTGGGCAGCATGATGTCCAGAAACGCCTGCCCGCCGAAGCCCGGCTCCACCGTCATGATCAGGAGCATGTCGAGCTCGGGGAGCAGATCCTCGTACGGCTCGATGGGCGTCGCCGGCTTGAGCGCCATGGAGGCGCGGGCGCCCTTGGCGCGGATCTCGCGGGCGAGGCGGACCGGGGCGGCGGCCGCCTCGGCGTGGAACGTGACGGAACCGGCGCCCGCTTCGACGTACTGGGGAGCCCACTGATCGGGGTTCTCGATCATCAGATGGCAGTCCAGCGGGGTGTCCGTCGCACGTGCCAGGGACTCTACGACCGGCACCCCCAGCGTGAGGTTCGGGACGAAGTGGTTGTCCATCACGTCGACATGGAGCCAGTCGGCGCCCTCGACGGCCTTGGCCTCGTCGGCAAGGCGGGCGAAGTCCGCGGACAGGATGCTGGGGTTGATCTGAGCCATGCCCCCAGCCTGTCATGCCCGGCGCCCATTGCCCGCCTCGGTCTGGACCTGTACGCGATACCGATGCCGAGCCGTGCCCTCCCCTGCCGTTCTCGGCCGCCCACAGCACGGCCGAGGGGAACGGTCCAGGGAGTCAGGCGGTGCGACGGATCAGCGCCAGGTACATCGCGTCGGTGCCGTGCAGATGCGGCCACAGCTGCACGTCCGGGCCGTCCCCGATCGCGGGCACGCCCTCCATCAGCGGCCGCGCGTCGATGAGTTCGGCCCCGGAGGACGACTTCAGTACGTCGTCGACGACGGCCCGCGTCTCGGCCAGGTGCGGGGAGCACGTCGCGTACCCGACGACGCCGCCGATCCGCACGGACTCAAGTGCCATCCGCAGCAAGGAACGCTGGAGCGGAGCGAACCCCTCCAGGTCCTCCGGGCGGCGCCGCCAACGCGCCTCGGGGCGCCGCCGCAGGGCGCCGAGGCCCGTACAGGGCACGTCCATCAGGACCCGGTCGAACGTGCCGGGCAGCCACGGCGGGCGCGTGCCATCCGCGGCGATCACCTGGTAGGGACCGGGGTTCCCGTCGAGCGCCTTCGCGACGAGCCCGGCGCGGTGCGGCTGCTTCTCGGCGGCGAGCAGCGTCGCCCCACGACCCGCGGCGAGCCCGGCCAGCATCGCCGCCTTGCCGCCGGGGCCCGCGCAGCCGTCGAGCCACTTCTCGTCCCGGCCCTCCAGCGGAGCGTTCGCGAGGGCGAGGGCGACGAGCTGGCTGCCCTCGTCCTGCACCCCGGCCCGGCCGGACCGCACGGCGTCGAACGATCCCGGCTCGCCGCCCTCGGTGAGGCGCACCGCGTACGGGGACCAGCGGCCCGGAAGCCCGGTCTCCTCGCCGACCTCGGCGAGAACGGCCTCGGCCGTGGTCCGTCCGGGGCGCGCCACGAGCGTCACCTCGGGCCGCTCGTTGTCCGCCTCCAGCAGGTCCTCGATCCCGGCGCGCCCGCCGCCCAGGGAGTCCCAGAGCGACGAGACGACCCATCGCGGATGCGAGTGCACCACGGAGAGGTGTTCCTCGGGGTCCTCGTCGTACGGCGGCGCGACCTGCTCCAGCCAGGCGTCGAGATCGTGCTGCGAGACCTTGCGCAGCACGGCGTTGACGAACTTGGCGCGTCCGTCGCCGAGCACGACCCGGGCCAGCTCCACGGACGCGGACACGGCGGCGTGCGTGGGGATGCGCGTCCCGAGCAGCTGGTGCACGCCCATGTTCAGCACGTCGAGCACCGGCGGGTCGACCTCGCGCAGCGGCCGGTCGATACAGGCCGCCACGATCGCGTCGTACGTGCCCTGGCGGCGCAGCGTGCCGTACACCAGCTCGGTGGCGAGCGCGGCGTCCCGTCCGTCGAACTTCTCGGGCCCCTCCTTCTCGCGGGCCTTGCGCAGCAGCGGCGGCAGCACGAGGTTGGCGTAGGCGTCCCGCTCGTCGACGGCGCGCAGCGCCTCGAACGCGAGGAAGCGCACGGGGTCCTTCTTCGGACGGCGGTGCGGCTTGCCGGGCTTGCCCGACCGACCCGGCTTACTGGGCCTACCGGACTTGCCGGGACGGCGATTCGACGAAGTCGGCTGGTCGCTCAAAGGTGCTCCGCTGGTGGGGTCGTACAGGCGATACGCAGAAGTCGTACGCCGAAGTGAACCCTCCCAGCCTACGTCGCGGCCGCCCGCCCGACCCCCGGGCCCCTGACCGGGCCCCGGCCGGGCGCTCAGCCCAGCTGTTCGCCCGCCGCGATGCGCACCCCGCGTGCCCAGTCCGCGGCGGCCATCGGCTTCTTGCCCTGGGCCTGCACCCACAGCAGCTCGACGGCGTGCGATCCGGTGCCGACGTGCAGGCTCTTCTTGCCGACGCTCAGCTCGCCCGGCGCCAGGTCCGTGCGGTCCGGCGCGAGCACGGCCGTGCGCACCTTCAGGCGCTCGCCGCGGAACTCGGTCCACGCACCGGGTGCCGGGGTGCAGCCGCGCACCACCCGGTCGACGCGCAGCGCGGGCGCCGCCCAGTCGATCCGGGCGTCCTCGACGGTGATCTTCGGGGCGAGCGAGACGCCGTCGGCGGGCTGCGGCAGCGCGTCGAGCGAGCCGTCCTCGATGCCGTCCATCGTCGCGAGGAGCAGCCCGGAGCCCGCGAACGCGAGCCGGGTCAGCAGGTCGCCGCTGGTGTCGGTGGGACGGACCGCCTCGGTCACGGTGCCGTACACGGGCCCGGAATCGAGCCCCTCCTCGATGAGGAACGTGGAGGCGCCGGTGATCTCGTCGCCCGCCATCAGCGCGTGCTGCACGGGCGCGGCCCCGCGCCAGGCGGGCAGCAGCGAGAAGTGCAGATTGACCCAGCCGCGGGCCGGCACGTCGAGGGCGATCTTCGGCAGCAGCGCCCCGTACGCGACGACCGGGCAGCAGTCCGGGCCGATCTCGCGCAGCCGGGCGAGGAACGCCTCGTCCCGCGGCCTGGCGGGCTTGAGCACCTCGATGCCGGCCTCCTCGGCCCGCTCGGCGACCGGGCTCGCGACGAGGCGGCGGCCGCGCCCCGCGGGGGCGTCGGGCCGGGTGACGACCGCGGCGACCTCGTGCCGGTCGGAGGCGATCAGGGCGTCCAGAGCGGGAACGGCGACCTCGGGGGTGCCGGCGAAGACGAGCTTCATCAGTGGCTAACGGCCTCTCGGGGCAGGAGCACGGGCAGCGCACCAGTCTATGGCGGCCGCGCGGCCGCCACGCATGGGGCGCACGCCTGAACGTGCGCCCCGCGCATATGCGGATGCGCCGGAACAGCGTGACCCCTCACTGAATGGCGCGTTGGTCAAGAGAGAGTTGACCAGTCCCTGGGCCGTGATCACTCGTTCGACAGCGGAGATCGTCGCTGCTGCGAGCGCGGCCCGATCCTTTTCATCGCCGGTCCGAGAGGCTTGTAAATGGCCGACCACGCAACCCACGACGCCCAGGCACGGGCCAGCCTGCATCTGTTGGTGCGGGACATCGAGCGGGTCCGCCGGCAGGTGGACGCACTGCGCACCCTCACCGCACAGCTCGGCAACGTCTACCGCCCGCGCCGCTCCGGCCCCTCCGCGGGGTTCGTCGTCTACGGGAGGGCCCCCGCCCCGACCGTCCGTCTCGCCCAGGAGCTGCGGGACAGCGTCGAGACCCTGGTGACCGCCGCCGTGGACTTCGACCGCTCGCTGGGTTTCTCGTGGGACGCGGTGGGCTCCGCCCTCGGAGTCACCAAGCAGGCGGTGCACCGTCGTTACGGGGCCCGCAGGGCCGTCACGCAGGCGGCGGCCGAGGCCGAGCGCGCCACCGACGCCCCCACACCGCCGCGTCCCGCCCTGCCGCTGGGTGCGGGACCGCTGTCGGCGGTGCCCGCCGCCCGCTCCATGCCGACGCAGCCGACCGCGGGCAGCCCGGTCCTGCGCGAGGAGGCGCGCCCGGGCGCCTTCCCCGGCCCACGCAACGGATGAGCCGAATCGCCGACTGCCTCCCCGCACACAGGTGCGGGGAGGCAGTGGTGTGTTGACGCTCCCGGGTCATCGGGGCCTGACCCCCGGTCAGCCGATGTCGAGCGGATCCACCCGTACGCGCACCGGTTCGTTCCCGCCGCGCGCCATCCGCGCGGCCTGCGCCTGCTTGAGGGCGCGGGCCAGGGCGGCACCACTGCCCGGCGGCACCCGCACCAGCACCCGCTCCCCCGGCTCGTCCGCCGCCGTCTGCCCCGCGCGGCGAGCCGCCGCCGACCCCGCTTCACGCATCGGAACCGGGCCCAACACCTCTGCGTCCGCGGGCAGTTCGACCGCGCCGAGGAAACCGCTGAGCGCATCCGGCGTCCCGCTCACCGACGCCATCCGGGAGACCGGCGGGAAGCCCAGCTCGGCCCGGTCGGCGAGCTCCCGCACCGCGTGTCCGACCGGATCCCAGCGCACCAGGGCCTGTACCGGCCGCAGCGTCGGCTCGGCCATGATCACGACGGTGCCGCCCGCCTCCTGGGGCCGTACGAGCGCCGACGCGGCGATCCAGCGGCGCAGCGCGTCCTCCCCCGCCCGCAGATCGGGCCGCCCGAGCATGGCCCACCCGTCGAGCAGCAGCGCTGCGGCGTAGCCGCCCTCGGCGACGGGCTCGGCACCGGGCGTGCTGACGACCAGCGCGGGCGCCCCGGACACCGTGTCGAGCACCTGCTCGCGGCCCGACGTGCGCACCGGCACCGTGGAGAACGCCCGGCCCAACTCCTCGGCGGTACGCCGCGCCCCGACGACCTGGGCCCGCAGCCGGGCGCCGCCGCACTCCGCGCAATGCCAGTTCGCCTCCTCGCGGCCGCACCAGCCGCAGGCCAGGACGCCGGTCGCCTCGCGCGCCTCCAGCGGGCCCGCGCAGTGCCGGCAGCGGGCGGGCTCCCGGCATCGCTGGCAGGCGAGGCGTGGCACGTATCCGCGCCGCGGCACCTGCACGAGCACCGGCCCGTCGCGCAGCGCTGTCCGCGCCACGTCCCAGGCGATGCTGGGCAGCCGGGCGGCCCGCGCCGCCTCGTCCCTGGCGACGTCCAGATCCCCCACGGTCCGCACCAGCGGAGCGACCCGCCGCACGGTCTCCCGGGGAGCCGCGACCGCGGCCGCCCACCCGCTGCGCACCAGCTGGGCCGCCTCGACGGTGCAGCTCCAACTCCCCAGCAGGAACGCGCACTTGTCCCGGGTGGCCCGCAGCTCAAGAACTTCCCGCACATGGGGGAAGGGCGCGTGGTCGTCGCTGTGGTGGTCGTCCCCGTCGTCCCAGACCACGACAAGTCCCAGGTCCCGTACGGGAGCGAACATGGCGGCGCGCGTCCCGACCACGGCCCGCACGGCCCCCCGGCGCACGGCGAGCCACTCCTCATAGCGCCGCTGCTGCCCGGCGTCGGAGGTCAGCAGCGCGTGCTGGCCCTCCCCAAGCGCCTCCCGCAGCGCGGCATCGACCCTGGCGGCGAGCCGCACGGTCGGCACGACCACCAGCGCCCCGCGCCCCGACGCGAGGGTCGCCTGCACGGCCCGGGCGACCTCCGCGGCCCACTCGGGACCGGGCAGCGCCGTCCACACGGCGCGCGGCGCACCCCCGGCGGCGAGGGACGCCAGCAGATCGGCCCCGCGCTCGTACCGCTGCCACGAGCCGGGCTCGGGCGCGGCCGGAGCGGCGGGCGGCGCCGGGAACTCCTTGGCCTCCGCCTTGGCGTGCCGGGGCGGGACCGCCAGCTGCAGCACATCCGCGAGGCTCCCCGCGTACCGGTCGGCGACGGCCCGGGTCAGCCCCAACAGCTCGGCGCCCAGCACCGGTTCGGGCGACAGCACCTGCGCGAGCGCGGCCAGCGGCCCCTGGTACTCGGCCTCGGCGACCCGCTCCACCAGGAACCCGTCGATCAGGCCGCCGCCCTCGCGCCGCCCGTCCCGCACGTTCCTCGACCCGGCCCCGAACCGGACCCGGACCCGCACCCCTGGCTGTGCGACGGCGTCCAGCTCCTCGGGCACCGCGTACTCGAAGTACCGGTCGAGGTGCAGCACGCCCTTGTCGACGAGCACCCGGGCCACCGGCAACTCCTTGGCGAGCGCCGCCCCCCGCCACGTCCGCGGCTTCGCCTTCGGACCCTTGGCCTTGCGCACGCTCTCCCGAATGAACGCAAGCTGCTCCGGCTCGCCGCCGGCGGGCTGCTCGGGGGTGTCGTTCTCGCTGCTCACAGGTGCATTCCTACCAGAGGGCACCGACACGGTGAGGCCCCGGGAAAACGCCGGGGCCCGGCCCTCCCGAAGGAGAGCCGGGCCCACAGGCGTCGCGACCGGGGACTTACACGCCCGCGGCCTTGCGCAGCGCGTCCACGCGGTCCGTCTTCTCCCACGTGAAGTCGGGCAGCGGACGCCCGAAGTGGCCGTACGCGGCCGTCTGGGAGTAGATCGGGCGGAGCAGGTCGAGGTCGCGGATGATCGCGGCCGGCCGAAGGTCGAAGACCTCGCTGATCGCGGCCTCGATCCTGTCCGTGTCGACCGTCGCCGTACCGAAGGTCTCGACGAAGAGACCGACCGGCTCGGCCTTGCCGATCGCGTACGCGACCTGGACCTCGCAGCGCGCGGCGAGACCGGCGGCCACCACGTTCTTGGCGACCCAGCGCATCGCGTACGCGGCGGAGCGGTCGACCTTGGACGGGTCCTTGCCGGAGAAGGCGCCGCCACCGTGCCGGGCGTAGCCGCCGTAGGTGTCGATGATGATCTTGCGGCCGGTCAGACCGGCGTCGCCCATCGGGCCGCCGATCTCGAAGCGGCCGGTCGGGTTGACCAGCAGGCGGTAGCCCTCGGTCTCCAGCTTGATGCCGTCGTCGAGGAGCGCCTTCAGCTCCGGCTCGACGACGAACTCGCGGATGTCCGGGGCGAGCAGCGAGTCCAGGTCGATGTCCGAGGCGTGCTGGGACGAGACCACGACCGTGTCCAGGCGGACCGCCTTGTCACCGTCGTACTCGATGGTGACCTGGGTCTTCCCGTCCGGGCGCAGGTAAGGGATCGTGCCGTTCTTGCGGACCTCGGAGAGGCGGCGCGAGAGGCGGTGCGCGAGGTGGATCGGGAGCGGCATGAGCTCCGGCGTCTCGTCGCACGCGTAGCCGAACATCAGGCCCTGGTCGCCGGCGCCCTGCTTGTCGAGCTCGTCCTCGTCACCCTCGACGCGCTTCTCGTACGCCGTGTCGACGCCCTGCGCGATGTCCGGGGACTGCGACCCGATGGAGACCGAGACGCCACAAGAAGCGCCGTCGAACCCCTTCTTCGAGGAGTCGTAGCCGATCTCGAGGATCTTGTCGCGCACGAGCTGCGCGATCGGGGCGTACGCCTTGGTGGTGACCTCGCCGGCCACGTGGACCAGGCCGGTGGTGATCAGCGTCTCGACGGCGACGCGGGACGTGGGGTCCTCGCGCAGCAGCGCGTCGAGAATGGTGTCGCTGATCTGGTCAGCGATCTTGTCGGGGTGGCCCTCGGTCACGGACTCCGAGGTGAACAGGCGACGGGACACAACGCTCCCTGTGGTTGCAGCGGCTGCTGGCTGATCATTGATGGACTGCCGGGAGCTGCGCCCGGCGGCGTCCGAGACCAGTTTATCGGTCACGCTCGGCCGCCGGACCACGCGTCTCGCCACTTGGGAGCGCTGTGACCTGCGACACCGCATTCTGCGATACGACGATCGGTCTTCGGAAGAGTACCGGGCGCCCGAAATTCCCGTGTTTTCGGGAGTTCGGTGCGTCCGAAGGGGCGAACGTGGATTTTCACTCCCCGATGGGCGGGGCACACGTGCGGCGAGATTTCACACGCCGTTGGCCGACGGCACGACGCGGCGGACGACCTCGTCCCAGATCCGGTCCGCGAGCGCTTCCTTCGGGCCGTACGGGATCGGCGTCTCACTGCCGTCGGCGCCCAGGATCACGGCCTCGTTCTCCTCGGAGCCGAAGGTCTTGCGCTCCCCGACCTCGTTGACGACGAGCAGGTCACAGCCCTTACGGGCGAGCTTGGCCCGGCCGTTGGCGAGCACGTCGTCGGTCTCGGCGGCGAATCCGACGACCACCTGGCCGGGGCGCGACCGGCCGGCGGACACCTCGGCGAGGATGTCCGGATTGCGCACGAGCGCGATCGGGGCGGGCTCCTGGCCGTCCTTCTTCTTGATCTTGCCCGTGGCGTACACCTCGGGGCGGAAATCGGCCACGGCCGCCGCCATGACGACCACGTCGGCGTCGGCGGCCGCCTTGAGGACGGCCTCGCGCAGTTGCACGGCCGTGCCCACGTGGACGGTGTCGACGCCCGCCGGGTCGGGCAGCGCCGCGTTCGCGGAGAGCAGGGTGACCCGGGCGCCGCGGGCGGCCGCCGTACGGGCCAGCGCGTAGCCCTGCTTGCCGGAGGAGCGGTTGCCGAGGAAGCGGACCGGGTCGAGGGGTTCGCGGGTGCCGCCGGCGCTCACGACGACGTGCTTCCCGGCCAGATCGGAGACGGCGGCATCGGCGCCGCGCGCCAGCACCCGGCGCACGTACTCGAAGATCTCGACGGGGTCCGGGAAGCGGCCCTTGCCGGTGTCGACACCGGTCAGCCGCCCGACGGCGGGCTCGATGACGAGGGCGCCGCGGCGGCGCAGCGTGGCGACGTTCTCCTGCGTGGCCGGGTGCTCCCACATCTCGGTGTGCATCGCGGGCGCGAAGACGACCGGACAGCGGGCCGTGAGCAGGGTGTTCGTGAGGAGGTCGTCGGCGAGGCCGTGAGCCGCCTTGGCCAGCATGTCGGCGGTGGCCGGAGCGACGACCACCAGGTCCGCGTGCTGGCCGATCCGCACGTGCGGGACCTCGTGGACGGAGTCCCAGACCTCGGTGGAGACCGGGTTGCCGGAGAGCGCGGACCAGGTCGCGGCGCCGACGAAGTGCAGCGCCGAGTCCGTGGGGACGACGCGTACGTCGTGGCCGGACTCGGTCAGTCGCCGCAGCAGTTCACACGCCTTGTAGGCGGCGATTCCGCCGCTGACCCCCAGAACGACCTTCGGCTTGTCCACCGTCTCCACCGCTTCCACCGTCCGCGCCTCCCCGCACCCGTATCCCCGTACTCGTCTTCGTACGACTCCATGACACACCACAGGCCCGGCAGGGGCACTGCCGGGCCTGTGGTGACGTAAAGAACGAGCGTTACTGCGCGGGGCCCTCGATGGCCTCGGACGTCAGCAGACCCGCGTTGATCTCGCGAAGGGCGATCGAGAGCGGCTTCTCGTGGACGTGCGTGTCCACCAGCGGGCCGACGTACTCGAGGAGGCCCTCGCCGAGCTGCGAGTAGTACGCGTTGATCTGACGCGCGCGCTTGGCGGCGTAGATGACCAGGCTGTACTTCGAGTCGGTTGCCTCGAGGAGCTCATCAATCGGCGGGTTGATGATGCCCTCGGGCGCGGTGATGGAAGAGGACACGCTCTGCCTTCCGATGGGTAAAACCGGGGTGAGAAATACGGTGAAGATCAAACAACTTTCATCAAGGCTAGCAGCTCACGCGCCACGTCCTCGACGGAGGTGTTGACCAGGGTGGTGTGGAACTCCGCCTCGGCGGCCAGTTCGATCTTGGCGGCCTCGAGTCGGCGCTCGATGACCTCCGGGGCCTCGGTACCGCGCCCGGTGAGCCGGCGGACCAGCTCCTCCCAGCTCGGCGGTGCGAGGAAGACCAGCTGCGCCTCGGCCATCGACTCCCGGACCAGGCGCGCGCCCTGGAGGTCGATCTCGAGGAGGACCGGCTCACCCGCCTCGAGGTGATCGAGGACGGCGCGGCGCGGTGTGCCGTAGCGGTTACCCGCGAACTCGGCCCACTCAAGGAGCTCGCCGTTGGCGATCAGCTTGTCCATTTCCTCGTCGGTGACGAAGAAGTACTGGACGCCGTGCTTCTCGCCGGGGCGCGGCTTACGGGTCGTCGCCGACACCGAGAGCCAGACCTCGGGGTGTTCCTTGCGCATATGGGCGACGACCGTGCTCTTGCCGACCCCGGAGGGGCCGGAGAGCACGGTCAGCCGCGGACGTTCACTCATGCAGCGATTATTCCAGTTGTTCCGGAGTGCCCCGGACCAGCCCTCGGGCCGGCCGGTGACGCTCAGGCTCCGGTGCTGCCGAACTCGCGCTCCAGGGAGGCGATCTGGTTGGAACCGAGACCGCGCACCCGGCGGGATTCGGAGATCCCGAGCCGCTCCATGATCTGCTTGGCGCGGACCTTGCCCACGCCCGGCAGGGACTCCAGAAGGGCGGAGACCTTCATCTTGCCGATGACGTCGTTCTCCTGGCCCTGCTTGATGACCTCGTGAAGGGAGGCGCCGGAGTGCTTGAGTCGATTCTTGACCTCGGCCCGCTCCCGGCGAGCCGCGGCGGCCTTTTCGAGCGCGGCTGCGCGCTGTTCAGGGGTAAGGGGCGGAAGAGCCACGCCTACGTCACCTCGGATGTCGAAAAATCGGATACGGACCGGTGAGGAACCTAGTCGCCCCACACCAGGGGAGCAACGAGCAACGCGCTCGCCCGTTCTCCTCGACGGAGACTAGCGGCCGCGGCCGTCTGAGTCAGCGAGAACAGACGAAAAGTCCTGGTCAGCCTTGGCCGAGCCATGCATTTCAGACAAAACGACCTGTAAATCGGTCAAGATTCGGACGGGAGGCCCAAGGTAGGCACGGAGTGCCACTCCGAGGCGGCTCTCATCGGGCCCCCTCGACCGCCTCACGCACCTCGTCCGCGAACCGCACGGCCGCGTCCCGCAGCGCGGTCACGGACGGCCCCGCCTTGAGGACCCCGCGGCTCACACTCGGTACGACATTGCGTACGGCCGCGCCGAACACCGTGGGGAGATCGGCGGCCGTGGCGCCCTGCGCGCCGATGCCGGGCGCGAGGAGCGGACCGTTGATGTCGAGTCCGTAGGAGGACAGGTCCCCGAGGGTCGCGCCGACGACCGCGCCGAAGGACCCCAGGGGGCTCTCCGCCGCGTTCTCCTCGGCGAGGTGCGCGAGCATCGTCGCGCCCACGGTGCGGCCGTCGGCCCGTACGGCGTGCTGGACCTCGCCGCCTTCGGGGTTGGAGGTGAGCGCGAGGACGAAGAGGCCCGCGCCGGACTCGCGCGCGAGGTCGACGGCCGGCTTCAGGGACCCGTAGCCGAGGTACGGCGACACCGTCAGCGCGTCCGAGAACAGCGGGGAGTCCTTGTGCAGGAAGGTCTCCGCGTACGCGGCCATGGTGGAGCCGATGTCACCGCGCTTGGCGTCCAGGACGACGAGGGTGCCCGCGGCGCGCAGGTCGGCGACAGCGCGCTCCAGGACGGCGGTGCCGCGCGAGCCGAACCGCTCGAAGAACGCCGACTGCGGCTTCACCACGGCGACGGTGCCGGCCAGCGCCTCGACCGTCGTACGGGTGAAGGACTCCAGGCCCGCGATGTCGTCGTTCAGGCCCCAGGAGGACAGCAGGGCGGCGTGCGGGTCGATGCCGACGCAGAGCGGGCCGCGCTCGTCCATGACGCGGCGCAGACGGGCGCCGAAGGGTTCCTGCACGGTCATGCGGATTCCGCCTTCTTCACATCGGCGCCCACCGCGTCGGCGAGCGTGGCGTGCGGGGAGTTGTTCAGACGTGCGGCGAGGCCCTTGTGGATCGCGCGGGCGTAGAACGGGCCCTCGTAGATGAAGGCCGAGTAGCCCTGGATGAGCGTGGCACCGGCGAGAATGCGCTGCCAGGCGTCCTCGGCGTTCTCGATGCCGCCGACGCCCACGAGGGTGACCCGGTCCCCCACGCGCGCGTAGAGGCGCCTGAGGACCTCCAGGGAGCGCTCCTTGAGGGGAGCGCCGGACAGGCCGCCGGTCTCGTTCACGACGTCGCCCTCGGTCGTGAGGCCGGCGCGGGAGATCGTGGTGTTCGTGGCGATGATGCCGTCCAGGCCGAGTTCGACGGCGAGGTCGGCGACCGCGTCGATGTCCTCGTCGGCGAGGTCGGGCGCGATCTTCACGAGAAGCGGGACGCGGCGCGAGCGCACGACGCGGTCGGCGGCCTCGCGCACGGCGGTGAGCAGCGGGCGCAGCGCCTCCGTGGCCTGGAGGTTGCGCAGGCCCGGGGTGTTGGGCGAGGAGACGTTCACGACGAGGTAGTCGGCGAAGGCGGCGAGGCGCTCGGTCGACTTCACGTAGTCCGCGGCGGCCTCCGCCTCCGGCACGACCTTCGTCTTGCCGATGTTCACGCCGACCGTGGTCTTGAAGACCGGGTTGCGGGAGGCCAGGCGGGCAGCGACGGCCAGCGAGCCTTCGTTGTTGAAGCCCATGCGGTTGATGAGCGCGCGGTCCTGGACGAGCCGGAAGAGGCGCTTCTTGGGGTTGCCGGGCTGCGCCTCGCCCGTGACGGTGCCGATCTCGACGTGGTCGAAGCCGAGCATCGCCATGCCGTCGACGGCGATGGCGTTCTTGTCGAAGCCGGCGGCCAGCCCGAAAGGACCGTGCATACGGAGACCGAGGGCTTCCGTGCGCAGCTCCCTGTAGCGCGGCGCGAGAGCGGCCGCTACGAAGGTGCGCAGGACGGGGGTGCGGGCCGCGCGGCGGATCCAGCGGAAGGCGAGGTAGTGGGCCTTCTCGGGGTCCATGCGCTTGAAGACGAGGTGGAAGAACAGCTTGTACATGACTCAGGTCCTAGAGGTACGCGGGCGGCGGGGGCTCATGAAGAGGGGGACACCGTTTCCGGTGTCCCCCTCGTGGGCTGCTAGTCGCGGGCCGCGGTCAGGTGTTCCGCGTGTTCCTGCAGTGAACTCACGCCCACGTCACCGTGGTTGAGGGCGTCGATGCCCTGGACGGCGGCGGCGAGCGCCTGGACCGTCGTCAGGCAGGGCACGGAGCGGGCCACGGCCGCCGTGCGGATCTCGTAGCCGTCGAGGCGGCCGCCGGTGCCGTACGGGGTGTTGACGATCAGGTCGACATCGCCCGCGTGGATCAGCTGGACGATGGTCTTCTCACCGTTCGGACCCTCGCCCTCGGACTGCTTGCGCACGACGGTGGCGTTGATGCCGTTGCGCTTGAGGACCTCGGCCGTGCCGGACGTGGCCAGCAGCTCGAAGCCGTGGGCGACCAGCTCGCGCGCCGGGAAGATCATCGAGCGCTTGTCTCGGTTGGCCACGGAGATGAACGCGCGGCCCTTCGTGGGCAGCGGCCCGTAGGCGCCCGCCTGCGACTTGGCGTACGCCGTGCCGAAGACGGTGTCGATGCCCATGACCTCGCCGGTGGAGCGCATCTCCGGGCCGAGGACCGTGTCGACGCCGCGGCCGTGGATGTCGCGGAAGCGCGACCACGGCATGACGGCCTCCTTGACGGAGATCGGCGCGTCGAGCGGGAGCGTGCCGCCGTCGCCGGTCTTCGGCAGGAGTCCCTCGGCGCGCAGCTCGGCGACGGTGGCGCCCAGCGAGATGCGGGCGGCGGCCTTCGCGAGCGGCACCGCGGTCGCCTTCGAGGTGAAGGGGACGGTGCGCGACGCGCGCGGGTTGGCCTCCAGGACGTAGAGGATGTCCCCGGCCAGGGCGAACTGGATGTTGATGAGGCCGCGCACGCCGACGCCCTTGGCGATGGCTTCGGTGGAGGCGCGCAGGCGCTTGATGTCGAAGCCGCCGAGCGTGATCGGGGGCAGCGCGCACGCCGAGTCGCCGGAGTGGATGCCGGCCTCCTCGATGTGCTCCATGACGCCGCCGAGGTAGAGCTCCTCGCCGTCGTACAGGGCGTCGACGTCGATCTCGATGGCGTCGTCGAGGAAGCGGTCCACCAGCACGGGGCGGCTGGGGCTGATCTCCGTCGACTCCTCGATGTACGAGGACAGGCGGGTCTCGTCGTAGACGATCTCCATGCCGCGGCCGCCGAGGACGTAGGACGGGCGGACGAGGACCGGGTAGCCGATCTCGTCGGCGATCGCCTTCGCTTCCGCGAACGTGGTGGCGGTGCCGTGCTTGGGCGCCGGGAGACCGGCCTCCGCGAGCACCCGGCCGAAGGCGCCGCGGTCCTCGGCGGCGTGGATCGCCTCCGGGGGCGTGCCGACGACCGGGACGCCGTTGTCCTTGAGCGCCTGCGCCAGGCCCAGCGGGGTCTGGCCGCCGAGCTGGACGACGACGCCCGCGATCGGGCCAGCGAGGGATTCGGCGTGCACGATCTCCAGCACGTCTTCCAGCGTCAGCGGCTCGAAGTACAGGCGGTCGGAGGTGTCGTAGTCCGTGGAGACCGTCTCCGGGTTGCAGTTGACCATCACGGTCTCGTAGCCCGCGTCGCTGAGCGCGAAGGAGGCGTGGACGCAGGAGTAGTCGAACTCGATGCCCTGGCCGATGCGGTTCGGTCCCGAGCCCAGGATGATCACGGCGGGCTTGGTGCGCGGCGCGACCTCGCTCTCCTCGTCGTACGAGGAGTAGAAGTACGGCGTCTTCGCGGCGAACTCGGCGGCACACGTGTCGACCGTCTTGTAGACCGGGCGGACGCCGAGCGCGTGCCTGACCTCGCGGACGACGTCCTCGCGCAGGCCGCGGATCTCGGCGATCTGCTGGTCGGAGAAGCCGTGGCGCTTGGCCTCGGCGAGCAGTTCCGCGTCGAGGCGCTCGGCGGCGGCGAGCTCGTCCGCGACCTCCTTGATCAGGAAGAGCTGGTCGACGAACCACGGGTCGATCTTCGTGTAGTCGAAGACCTCCTCCGGCGTGGCGCCGGCCCGGATCGCCTCCATGACGGTGTTGATCCGGCCGTCGGTCGGGCGCACCGCCTCTTCGAGGAGAGCGGTCTTGTCGCCGGTCTTCCCTACGAAGGTGAACTGCGAGCCCTTCTTCTCCAGGGAGCGCAGCGCCTTCTGGAACGCCTCGGTGAAGTTGCGGCCGATCGCCATGGCCTCGCCGACCGACTTCATGGTCGTGGTGAGGGTGGAGTCGGCGGACGGGAACTTCTCGAAGGCGAACCGCGGGGCCTTCACGACCACGTAGTCGAGCGTCGGCTCGAAGGAGGCCGGGGTCTTCTCGGTGATGTCGTTCGGGATCTCGTCGAGCGTGTAGCCGACGGCCAGCTTCGCGGCGATCTTCGCGATCGGGAAGCCCGTGGCCTTGGAGGCGAGCGCGGACGAACGCGACACGCGCGGGTTCATCTCGATGACGATGACGCGGCCGTCTTCGGGGTTGATCGCGAACTGGATGTTGCAGCCGCCGGTGTCGACGCCGACCTCGCGGATGATCGCGATGCCGATGTCGCGCAGCCGCTGGTACTCGCGGTCGGTGAGCGTCATCGAGGGCGCGACCGTGATCGAGTCGCCGGTGTGCACGCCCATCGGGTCGAAGTTCTCGATGGAGCAGACGACCACGACGTTGTCGTTCTTGTCGCGCATCAGCTCCAGCTCGTACTCCTTCCAGCCGAGGATGGACTCCTCCAGGAGCACCTCGGTGGTGGGAGACAGGGTCAGGCCCTGACCGGCGATGCGGCGCAGCTCCTCCTCGTCGTGCGCGAAGCCGGAACCGGCGCCGCCCATGGTGAAGGAGGGGCGGACGACGACGGGGTACCCGCCGAGGGTGTCGACGCCCTTCAGGACGTCGTCCATGGTGTGGCAGATCACGGACCGGGCGGACTCGCCGTGCCCGATCTTCTTGCGGACCTCTTCCACGACGCCCTTGAAGAGGTCGCGGTCCTCACCCTTGTTGATCGCCTCGACGTTGGCGCCGATGAGCTCGACGCCGTACTTCTCGAGGACGCCCTGCTCGTGCATGGAGATCGCGGTGTTGAGCGCGGTCTGGCCGCCCAGGGTGGGCAGCAGCGCGTCGGGGCGCTCCTTCGCGATGATCTTCTCGACGAACTCGGGGGTGATCGGCTCGACGTACGTGGCGTCGGCGATCTCCGGGTCGGTCATGATCGTCGCGGGGTTGGAGTTCACGAGGATCACCCGCAGGCCCTCGGCCCGCAGGATGCGGCACGCCTGGGTGCCGGAGTAGTCGAACTCGGCGGCCTGGCCGATGACGATCGGTCCTGAACCGATGACCAGGACGGACTGGATGTCGGAGCGCTTAGGCACGCTGGGCTCCTTCTGCTGCCATCAGAGAGACGAAGCGGTCGAAGAGGTACGCGGCGTCGTGCGGACCGGCCGCCGCTTCGGGGTGGTACTGGACGGAGAAGGCCGGCTGGTCGAGCAGCTGGAGGCCTTCGACGACCTGGTCGTTCAGGCAGACGTGGGAGACCTCGGCGCGGCCGAAGGGCGTCTCGCTGACCTTGTCGAGCGGGGCGTCCACGGCGAAGCCGTGGTTGTGCGCGGTGACCTCGACCTTGCCGGTGGTGCGGTCCTGCACCGGCTGGTTGATGCCGCGGTGGCCGTACTTCAGCTTGTACGTGCCGAAGCCGAGGGCGCGGCCCAGGATCTGGTTGCCGAAGCAGATGCCGAACAGCGGCGTCCTGCGGGCGAGGACGGCGGTCATCAACGCGACCGGTCCGTCGGCGGTGGCCGGGTCGCCGGGTCCGTTGGAGAAGAACACGCCGTCGGGGTCGACCGCGTACACGTCCTCCTCGGTCGCCGTGGCGGGCAGCACGTGCACCTCGATGCCGCGCTCGGCCATCCGGTGCGGGGTCATGCCCTTGATGCCGAGGTCGATGGCGGCGACGGTGAACTTCTTCTCGCCGACCGCCGGGACGACGTAGGCCTCCTTGGTGGCGACCTCCTCGTACAGGCTCAGGCCCTTCATCGCGGGCTGCGCCTGGACGCGGGAGACCAGCTCGGCGTCGGCCGGCAGCGTCTCGCCGGAGAAGACCCCGGAGCGCATGGAGCCGCGCTCGCGCAGGTGGCGGGTGAGGGCACGGGTGTCGATCCCGCTGATCCCGACGATGCCCTGGGCGACCAGCTCGTCGTCGAGCGAACGCTTCGCGCGCCAGTTGGACGGCACGCGCGCGGGGTCGCGGACGACGTATCCCGAGACCCAGATGCGACCCGACTCGTCGTCCTCGTCGTTCCAGCCCGTGTTGCCGATCTGCGGGGCGGTGGCGACCACGATCTGGTGGGCGTACGACGGGTCGGTGAGCGTCTCCTGGTAGCCGGTCATGCCGGTGGAGAACACGGCCTCGCCGAAGGTCTCCCCCACGGCCCCGTAGGCACGGCCGCGGAACACCCGGCCGTCCTCCAGGACGAGAACGGCGGGAACTTTTGCGGCTCCCCTGGTGGAGGTGGTCATCGTGCGGTGCCTTCCGTCGTGATGGTCGTGATGGTCGTCTTGACCATGTCGTTCAGGGTGGTGACCCATGCGGCCTGCTCGGCCGCGTGGTCCGAGCGGAATCCGGAGTCGATCAGCCTGTCGCCGTGCTCCCAGGTGACGATCAGCAGACCGCCCTCCGTGAGGACCTTGCCGGCGATGCCCTTGTCGAGGCGGGCCTCGCGCAGCGCGTCCGCCGGGACGAAGAAGTCGCTCGCGCCGGGGCGTACGACGTCCAGACCGGCGTCCGTCAGGGTCAGCTCGACGCGGCTGCGGGTACCGAGGCCGTGCGCCACGATGCGGTCGAGCCACTGCCCGGCGGTGGTGGAGCCGTGGTACCGGCCGCTCATGGTCATTTTCGGCTCGTCCGGCGATTCGGGCGACTGCGGCAGCGGCGGCAGGCCGCCCTGCAGGGTGCCGCGCCACTTCCAGCCCTGGCGCATCAGCCAGTAGACGAGCGTGATGAAGAGCAGCAGTCCGACGATCCAGCCGATCCGGTCGGCCCAGTCGGTCACGTCCGCCGACTTCTGTTCGGCGGCCAGGTGCAGCAGAGGTGTCACGCGAGCTTCCCGTCGGCGAGGGTGGCCTTGCCCCGCAGCCAGGTGTGGGTGACGCGCCCCGGCAGCTCACGGCCCTCGTACGGGGTGTTGCGGCTGCGGGAGGCGAAGCCCGCGGGGTCAACGGCTCCACGGTAGTCGGCGTCGACGAGAACGAGGTTGGCGGGCTCACCTGCCGAGACGGGACGTCCATGGCCCGCGGCCTGTCCGATCTCGGCGGGCTTGACGGACATCCGCTCGGCGACGCCCGCCCAGTCCAGCAGGCCCGTCTCGACCATGGTCTGCTGCACGACGCTCAGCGCGGTCTCCAGGCCCACCATGCCCATGGCGGCGGCGGCCCACTCGCAGTCCTTGTCCTCGTGCGGGTGCGGGGCGTGGTCGGTGGCGACGATGTCGATCGTGCCGTCGGCAAGCGCCTCGCGCAGCGCCAGCACGTCCTTCTCGGTGCGCAGCGGCGGGTTGACCTTGTAGACCGGGTTGTACGAACGCACGAGCTCGTCGGTGAGGAGCAGGTGGTGCGGGGTCACCTCGGCGGTCACGTCGATGCCGCGGGACTTGGCCCAGCGCACGATCTCCACGGACCCTGCGGTCGACAGGTGGCAGATGTGCACCCGCGAGCCGACGTGCTCGGCGAGCAGCACGTCGCGGGCGATGATCGACTCCTCGGCGACGGCGGGCCAGCCGCCCAGGCCCAGCTCGGCGGAGACGGTGCCCTCGTTCATCTGGGCGCCCTCGGTGAGCCGGGGCTCCTGCGCGTGCTGGGCGACGACGCCGCCGAAGGCCTTCACGTATTCCAGGGCGCGGCGCATGATCACGGCGTCGTGGACGCACTTGCCGTCGTCGGAGAAGACGGTGACGCCGGCGGCGGACTCGTGCATGGCGCCGAGCTCGGCGAGCTTGCTGCCTTCGAGGCCCACGGTGACGGCGCCGATGGGCTGCACATCGCAGTAGCCGTGTTCCTGGCCGAGCCGGTAGACCTGCTCGACGACGCCGGCGGTGTCGGCGACCGGGAAGGTGTTGGCCATGGCGAACACGGCGGTGTAGCCGCCGGAGGCGGCGGCCTTGGTGCCGGTCAGAACGGTCTCGGAGTCCTCGCGGCCCGGCTCGCGCAGGTGGGTGTGGAGGTCGACGAGGCCCGGCAGGAGCACCTTGCCGTCGGCCTCGACGACCTCGTCCACGCCGTCCGCGCTCAGCGCAGTTCCGATCTCGGCGATGACGTCGCCGTCGATCAGGACGTCCTGCGCCTCGCCGCCGAGTACCTTCGCACCACGGATCAGTGTCTTCTGCGTCTCGCTCATGCTTGCTTCTCCTCGGTACGAGAGTGGGTGACGGCGGGCTCGTTGCCGCCGAGCAGCAGGTAGAGGACGGCCATACGGGTGTGCACACCGTTGGCGACCTGTTCGATGGCCGTGCAGCGGTCGGAGTCCGCGACCTCGGCGGTGATCTCCATGCCGCGGACCATCGGTCCCGGGTGCATCACGATGGCGTGCTCCGGCATCTTCGCCATGCGGTCGCCGTCGAGGCCGTAGCGGCGCGAGTACTCGCGCTCGGTCGGGAAGAACGCCGCGTTCATCCGCTCGCGCTGGACCCGCAGCATCATCACGGCGTCGGACTTGGGGAGCGTGGAGTCCAGGTCGTAGGAGACCTCGCAGGGCCAGCTCTCGACGCCGACGGGCAGCAGGGTGGGCGGCGCGACGAGGGTGACGTCGGCGCCCAGGGTGTGCAGCAGGTCGACGTTCGAGCGGGCGACGCGGCTGTGCAGGACGTCGCCGACGAGCGTGACGCGCTTGCCGTCGAGGCCCTTGCCGAGCCCGGCGTCCGCGCCGACCAGGCGGCGGCGCATCGTGAAGGCGTCCAGGAGCGCCTGGGTGGGGTGCTGGTGGGTGCCGTCGCCCGCGTTGATGACGGGGGCGTCGATCCAGCCGGAGGTCGCGAGCCGGTAGGGGGCGCCGGACGCGCCGTGCCGGATGACGACGGCGTCGACGCCCATCGCCTCCAGGGTCTGCGCGGTGTCCTTCAGGGACTCGCCCTTGGAGACGCTGGAGCCCTTGGCCGCGAAGTTGATGACGTCGGCGGAGAGGCGCTTCTCGGCGGCCTCGAAGGAGATCCGGGTCCGGGTCGAGTCCTCGAAGAAGAGGTTGCAGACGGTCCGCCCGCGCAGCGCGGGCAGCTTCTTGATGGGCCGGTCGGCGACCCGGACCATCTCCTCGGTGGTGTCGAGGATGAGGACGGCGTCGTCGCGGGTGAGGTCGGCGGCCGAGATGAGGTGTCGCATCATCGGGGGTGCTCCGTAAGGAAGATCAGGAGATTTGGGGCATACGGGCGCGCGAGGGCACACCTGTCAGGGCGTACGTCCCGGCTGGGACGCACGCGCGAAGGTGGCTACTGCTCGGCCGCCTTGGAGTCCCGCTTGGCACCGAGCAGCACGGCGTCGCGGCCGTCCTCCTCGGCGAGCTGGACCTTGACCGTCTCCCGCAGCGACGTGGGGAGGTTCTTGCCGACGTAGTCGGCGCGGATCGGGAGTTCGCGGTGGCCGCGGTCGACGAGGACGGCGAGCTGCACGGCACGCGGGCGCCCGATGTCGTTCAGGGCGTCGAGGGCGGCGCGGATGGTGCGGCCGGAGAAGAGCACGTCGTCGGCGAGGATCACGAGGCGGCCGTCGATGCCGTCGCCGGGGATCTCGGTGCGGGCGAGCGCGCGCGGCGGGTGCATGCGCAGGTCGTCCCGGTACATCGTGATGTCGAGCGAGCCGACGGGGACGGCGCGGCCGGTGATCTCTTCGAGCTTCTCGGCCAGCCTGCGGGCGAGGAAGACGCCCCGCGTGGGAATGCCCAGGAGGACCACGTCCTCGGCGCCCTTGGCGCGCTCGACGATCTCGTGGGCGATACGGGTCAGTACCCGCGCGATGTCAGGGCCTTCGAGAACGGACCTGGCGTCGGAATTCTGCGTGTCCATACGAAACGGACCCCCTTCTCCGCCTCACGGGACGGATCTTAAAGGACGTCGGATTTGCGCCATCCACATTACCAGCCCTTCAACATCGCTGATCACCACCCTGGAGGTGCGAGATCGCCCGTTTTGGGGGAAGGTCGGTACGGACCATTCGGCTTGACGCGGCCAAGTAACGCTGCGTAACCTCACAGTGAGTTACCTACCACGCGGCGCAGCCGCACAGTGATGCAGTGTCCGGGGAGCTATATGTCCAGCGAATACGCCAAGCAGCTCGGGGCCAAGCTCCGTGCGATCCGTACCCAGCAGGGCCTTTCCCTCCACGGCGTCGAGGAGAAGTCCCAGGGACGCTGGAAGGCGGTCGTGGTCGGGTCGTACGAGCGCGGTGACCGTGCCGTGACCGTGCAGCGCCTTGCCGAGCTGGCGGACTTCTACGGGGTTCCGGTGCAGGAGTTGCTGCCCGGCACGACTCCCGGCGGCGCGGCCGAGCCCCCGCCGAAGCTCGTCCTGGACCTGGAGCGCCTGGCCCACGTGCCGCCGGAGAAGGCGGGCCCGCTGCAGCGCTACGCCGCCACGATCCAGTCGCAGCGCGGTGACTACAACGGCAAGGTGCTCTCGATCCGCCAGGACGACCTGCGCACGCTGGCCGTCATCTACGACCAGTCGCCCTCGGTCCTGACCGAGCAGCTGATCAGCTGGGGCGTCCTGGACGCGGACGCGCGCCGTGCGGTGGCGCACGAGGAGGCCTGACCCAGGGCCGCATCGCAGAAACGTCACATCCCTAGGGGCGGAGCCGTCGGCTCCGCCCCTAGGGATGTGGCGACCCCGCCAGGCTCAGACCTGGTACAGCCGCCCGATGACCTCGGGCAGCAGCCGCTCGCTCAGCCGTGGCGGCAGCGACTGCAGCACGGCAAGGACCGGCGCCATCCGCTCGGGCAGCCGGCCTTCCTCCCCCACCCCCGCGAGGGCGAGCGCCACGTCGACCTCCTCGGGGCCCAGCGCCTCCGGGTCGAGCGAGGCGGCGGCCTCGACGATCGCCGGGTCCACGTGCACGGGCCCGGCCTCCCGCGCCCGGCCCACCGCCTTCTCCAGTTCGGCCAGGAGCAGGCGCACGCCCTCCTCGCCCGCGACCGCCGCGGTCACCGTCAGATGCAGATTGGCCGGGGAGGCGCCGAACGCGGGCTGCGGCTGCAGATACCAGCCGCTCCCCCGGATCTCGTCCGCCACGACGAACACATCGATCTCCGGGTCGTCGGAGGCGACGGCGAGCAGGGACGCCTCGGGTTCGGCGAGCAGGCGCAGTCCCTCGATCCGCCGCACGCCGTCGGCGAGCGCCCGGGTCGCTCGGTGGACGCGCGTCGACAACTCGGTGTAACCCTCGGCGCCCACCCGCTCCGTCACCGCCCAGGCCGCCGCGAGCGGCCCCGCCGACTTGGTGCCCTGGAGGGTGGAGTTGACGACGGGGTAGCCGGGCCAGGAGGCATGTGCGAACCAGCCATGGCGGCGCAGTTCGGCATCCCGGAAGAGGAGGAGCGAGGCGCCCTTCGCCGTGTACGCGTACTTGTGGAGGTCCACCGAGAGGGAGGTCACTCCCGGGACGGACAGATCGAACTCCGGTATTTCCGGCGCGTCCTGGGCAAAGCGGCCTTCGCGTACGGCCGCCCGCAGATGCCCGAGGTACCACCCCCCGATGCACGCGTCGACATGGCAGAGCACGTCGCGCCGGGCCGCCTCCGCCGCCACCTCGGCGATCGGGTCGAGCACGCCGTGGGCGTACGAGGGCGCGGAGACCACGACCAGCGCGGTGCGGTCGGTGAGGGCGGCGGCGACGTCGGCGGGACGGACCTTGAAGGTGCCGGGGTCGACGGGGACGGTGACGACGGTGAGGCCGAAGAGTTCGGCGGCCTTGTGGAACGCGGCGTGCGCGGTCTCCGGGAGCACCAGCTCCGGGTCGGTCACGCCCCGCACGCGACGTGCGTGCTGCCGTGCGGTCAGCACGGCGAGCAGGCAGCTCTCGGTGCCGCCGCTGGTGAACGTACCCGCGTCCCCGCCGAGCAGCGCGGTGGCCCGCCGCACGAGGTCGTTCTCCAGCTCCACCACGCTCGGGAACGCGGTCATGTCCAGCCCGTTGACCCCGGCGAAGGCGGCGGCGGCCGCGCTCGCCAGCTCCTCCAGCCCCTCACGCCCGGAGTCGTAGACGTACGCCATCGTGCGGCCGCCGCGTACGGGAAGATCGGCTGCGCGCAGCGCGGTCAGCCGCGCCAGGATGGGGTCATCGGTCGTCATACGGACTCCTCGTCTCGCTCGGTGCGCTCATCGCGCAGCCGGGTCAGTTCGGCCTCGGTCAGGCGGTAGCGGGCCAGCAGGGGAAGGCTGAGCAGGAGCAGGGCGGCGGGCAGGGCGCCGAAGCCGACGACGATCGCGGTGAGCGCCGAGCCGGGCTGGGCCACGCGGTGGTCGGCGTCGGAGGAGGCGAAGTCGCCGAGCGCCAGTACGAGCCCGAACAGGCCGGGCCCCAGGGCGAGTCCGAGCGTCTCCCCGGCGGTCCACAGCCCGGTGAAGACCCCGGCCCTGCGCCGGCCGCTCGTGTACGCGTCGGCGGCGATCGCGTCGCCGAGCATCGCCATCGGCAGCATCTGCATGCCGGCGTACCCGACCCCGGCCACGGCCACGGCGACGTAGATCAGGGTGGTCGGCAGCTCACGGCCGGCTGCCGCCCCCAGGGCGCCCAGCAGGAAGCAGAGCGAGGCCCCGACCGCCGCGTTCCGCTTGCCGCCGCGGCGTCCGAGCGCCAGCCACAACGGCATCGCGAGCAGCGACGGGACGATGAGACAGGCGAACAGCAGTGTCGTGGCGCCGGGACGGCCGAGGATGTACGTCGCGAAGTACTGGGTGCCCGCCAGCATCAGGCCGGTCGCCGCGGCCTGGGTGACGAAGGCGCCGAGCAGCCAGGCGAACGGCGCGTTGCCGCGGGCCGCGCGGAGCTGGGCGCGCAGGCCGGGCCCGCTCGCCGCGGGGATGACGCTCCTGGTCCCCGCGGTCGCGGCCACGGCGGCGAGCATGCCGGCGGCGAGGAGCGCGCCGATCACCACGCCCATCAGCCGGTAGCCGCCCGCGCTGCCCCGGTCGTCGGCGGTGGCCCCGGCGAGCAGCGGCGCGACGGCGCCTGACAGCAGGATCGCGACGGCCAGGAAGGCCACGCGCCAGGACATGACGCGGGCGCGCTCGTCCGGGTCGGCCGTGAGTTCCGCGGGCAGCGCGACGTAGGGGACCTGGAAGCAGGCGTACGCGGAGGCGGTGAGCAGGAACAGGACGGCGACGTACGCGGCCGCGGGGCCGCCGGCGAGGCCCGGCGCGGCGAACATGGCCGCGAAGCAGATGGGCATGGTGAGCGCGCCGAGGAGCATCCAGGAGCGGCGCGGGCCGAAGCGGGACCGGGTACTGCGGTCGGAGAGGCTGCCGATCCAGGGGTTGAGCAGGACGTCCCATGCCTTGGGCAGGAAGACGAGCAGCCCCGCCACTCCCGCGCCGACGCCGAGGACGTCGGTCAGGTAGTAGAGCAGGAGCAGGCCGGGGACGGTGCCGAAGGTGCCGGTGGCGAAGGAGCCGAGACCGTAACCGACGCGCACCCTGGCACGGAGCGGGCTCGGGCCTGTTGGGGACATGGCCAGAACCTAGTGAGGCCCCGGGGGAACGCACCAGGCCCGAAGCAGAACATTGTTCAAGTTCTACCTCGGGCCTGCGGAGATGCGGTGCGCTCTGCGGCGTTATGCCTGATCGCGGCGGAGCGAGGACTTCAGGTCCTTGAAGCGGCCCAGAAGTCCGTTGATGAACGCCGGTGACTCGTCGGTGGAGAACTCCTTGGCGAGCGAGACGGCCTCGTCGAGCACCACGGCGTCCGGGGTCCCGTCGACCCAGACCAGCTCGTAGGCGCCGATCCGCAGAATGTTGCGGTCGACGACCGGCATGCGGTCCAGGGTCCACCCGACGGCGTACTGCGAAATGAGCTCGTCGATCCGGGCCGCCTGCTCGACGTACCCCTCGACCAGCTCCATCGTGTACTCGCTGACGGGCGGCTGCCGCGTGTCACTGCGGGAGTGCCGGATCCAGTCCGCGAGGACCGTCAGGGGATCGGCGCCGCGCTGGTCTGCCTCGAAGAGGATCTGAAAGGCGCGCTTGCGGGCCGTATTACGGGCAGCCACGGTTAGCTGTTCACCCGGCCGAGGTAGCCACTGTCACGGGTGTCGACCTTGATCTTCTCACCCGTGGTGATGAAGAGCGGCACGGCGATCTGGTGGCCGGTCTCCAGGATGGCGGGCTTGGTGCCACCGGTGGAGCGGTCGCCCTGGACGCCGGGCTCGGTCTCCTTGATGACGAGCTCGACGGCGGCCGGCAGCTCGACGAAGAGCACCTCGCCCTCGTGCTGCGCCACGGAGGCGGTGAAGCCCTCGATCAGGAAGTTGGCGGCGTCGCCGACGGACTTGCGGTCGACGTGCAGCTGGTCGTAGGTCTCCATGTCCATGAAGACGAAGTAGTCGCCGTCCATGTACGAGAACTGCATGTCGCGCTTGTCGATCGTGGCCGTCTCGACCTTGACGCCGGCGTTGAACGTCTTGTCGACGACCTTGCCGGAGAGCACGTTCTTGAGCTTGGTGCGCACGAAGGCCGGGCCCTTGCCGGGCTTGACGTGCTGGAACTCGACGACGGACCAGAGCTGGCCCCCGTCGAGCTTGAGCACCAGGCCGTTCTTGAGGTCGTTCGTGGAAGCCACGGTTGCGGAATCTCCTGGACTGACGTGGACGACCCCGGGGCAGGCGCTCGGCCCCTGGCCGGATCTCTCCGGCTAGAGCGCGAGCAGCTCCTTGGTCGTGATGGTGAGTAGCTCGGGTCCGCCGTCCGCCTCGGGGCGAACGACGAGCGTGTCATCGATCCGGACGCCGCCCCGGCCCGGGAGGTGGACCCCCGGTTCGACGGTGACCGGCACACAAGCGTCCAGTTTACCCATGGCCGCGGGGGCCAACTGCGGGTCCTCGTCGATTTCGAGTCCCACCCCGTGTCCGGTCAGCTGCGGGAGCCCGTCACCATACCCCGCCGCGTCCAGTACGTGACGGGCCGCCCGGTCCACCTCGCGGTACTCCGCCCCGGGCACGAGACTCTCCCGGCCGGCCCGCTGAGCGGCGAAAACGACGTCGTACAGCTCGATCTGCCAGTCGGCGGGCGAAGTCCCGATGACAAAGGTCCGGCCGATCTCGCAGCGGTATCCGCGATACGTGGCACCCAGGCACACGGAGAGAAAGTCACCCTCCTCGACGCGGCGGTCGCTGGGCCGGTGGCCGCCCCGGCCGGAGTTCGGCCCGGTGCCCACGCAGGTGGGGAAGGCCGGCCCGTCGGCGCCATGGTCGACAAGTCGACGTTCCAGCTCCAGGGCGAGGTGGCGCTCGGTGCGGCCCACGAGGATCGACTCCAGCAGTTCGCCCAGCGCCTGGTCGGCGATCTCGGCGGCGATGCGCAGGCAGGAGATCTCGTCCTCGTCCTTGACCAGGCGCAGCTGCTCCACGGCCTTGTTCAGGTCACGGAAGCGCAGCCCGGGCGCGACCGCGCCGAGCGCACGGTGCCGGGCCATCGTCAGATGGTGTTCCTCGACGGCGAGCGAGTCGACGCCCTGCGCGGCCGCCACATCGGCGGCGGCGACGGCCGGGTCCCCGGCGGACACGGCCAGGACCTGCACCCGCAGCTCCTCGTCGGCCCGCCCCTCGCCGGTCTGCCCGCTGGGCGGCCGGGCACAGAGCAGGACGTCACCACTGCCGCCGGAGTCCCTGCCGAGCAACAGGACGGCGCCGGGCGGCGCCGCTCCCGTGAGGTAGCGGACATTGGCGGGGCGCGAGACGAGCGCGGCCGCGCTGCCGCCCGCCGTCGCGTGCTCTCTGAGCCGGTCCCGTCGGGCCGCGTACACCTCTGCCATGAGGCCGAGCGTACGAGCGGCTGCGCCGGGCGGCCGGTTCAGCGCGTCCGGACGGGCGGTGCCGCCTGTGCCGCCCGGGCTGCGGTCACCACTGGGGCGGGCTCGCGATGGCGCGGGCGAGCACCTCGTCGAGGACCTGCGCGGTGGCGGCCACGTCGAGCTGCGAGTTGTCGATGATCGGCAGTCCCGAGCCGTACCAGCCCGCCATGCGGCCGTGGATGCGGGCCACTTCCTCGTCGGTCAGGCGGCGGTTCCCACTGCGCTGCGCGTTGCGCTCCAGGACGATCTCCAGGCCCGGCAGCAGGACGACCGGCAGCAGGCCGGGGCCGACGTGCCGCTTCCAGCCGCCCAGGCCGACGACAGGCCGGTCCGGGAAGACGGCGTCGTCGAGAACGCAGGAGATCCCGTTCGCCAGAAAATTGCGGGCGGCGAAACCGCAGGTGCGGCGGGCGAGGCGGTACTGCGCCTCGCTGTTGTCGTTCCACCCCGTCTGCGGGTCGGCGAACCCGGAGCGCACCCATTCGCGGACGTCGTCGAGGCTGATGTGGGCCGTGGGCACACGACGGCTCTCCGCCCAGTGCTTGGCGACGCTGGTCTTGCCCGCGCCGGCGGGGCCGATGAGCAGCACGGCGAGGATGGTCCCGGCCGGATCGGCGGGGGCCTGCGCGGGCGGCGGGCTCGGCACGGCGACGGGCGCGCCCGTCGGGAGCTGCACGTGCCCCGTGGTGTCGCGCTGCGGCGCGGCCGACGCCAGCGGGGCCTGGGGCGGCTGGGGGTGCGGTGGGACCGGCGGCGGGTGCGAGGCACCGGTGAAGCCGGGCGCACCGGGGTGCTGCTGCGCCTGCGGCGCCACAGGCCAGGCGCCGGCCGGTCCGTGCCCCGGCCGATGGGGCGGTGGCAGCGGAGACCCCACTGCGTGCTGCATCCGGTGCCACTCCGTCTCGTACAACCGTCAAGGGGGGCGCCGACGATCAGGGGCGCTACCGAACGGTACCGCCCCCGGCCGCCGTTGTGTGAACGGCCGGGGAGGTCACAAAGTGCCCGTAGCTGAACGACCGGAGCTATTCGGCCACTTCGCCATAGGCGGCGAGAAGGACGGCGGGGTCGGGGCCCTCAAGAACAGTGGGCTTGCCGAGACCGTCGAGGACGATGAAGCGCAGCAGGTCGCCGCGGGACTTCTTGTCGACCTTCATGGTCTCCAGGAGCTTGGGCCACTGGTCGTGGCGGTAGCTCAGCGGGAGGCCGACGGACTCCAGGACGGTGCGGTGCCGGTCGGCGGTCGCGTCGTCCAGGCGCCCGGCCAGGCGGCCGAGTTCGGCGGCGAAGTGCATGCCCACCGAGACGGCCGCGCCGTGGCGCCACTTGTAGCGCTCGTTCTTCTCGATGGCGTGCGCGAGGGTGTGCCCGTAGTTGAGGATCTCGCGCAGGCCCGCCTCCTTCAGGTCGCCGGAGACCACCTCGGCCTTGACCTTGATGGACCGCTCGATGAGCTCTGCGGTGTGCGGGCCCGCCGGGGTACGAGCCGCCTGCGGGTCCTCCTCGATGAGCTCCAGGATCCGCTCGTCAGCGATGAACCCGGCCTTGATGATCTCGGCGAGGCCGGACACGTAGTCGTTGACCGAGAGGGAGTCGAGCGCGGCGAGGTCGCACAGCACACCGGCCGGCGGGTGGAAGGCGCCCACCAGGTTCTTGCCCTCGGCGGTGTTGATGCCGGTCTTGCCGCCGACCGCGGCGTCGACCATGGCGAGCACGGTCGTCGGGACGGCGATCCAGCGCACGCCGCGCAGCCAGGTCGCCGCGATGAACCCGGCGAGGTCCGTGGTGGCGCCGCCGCCGACGCCCACGATGACGTCGCTGCGCGTGAAGTTGGACTGCCCGAGGGCCTTCCAGCAGTACGCGGCCACCTCGGCGGTCTTGGCCTCCTCGGCGTTCGGCACCTGGATGGCGACGGCCTCGAAGCCCTGATCGGCCAGGTCGGCGCGGAGCGCCTCCCCGGTCTCGGCCAGCGCCTCCGGGTGCACGACGGCGACCCGCTTGACCCGGTCGCCGATCAACGAGCCGAGCTCGCCCAGGAGTTGGCGGCCCACCAGCACCTCGTACGGATCGGTGCCGGCGGTGCCGCCGACCTGGATCCGGGTGATCTGCTCGGCCACTTCCGACTGCTCGCTCATGCCTGCTTCAACTCCAGTGCGTCGAGGACGGCTTGCGCCACCTCGTCGGGACCACGGCCGTCGGTGGCCACGACCACCGCGGCCACCTCGGTGTACAGATGCCGTCGCGCCTCCATCAGCTCGCGCCACTGCTTGCGCGGGTTGACGGCGAGCAGCGGCCGGGCCACGTTCAGGCCGGTCCGCTTGGCCGCTTCGTCGACGTCCATCGAGAGATAGACGACGTGGTGGCCGGCGAGCAGCGCGCGGGTGTCGGCGTCGAGGATCGCGCCGCCGCCCAGGGCGAGGACCCCGTCGTGCTCGGCGAGCGCGGTTGCCACGGCGGCCTTCTCCAGGGCGCGGAAGCGGGCCTCGCCGTCGTCGACGAAGATCTCCGCGATGGTGCGGCCCTGCGCGCCCACGATGTCGTCGTCGGTGTCCCGGAAGACGGTGTCGAGGCGCTCCGCGAGCATGCCGCCCACGGTCGACTTGCCGACCCCCATCGGACCGACGAGGACGACCTTCGGCCCGCTCACCGGATCTGCAGGTTGTCGAGGTAGGACTGCACGTTGCGCCGCGTCTCGGGGACGCTGTCGCCGCCGAACTTCTCCGCGACCGCGTCCGCGAGGACCAGCGCGACCATGGCCTCGGCCACGATGCCGGCCGCCGGCACGGCCGAGACGTCGGAGCGCTGGTGGTGGGCCTGCGTGGCCTCGCCGGTGGCGACGTCCACGGTCCTGAGGGCGCGCGGCACGGTCGCGATCGGCTTCATCGCGGCGCGCACGCGCAGCAGTTCACCGGTGGACAGGCCGCCCTCGGTGCCGCCGGCGCGGCCGGAGACCCGGCGGATGCCCTCGGGGGTGTTGACGATCTCGTCGTGCGCCTGCGAGCCGGGGACCCGCGCGAGGTCGAAGCCGTCGCCGATCTCGACGCCCTTGATGGCCTGGATGCCCATGAGGGCGCCGGCGAGGCGGGCGTCCAGCTTGCGGTCCCAGTGCACGTGCGAGCCGAGACCGACCGGGACGCCGTAGGCGAGGACCTCGACGACGCCGCCCAGGGTGTCGCCGTCCTTGTGGGCCTGGTCGACTTCCGCCACCATCGCCTTGGAGGCGTCCGCGTCCAGGCAGCGCAGCGGGTCGGCGTCCAGCTTGTCCACGTCGGCGGGCGTCGGGTACACGCCCTGCGGCGCCTTGACCGAGCACAGTTCGACGACGTGGGAGACGATCTCGATCCCGGCCGTCTCCTTCAGGTACGACCGGGCGATCGCACCCAGCGCCACCCGCGCCGCGGTCTCCCGCGCCGACGCCCGCTCCAGGATCGGCCGCGCCTCGTCGAACCCGTACTTCTGCATCCCCGCGAGGTCCGCGTGACCGGGCCGCGGCCGGGTCAGCGGAGCGTTGCGCGCCAGACCGTCGAGGATCTCCGGGTCGACCGGGTCGGCCGCCATGACCTGGTCCCACTTGGGCCACTCGGTGTTGCCCACCATCACCGCGACCGGCGAACCCAGCGACAACCCGTGCCGGACGCCACCCAGGAAGGTGATCTCGTCCTGCTCGAACTTCATCCGCGCCCCGCGCCCATACCCAAGACGCCGCCTGGCCAGGTGGTCCGCCACCAACTCCGTGGTGATCGGAACGCCGGCGGGAAGCCCCTCCAGCGTCGCGACAAGTGCGGGTCCGTGCGACTCCCCCGCGGTCAGCCAGCGCAACCTGCTCAACGGTGCTCCTCATGCTCGCGCTCTGCGTTACGGCTCAACGGGCGGCACCGGGTGCGCAGCCCGGCCCCCACCGTGTGTCCCCGATCCTCCCATGCCCCGCATGCGGGCTGTCGCCCTGTCCGCCCTCCGGACGACGCGCCCCGGCCTCAGCCGAGCGCCCGCAACCCCGCCTCGCGCATCGCCGTGAGCACCGGACGCGTCTCGCCCGTGAACTGCTCGAACTGGAAGACGGCCTGGTGCACCAGCAGGTCGAGGCCGCTCAGCACCGCGCCGTCCCGCTGCTGCCAGACCGCCGCGAGCGGCGTCGGCCAGGGGTCGTAGACCACGTCGAACAGCGTGCCCACCCGGTCGGGCAGCTCGCCCGTCAGATGGTCCGTGCCGCCCTTGGGTGTCGTGGAGATCACCAGCGGTGCCTCGAAGGCCCGTGCCGCGTCCGCCCAGTCGGCGGTGCGCACCGCGACGCCGAGCCGCTCGCCCCAGCCGCGCATCTCGTCGGCCCGCTGTTCGCTGCGTACGTAGGCGACGACCTCGCCGGAGCAGATGCGGGAGAGCGCGGCGAGTGCCGACGAGGCGGTGGCGCCCGCGCCCAGGATCGCGGCCGACTCGACCTTGTCGACGCCGCGCTCGTTCAGCGCGGCCACGAGCCCGGGGATGTCGGTGTTGTCGCCGGTCCTGCGCCCGTCGGCGTGGCACACCACGGTGTTGACCGCCTCCACGGACGCCGCCGTGTCGGTGATCCCGTCGAGCAGCGGGATGACTGCCCGCTTGAGCGGCATCGTCAGGGACAGGCCGGCCCACTCGGACCCGAGCCCCGAGAGGAACCCCGCGAGGGCCGCCTCGTCGACGTCGAACCGGTCGTACGTCCAACCGTCCAGGCCCAGCGCCGCGTACGCCGCGGTGTGCAGCTGCGGGGAGAGGGAGTGGGCGATGGGCGAGCCGAGCACGGCCGCCCTGCGCGCGTCAGTTGCCCTGGCTGGCATTGAACTTGTCCCTCAGCCTCTCGAATTCGGCGTGGGTCTTCGCGAACTCCGTCTTGTCCATGCCGTCCGTGGCCACGAAGTACATCCAGCCGTCGGTCGTCGGGTTGAGCGCCGCGGCGAACGCCTCGTCACCGGGGTTGTCGATCGGCCCGGGCGGGAGACCCTTGCGCGTATAGGTGTTGTACAGATCCTTGTTGCTGTTGATCTCGGACTCGCCGATGTTGATCTTGCTCTGACCCTTGAGGTAGTTGAAGGTCGAGTCGAACTGCAGCAGCTGGTTGGTCTCCGTGTTCGTCGGCTTGAGGCGGTTGTAGACCACTTCTGCCATCCGCTGGAAGTCCTCGTGGGTCTTGCCCTCGGCCTGGACGAGACTGGCCACAGTGAGCACTTGCCAGGGGCTTTCAAGGCCGAGGGCCTTGGCCTTTTTCTCCAGGCCGAACTCGTCGTACTTGTCGTTGGCGCGGGAGACCATGTCCTTCAGGACGTCCTCGGGCTTCATGCCCTTGGCGGCCGCATAGCTCGACGGGAAGAGGAAGCCCTCGAGCGGATCCTTCAGGTTGGCGTGGTTCAACGCCCAGTCGGGCAGGCCGAGGCTCTTGTAGTCCTTCTTCGCGACCCCCGCCGTGGTGCCCTTGGCCACCCCGAGCTTGTCGTCGATCTTCGCGTAGACCGTCGCGTTGCGCGTCCCCTCCGGAATGGTCAGGTTGGCGCGGCTCTTCGGGCTGAGCAGCAGATCGACCGTGCTCGCGGCCGACATCTGTTTCTGCAGTACGTAGGCGCCTGCCTGGATCGACTTGCCCTTGGGGTCCGCCGACTGGGCCGCCACGAAGGCGTCGACGCTCTGGACGACACCTGCCTCTTTGAGCGCGCGCCCGATGTCGTAACCGCCCCAGCCCTTCTGGATGACGACGGTGACGTTCTCGCCGTTGCCTCCGCCGGAGAAGTCGGGCGCCGAGCCGAACCGGTCCTGGTAGAACTGGTAGCCGAAGTAGCCGACGCCACCGATACCGCCCGCGAAGACCACGGTCAGGACGAGGCAGGCGCAGCCGCTGCGGCGCTTCTTCGGTTTCTTGCCGCCGCGTCCGCGTCGGCCGCCCCGGCTCTCGCTCTCGTCTTCCTCGTCGTCGTCACCGCCGCTGAAGAACGCGTGTTCGCCCTGGTCGGGGCCCGCGTCCCACTCGGTCGCCTCCGGTTCGGGCGCGCGGCGACGGCCCGGCGGCTCGGGCGGCGGGTAGGCGCCGGGGGTGTTGTAGTAGTCCGGCTGTTCACCGTTGTACGCCGCGGTGTGGCCGGTGTTGTAGGGGTCCGTGGGGTCGGAGCCGTACGGGACCTGGCCGTGCGTGCCGGTGGTGTCCCAGCCGCCCTGCCCCTGCTGCCCGCCGTACGCCTGCTGCCCGTATCCCGGGTCCTGTCCGTACCCCGGGCCCTGTGCGTATCCGGGGTTCTGGGCGTAGTTCGGGTCCTGCCCGTGCTGCGGGCCCTGTGCGTACCCCGAGCCCTGCCCGTACCCGGATTGCTGTCCCGTCCCCCAGTCGCCTTCGTACGCCTGTTGCTGCTGATGCGGCTGCTGAGGGTCGTACTGCCCCTGGCCGCCGTAGGCAGGCTGGCCGTGTCCGGCCTGCTGCCCCCACCCCTGGTCCCCGTACAGGGGATCCTCAGGGTGCCACGGTTCGGAGCCTTGGCCCCGGCCATACTCAGTCATCGATCCCCTACAAGCCGCGAGGCGGGGAGGAACCCATGTACCGGTCCGGTCAGGAGGGCAACCGTTCCGCCTCTTGATGCTGTGCGGCGACTGTTCGAACGCCGCCGATCGCGCGGAACGTTACCGTATCGCGATCAGATGACCACTTCGACGCCCTCGCCGGGGGTATTACCTGACGCCCGTTCGGACTCCAGCGCCTGCTGCAGGATGATGACGGCCGCCGCCTGGTCGATGACAGACCGGCCCTTTTTGGACTTGACGCCTGAGGCGCGCAGGCCCTGACTGGCCGTCACTGTGGTCATCCTCTCGTCCAGGAGCCGTACCGGGACGGGGGCGATGCCACGGGCCAGTTCCGTCGCGAAGCCGCGGACCTTGACGGCCGCCGGGCCCTCGCCCCCCTTGAGGGAACGAGGGAGCCCGACGACGACCTCGATCGGCTCGTACTCCTCGACGAGTTGCTTCAGCCGCCGGTGGGCGGCCGGGACATCGCGTCCCGGCACCGTCTCGACAGGAGTCGCGAGGATCCCGTCGGGGTCGCAGGACGCGACCCCGATCCGGGCGTCCCCCACGTCGATCGCCAGCCGGCGGCCTCGGCGCATCAGTTGGCCGTCTCCGCGACGAGGCGCTCGACGGCGTCGATGGCGTCGCCGATGGCGGCCGGGTTCTGGCCGCCGCCCTGGGCGACGTCCGGCTTGCCGCCGCCACCGCCGCCGAGGGTCTTGGCGGCGGTGCGGACCAGGTCGCCGGCCTTGAGGCCGCGGTCGCGGGCCGCGTCGTTCGTGGCGATGACCGTGAGCGGCTTGCCATTGACCGTGGTGAAGAGGGCGACGACCGCGGCGCGGCCGCCCTGGACGCGGCCTCGAACATCGAGGACCAGCTTGCGCAGGTCGTCGGCGGTCGTGCCGTCCGGGACCTGGCCGGTGACGAGCGCGACGCCGCGGACGTCCTTGGCGGAGTCGACGAGGCCGCCGGCGGCCTGCAGGACCTTCTCCGCGCGGAACTTCTCGATCTCCTTCTCGGCGTCCTTGAGCTTGCCGAGCATCGCGGAGATCTTCTCGGGCAGCTCGTCGGCGCGGCCCTTGACCAGCTCCTGGAGCTGGGCGACGACCGTGTGCTCCTTCGCGAGGAAGTTGTACGCGTCGACGCCGACCAGGGCCTCGATGCGGCGCACACCGGAGCCGATGGACGATTCGCCGAGCAGCTTCACCAGGCCGAGCTGGGCGGTGTTGTGCACGTGCGTGCCGCCGCACAGCTCCTTGGAGAAGTCGCCGATGGTGACGACGCGGACGCGCTCGCCGTACTTCTCGCCGAACTCGGCGATGGCGCCCTGCTTCTTGGCGTCGTCGATCGACATGACCTCGGCCTGCACGTCGAGTTCCCGGGTCAGGACCTCGTTGATCTTCTGCTCGACGTCCGTCATCACGGCCGTGGGCACGGCGGACGGCGAACCGAAGTCGAAGCGGAAGCGGCCCGGCTGGTTCTCCGAACCGGCCTGGGCGGCCGTCGGGCCGAGCGCGTCGCGCAGCGCCTGGTGCGTGAGGTGCGTAGCGGAGTGGGCGCGGGCAATGGCCCGGCGACGCGACACGTCGATGACGGCCTGGGCCGGGGCTCCGACGGTGACCTCGCCGACCTGGACGACGCCCTTGTGGACGTACACGCCGGGGACCGGCTTCTGGCAGTCGCGGATCTCGATCACCGCGCCGTTGTCCAGCTTGATGCGGCCGGTGTCGCCGATCTGGCCGCCGCCCTCGGCGTAGAAGGGGGTGCGGTCGAGGACGACCTCGACCTCGTCGCCCTCGGTGGCGGCGGGCGACGAAGCGCCGTTCACCAGCAGGCCGACGATGGTGGACTCGCCGTCGGTCGAGGAGTAGCCGATGAAGTCGGTGGCACCGGCGGCGTCCGCGATCTCGCGGTAGGCGCCCATGTCGGCGTGGCCGGTCTTCTTGGCCTGCGCGTCGGCCTTGGCGCGCTCGCGCTGCTCCTTCATCAGGCGCCGGAAACCGTCCTCGTCCACGGACAGCCCCTGCTCGGCGGCCATCTCCAGGGTGAGGTCGATCGGGAAGCCCCAGGTGTCGTGGAGCAGGAACGCCTTGTCGCCGGCGAGGACCGACTGTCCGGCGGCCTTGGTCTCGGTGACGGCGGTGTCGAGGATGTTCGTGCCGCCCTTGAGGGCCTTGAGGAACGCGGCCTCCTCGGCGAGGGCGACGGTCTCGATGCGCTTGCGGTCGGAGATCAGCTCCGGGTACTGCTCGCCCATCGTGTCGATGACGACGCCGATCAGGTCGTTCACGACCTGGCCCGTGGCGCCGAGGATGCGCATGTTGCGGATGGCGCGGCGCATGATGCGGCGCAGCACGTACCCGCGCCCCTCGTTGCCCGGGGTGACGCCGTCGCCGATGAGCATGGCGGAGGTGCGGATGTGGTCGGCGACCACGCGGAGCGAGACGTCGGAGTCGTGCTTCTCGCCGTAGCGCACGCCGGTCAGCTCGGTGGCCTTGTCCATGACGACGCGCAGGGTGTCGGTCTCGTACATGTTCTGTACGCCCTGCAGGATCATGGCGAGACGCTCGAGGCCGAGACCCGTGTCGATGTTCTGCGACGGCAGGTCGCCGAGGATCTCGAAGTCCTCCTTGCCGATGCCCTGGCCGCGCTCGTACTGCATGAAGACCAGGTTCCAGATCTCCACGTACCGCTCGTCGTTGACGATCGGGCCACCCTCGGCGCCGAACTCGGGGCCGCGGTCGTAGTTGATCTCGGAGCAGGGGCCGCAGGGTCCGGGGACGCCCATGGACCAGAAGTTGTCCTTCTTGCCCAGGCGCTGGATGCGCTCCTTCGGTACGCCGACGACCTCGTGCCAGATCCGCTCGGCCTCGTCGTCGTCCAGGTACACGGTGATCCAGAGCTTCTCCGGCTCCAGGCCGTAACCGCCCTTGTCCTGGGGCGACGTGAGCAGCTCCCAGGCGTACTTGATGGCGCCTTCCTTGAAGTAGTCGCCGAACGAGAAGTTCCCGCACATCTGGAAGAACGTGCCGTGGCGGGTCGTCTTGCCGACCTCTTCGATGTCCGGCGTACGCACACACTTCTGCACGCTGGTGGCGCGCGGCGCGGGCGGCTTGACCTCGCCCAGGAAGTACGGCTTGAACGGGACCATGCCCGCCGGCACGAGCAGCAGAGTCGGGTCGTCCGCGATGAGCGACGCCGAGGGCACGACCTTGTGGCCACGCTCCTCGAAGAAGCTCAGCCAGCGGCGACGGATTTCAGCCGACTCCATCAGTGGTCCTCATTCCGATTGTTGTGCTTGTACGTCGTGTGAGCTGTGCCAGCGGTGCGCTGGGTGTTCTCGATGTATTTGGGCGGTGTCTTCGAGTGGTTCTCGACGACCGCGAAGCGGCGCGGCGCGGGCAGTTCGGGATCCACCGGGTCGCTCAGGCCCAGCGCGTCGCCGAGTTCGGCCTCGCGGTCGGCCATGTTGTCGCGGACGTCGAGAGCGAAGTCCTTGAGCTTGTGGCCTGCCTCGACCGCCTTGTTGGCGGCCTGCACGGCGAGGTTCTCGGGCGTCAGCTGCTTGAGCTTGCGGTTGACCTTGGTGGTGGCCCACACGCCGGCGGCAGCGCCGGCGGTGAACCAGAACGTACGGCGGAACATCGCTGGGTCAGTCCCTCTTATTCCGGTTGGCCCGCTTGGCTCGGCGCGCCTGCGGCACCGGGCGCCCCACGATCACGGTGCGACGGGTCTGCTTGGCGGGCGCGTCCTTGGCGCGGCCTCCGATGGCCCGGCGCACCCCGTATCCGAACGCGGCCACCTTGACCAGAGGGCCGCCGAAAGTGGAGGCCACGGTGGAGGAGAGCGCCGACGCGTTCGAGGTGACTTCCTGGACGTCCGAGGCGATGGCGTCGACCCGGTCGATCTGGGTCTGCGCGGAGCGCACGGCGGCGGAGGCGTCGGCGAGCAGCGGGACGGCCTGATCGGTCACGTCCGCGACCAGCTTCGTGGTCGCCCTGAGCGTCTGGGCCAGTCTCGCGAGTGCCACCGCGAGGAAGGAGACGAGAATCGCCCAGAAGACAGCCACGAGGATCCCGGCCACCTCTCCACCGGACACTTGGCACCGCTCCCTAGCTTGCCTGAACATCGAACCTGGACATCGAAAAGTCGTCCCCCGAGCCTATCGCGCCCCGCCCCGCACTCCCTACCGCATCCCGGCGCCGCGTGGGGTCATTCCGACCGGAGCGATTGTACGGACTGCGTACGGATGAGTACGCTCCGTACACCATGCGACGTTCTCCGCGCCCCGACAGCCCCCTCACCGCACCCCCACGCCCCGGCAACCTTCCTCACGAAATGAATCGTTTCGTCGGTCGCTCGGCCGAACTCGCCTCTCTGCGAAGGATGTTGGAGGCCGCGCGGCTGGTGACGGTCACCGGTGCCGGTGGTGTCGGCAAGTCCCGGTTCGCCGCGCATGTCGCCGCCCGCGCCCCCGAGCAGCTGCGCCGGGACGGCGTGTGGCGCGTGGAGCTGGCCACCGTACGGCAGCCGGAACTCGTCGAGTACACGGTCGTCGAGGCGCTGGGGCTGACCGATCACACCACGCGCCCGCCGCGCCAGGTACTGGTCGACCATCTCGCCGAGCGGCAACTCGTGCTCGTCGTCGACGGGTTCGAGCACCTCGTGGACGCGTGCGCCTCGCTCGTACGGGACTTGCTGCGGGCCGCGCCCGGGCTGCGGGTCGTCGCGGTGGGCCGCAGGCCGCTGTCGCTGGAGGGCGAGCGTCTGTTCCCGCTGGCCCCGTTGACGGCACAGGACGCCACGGAGCTGTTCGCGGACCGGGCGACGGCGCTGCTGCCCGGCTTCAGCCTGGACGACGGGCATCTGGTCGACGTCCAGGAGGTGTGCCGGCGGCTCGACTGCCTGCCGCTGGCGGTGGAGCTGGCCGCGGGGCGGCTGCGGGCCCTGTCGCCGACCCAGTTGATGGAGCGCCTCGACGACCGGTTCCGGCTGCTGACCGGCGGATGCCGGGACGCGCTGCCGCGCCACCAGACGCTCCGTACAGCGATCGGCTGGAGCCATGAGCTGTGCACGGCGCAGGAGCGGCTGCTGTGGGCGCGGCTCTCCGTGTTCTCCGGGCAGTTCGACCTGGAGGCGGCCGAGTACATCTGCAGCGGCGAGGGGCTGCCCGCGGACACGGTCCTGGACGTGCTGCAGGAGCTGCTCACGCAGTCCGTGGTGATCCGCGAGGAGTCGGCGGCCGGGGTGCGCTACCGGATGCTGGACACCGTGCGCGCGTACGGCGCCGAGTGGCTGGAGCAGACCGGCGACAGCTGCCGGATGCGGCGCAGGCACCGCGACTGGTACATGGGCCTGGCGACCTGGTGCGAACTGGACTGGTTCTCGCCGCGGCAGGGCGAGGTGGCGGCACGGATCGACGCGGAGCTGCCCAATCTGCGGGCGGCCCTCGAGTTCTGTCTGACCGAGCCGGGCGAGACGCATCTGGGCCAGTACCTGGCGGGCACGCTGTGGTTCTACTGGGCGGGCTGCGGGCGGCTCACGGAGGGCCGGCACTGGCTGAACCGCAGTGTCGACCTGATCGATCCCGCCGACGAGAACGAGGCCGACGAGGCGCTGTACTACGACGCCTACGGTGCCTCCCGGCTCAAGGCCCTGTGGGTGCTCGGGTACGTGGCGATCCTGCAGGGCGACACCGTGCCCGCGCTGGCGGCGCTGCAGGAGTGCCACGACGAGGCGGAGCGCGGCGGCGACGCGACGGCGCTCGCGTACGCGGTGCACCGCACCGGCTGCCTGGCCCTCGTCACGGACGACATGCCGCGCGCCGAGCAGCTGCTGCGGGCGGCGCTCACCAGCTACCGCGAGATCGGCGAGCTCAACAGCAATGTGCTGATGGGCCAGGTCGAACTGGCGATGGCGGTGGCGTTCCAGGGGGATCTGGCGGAGGCCGTATCGCTGTGCGAGGACGTACGGCAGGTGTGCGAGGACCACGGCGAGCGCTGGACCATGGCGTACGCGCTCTATGTCCTGGCGTACGCGGCGTGGCACCAGGGCGATCTGGTGCGGGCCCGGCGGTTCCTGGAGGAGTGCCTGGCCATCGAGCACGAGTTTCACGATCTGCTCGGCTCGGTGCTGGCGCTGGAACTGCTCGCGCTGGTCACGCAGGCGGAGGGGGACGCGGCGGAGGCCGCGGTGCTGCAGGGCGCGGCGGGCGGGATCTGGCCGTCGGTCGGGCTGCCGCTGTTCGGTTCGGGTCACTACAACGAGCCGCACGCGCTGTGCGAGACGCGGGCCCGCGCGGACCTGGGCGACGCCCGGTTCGAGGAACTGGCGCGCGCGGGCGAGCGGTTGGGGCACGACGAGGCCGTGGCCCGGGCGCTCGGCCGGGACGGGGGCAGGCCCGCGACGGCGCCGGTGCGCACCGCCCGTCCGAGCACCCCGGAAAAACGTGAACCCGCCGCCTCCCCCACCGCGAACGGCGGGGAGACGACGGGCTGAAACGCAGGGTGAGCTGCGTCCGCTGGTCGGTCAGCGGGCGTAGTACTCGACGACGAGCTGCTCGTCGCAGATCACGGGGATCTCCTTGCGGTTCGGGTCACGGTCCAGGCGGAAGGCCAGGGCCTTCAGGTTCACCTGGAGGTAACGCGGGGTCTCGCCGTCGGGGGCGAAGCCACCCTCACGCGCGACCTGGAACAGCGGCTTCTCGCGGCTGCGCTCGCGGACCATCACGACGTCGTCGGGACGGACACGGAACGACGGCTTGTCGACCTTGCCACCGTTGACCTCGATGTGGCCGTGCACGACCATCTGGCGGGCCTGGTAGATCGTGCGGGCGATGCCCGAACGCAGCAGGAGCGCGTCAAGACGACGCTCGAGCTCGATGACCAGGGCCTCGCCGGTCTTGCCTTCGGCCTTCTTGGCGCGGTCGTAGGCGCGGGCCATCTGCTTCTCGCTGATGTCGTACTGCGCGCGCAGACGCTGCTTCTCGAGCAGACGGACCTTGTAGTCCGAGTTCTGCTTGCGGCCACGGCCGTGCTCGCCCGGCGGGTAGGGGCGGGCCTCGAAGTACTTGACGGCCTTCGGGGTCAGCGCGATGCCGAGGGCACGCGACTTCTTGACCTTGGGGCGGGACTGGTTCGTCATGAACCAAACACCTCATGTTTTCGATGCGAATACGGCTTCACCAGGGTTTGGGGAGGTCGCATCCGCAGCTCGGGAAACCCCTCACGTCACAAGGACGCGCAGGGCAGCCGCTCCCGAATCTGGGCACATACGTGCAGTACGCGAGTGGCCCACCGACCCAGTCCCGGAATCCGGGGAGGTGGTGGGCTGCCCGCGACACCCTCGAAGGTGCGCGACGCTCCTGGATCCCCTTGCCTCGCGGTGTGGGGGATCCGGCTGGATGTCCCGTTCTGGTGATGCCGGTCTCCCTTTCGGGACACCGGGCGCGGGACGCAGCACTTCGCAGAAGTCTACCGGATCAGCTCGGGGCGGATCGCCGCCGGGGTGACGGTCACCTCCGTGGTGGGCCGGCTCACCCGCCGCCCTCGCCCCGCAGCCTCTCCCGGACCCGCTCCACCACGTCGGCGTACCGCGCCTCGGCCCCGTACCGCGTCGGCTCGTAGTACCGCCGCCCGGCGATCGCGTCCGGCGCGTACTGCTGGGCCGCGATGCCGCCCGGCACATCGTGCGGGTACACATATCCCTGCGCGTGGCCGAGCTTGGCGGCGCCCTTGTAGTGGCCGTCCCGCAGATGCGGCGGGACCGGCCCCGCGAGGCCCTTGCGCACGTCCTCCATGGCGGCGCCGATGGCCGTCGTCGCCGCGTTCGACTTCGGGGCCAGGGCCAGGGCGATCGTGGCGTGGCTCAGCGTGAGGGCGGCCTCGGGAAAGCCGATCATCGCGACGGCCTGGGCCGCGGCGACCGCCGTGGGCAGCGCCGTCGGATCGGCGAGGCCGATGTCCTCGCTGGCCGAGATCATGAGGCGGCGGGCGATGAAGCGCGGGTCCTCGCCGGCCTCGATCATGCGGGCCAGATAGTGCAGGGCCGCGTCCACGTCCGAACCGCGGATCGACTTGATCAGGGCGCTCGCCACGTCGTAGTGCTGGTCGCCGTCCCGGTCGTACTTCACCGCGGCGCGGTTGACCGTCTCCTCGACGCTTTCCAGGGTGATGGACGCCTCGCCCTTGTCGAAGGCAGCGCCGGCGGCCGCTTCCAGGGCCGTCAGCGCACGGCGCGCGTCACCGCCCGCTACCCGCAGCAGGTGCTCCTCGGCGTCCTCGTCGAGCACCAGGGCGCCGTCCAGGCCCCGCTCCTCGGCCAGCGCCCGGGCCAGCAGGCCGCGCAGGTCGTCGTCGGTGAGCGATTCGAGGGTCAGCAGGAGGGAGCGGGAGAGCAGCGGGGAGATCACCGAGAAGTACGGGTTCTCCGTGGTCGCCGCGATCAGCGTCACCCAGCGGTTCTCGACCGCGGGCAGCAGCGAGTCCTGCTGGGCCTTGCTGAAGCGGTGGATCTCGTCGAGGAAGAGGACGGTCTCCTTGCCGTGACCGCCCATCGCGCGCCGGGCGCCCTCGATGACGGCGCGGACCTCCTTGACGCCCGCGGTGATCGCGGACAGCTCCACGAACCGCTTGTTCGTCGCCTTCGAGACGACGTACGCCAGGGTCGTCTTGCCGGTGCCCGGCGGCCCCCAGAGGATGACCGACGACACTCCTGCCGGGCCCGACCCTCCTGAGCCGCCCTCGCCGACCAGCCGGCGCAGCGGCGAGCCCTGCTTGAGCAGGTGCTGCTGTCCGACGACTTCGTCGAGGGTGCGCGGGCGCATCCGTACGGCCAGGGGACTCGCGGACGGGTCCTTCTCCTGGCGCTCTTCGGCTGCGGCGGTGAACAGGTCGGGCTCCACGGGGAAAACCCTATGTCACGGCAGTGACAACGCCGCGGGCAGCGTTCGCGGACGGGCTCTCAGGCCCAGAGCTTGTCGCCCCAGCGCGTGAAGATCAGCACGACGATGATGCCGATGTGCACGACGGGCAGCGCCCAGGTGAAGTCCGCGAAGAACGTCTTGAGCCAGCGCGGCGCCGGCAGGAAGTCGTTGCGGATGTTGAACGAGGTGACGTACCAGAACATCAGGATCGTGGCGACCCAGGCGAGGGAGCACCACAGGCACAGCGCGTTGATCCGGTACAGCGACTGGAACTGCAGCCAGGTGACGAATCCGACGCCGAAGAGGCAGCCGGCGTTGAAGACGAGCCAGTACCAGCGCGGGAAGCGGGCCCGCCCGAGGAGGCTCATGCCGACGCAAATCACGATGCCGTACGCGACGAGGCCGAGCATCGGGTTCGGGAAGCCGAAGACCGATGCCTGGTCGCTCTTCATGATGTTGCCGCAGGAGATCACCGGGTTGATGGAGCAGCCCGGCGTGAAGCCCGGGTCTTCCAGCAGCTTGAACTTGTCGATCGTGATGACCCACGCGGCGAGCACACCCGCCGCTCCGGTGATCACCAGAAGCAGCGCGAACGCGCGGCTGCCGCCGACGGAACGCGGCCCGCCTCCGGCGTCCGTGGAGCGGGAGACGCTGTCGCTTGCTGTCGCGGTGTTGGTCGTCTTGCTCATCACGCCGATCCGTGGGTGAGTGGTGGGGCTTGCGGGCAGAGTCATTCTGCCGTACAGACGCCGCTGTTCACCGTTCGATACGCATAAGCGGGGTCGCGGGGTCCTGCCCCGGACCCCGCTTCGCGGAAGATCAGCCGAGCTTGCTCTTCAGGACGGGCACGATCTCGTCCACCGCGACGGCGGCCTGCTCGCCGGACTCCATGTCCTTGAGCTGCACGACGCCCTCGGCGAGGTCTCGCTCACCGGCGACGATCGTGTAGCGGGCACCCGAGCGGTTGGCGTTCTTCATGGCGCCCTTGAGCCCCTTGCCCCCGAACGAGAAGTCCGCGGAGACGCCGGCCCGGCGCAACTCCGTCACCTTGGTGAACAGCACGCGGCGCGCCTCGTCGCCGAGCGGCACCGCGAACACGCTGGTGGTGGCGGGCAGTTCGAGCTCCACGCCCTCCGCCTCCAGGGCGAGGACCGTGCGGTCGACACCGAGGGCCCAGCCGACGGACGGCAGCGACGGGCCGCCGATCATCTCGGACAGGCCGTCGTAGCGGCCGCCGCCGCCCACCGCGGACTGCGAACCGAGACCGTCGTGGACGAACTCGAAGGTCGTACGGGTGTAGTAGTCGAGGCCGCGCACGAGCTTCTCGTCGTCCTCGAAGGCGACTCCCTCGGCGAGCAGCAGCTCCCGCACCTGCTCGTGGTACGCCTTGCACGCGTCGCACAGGTAGTCGCGCAGCGAGGGCGCGCCCACGAGCTGCTTCTGTACCTCGGCCCGCTTGTCGTCGAGGACGCGCAGCGGGTTGATGTCGGCGCGGCGCAGCGTCTCCTCGTCGAGATCCAGGCCGCGCAGGAACTCCTGGAGGGCGGCCCGGTAGACGGGACGGCACTCCTTGTCGCCCAGCGAGTTGAGCAGGATGCGGAAGTCGCGCAGGCCCAGCGAGCGGTACGCCTGGTCGGCCAGGATGATCAACTCGGCGTCCAGCGCCGGGTCCTCGGCACCGATCGCCTCGGCACCGACCTGGGAGAAGTGGCGGTAGCGGCCCTTCTGAGGGCGCTCGTAGCGGTAGTAGGAGCCCGAGTACCAGAGCTTGACCGGGAGGTTGCCCGCCTTGTGCAGGTTGGCCTCCAGGGCCGCGCGCAGCACGGACGCGGTGCCCTCGGGGCGCAGCGCGAGCTTGTCGCCGCCCTTGGTCTCGAAGGCGTACATCTCCTTGGTGACGATGTCGGTGGACTCACCGACACCGCGCGCGAACAGCTCGACGCTCTCGAAGCCGGGCGTCTCGATGTAGCCGTAGCCGGAGTTGCGCAGCGGACCGGAGATCGCCTCGCGCACCGCGAGGAACTTCGCGGAGTCCGGCGGAAGCAGGTCGTACGTGCCCTTGGGGGCCTGAAAGGTGCTCACGGGAAGTCTTCGTCACATTCCTCGTCGGGGAGCCTCGGTCGAGGGTCCCTGGCCGGCGGCCACCTGCCGCAGATACGGGTTGGTGGCGCGCTCCTGGCCGATGGTCGTCTGGGAGCCGTGCCCGGAGAGGACCACGGTCGAGTCGTCGAGCGGCAGGCACACGCGGGCCAGCGATTCGAGCATGTCGTCCATGGAGCCACCGGGCATGTCGGTGCGTCCGATGGAGCCGGCGAAGAGCAGGTCACCCGAGAAGAACACCTGCGGAATCTCCGCGGTCTCGGGCATCCGGAACGCCACCGACCCCTTGGTATGGCCAGGCGCGTGCGCGACGGTGAAGTCGAGCCCGGCGAGCTTCAGGGCGGCGCCGTCGGTCAGCTCCCGTACGTCGTCGGGCTCCCCCACGGTGAGCTCGCCCATCAGCGGCATGCCGATGGAGCGGCCGATGCCCTTCTCCGGGTCGCTCATCATGTAGCGGTCGGCGGGGTGGATCCACGCCGGGACGTCGTGCGCCCCGCAGACCGGGACGACCGAGGCGACATGGTCGATGTGCCCGTGCGTGAGGACGACGGCGACCGGCTTGAGCCGGTGCTTCTTGAGCGCTTCCTCGACTCCCTGGGCGGCCTGGTGGCCCGGGTCGATGATCACGCACTCCTCACCGGCGGCGGGGGCAACCAGGTAACAGTTGGTGCCCCAGGCCCCGGCCGGGAACCCGGCAATCAGCACGATCGTCCTTCGTATGTCGTCGGTAAGTCGTCGATACGCCGTCGGTACGCCGTCGCGACAACGGAATGCGGCAGATCACAGCCTACCGGCGCTGCCGATTCCACAGCGAACCCATATACGGTACGGGGCACCAGCCGACGGCCCGCACCAGAGGTCACGAGACGTACGAGGAGAACACCCGGTGGTCACCAAGGATCAGCGGCAGCGTCAGCTCGCCCGGGAGAAGTTCCTGCGCCAGCAGCAGCGGCGCGAGTCCGCGCGACGCAAGGCGCGCACCCGCAACACCGTGATCGCCGCGGTGCTCGCGGTGGCCGTGCTCGGCACGGGTGGCGCGTACGCCGCCGGCGCTTTCAAGAGTGACGACAAGAAGGCCACCGCCGGCTCGGAGCCGAGCGCGAGCCCGTCGGCGTCGAAGGCGCCGGACCCGTGCGAGAAGCCCGCCGCGGGGAAGGCGAAGACGGCTACCTGGAAGAAGGAGCCGGCGATGACCATCGACAAGTCCGCGGACTATTCGATGAAGCTCGCCACGACCTGCGGCGACATCGGCATCGACCTGAAGGCGTCAGCAGCCCCGCACACGGTCAACTCGTTCAACTACCTGGCGAGCAAGGGCTTCCTCGACCACACCAAGTGCCACCGCCTCACCACCGAGGGCATCTACGTGCTGCAGTGCGGTGACCCGACGGGCACCGGCCAGGGCGGCCCGGGGTACACGATCCCGGACGAGAACCTGAAGGACTCCTCCCTGAAGAAGGCGGAGAAGTCTCAGGGCACACAGCTGTACACGTACCCGGCGGGCACCATCGCGATGGCGAACACGGGGCAGAAGCACACGGGCGGAAGCCAGTTCTTCCTCGTCTACAAGGCCAGCAAGCTGCCTGCCACGTACACCCCGTTCGGGACCATTTCCGACTCCGGAATGAAGGTTTTGAACAAGATTGCCAAGGCCGGTGCACAAGCTGCGGACCAGACGACCGGTAACACCGCACCGAACGCGACCGTGGTGATCAACAAGGGGACTGTGACCAAGTCCTGACCTGCCAGCTGCCAAACTTCGGTCGCGCGGGATGCGGACAGCCGCCCCGCCGGTCGCCTATGTTGGCGGTGACGAAACTGTGGACGATGCCCGGGGGCCCACGAGTCCCCCGCAGGCATCATGTGGAGGAGGCGCTGTGAGCAGCGACCCGTGGGGACGCGTCGACGAGACGGGGACCGTGTACGTGCGTTCGGCCGACGGCACTGAGCGAGTGGTCGGCTCGTGGCAGGCTGGATCCCCTGACGAGGCCCTGGCCTACTTCAAGCGCAAGTACGACGGTCTGGTCGTCGAGATCGGGCTCCTCGAGCGCCGGGTGCAGACGACCGACCTGTCGGCGAAGGACGCCTCGACCGCCATCGAGCACCTGCGGGACCAGGTCACGGACGCGCACGCGATCGGTGACCTGGACTCCCTGGGCAAGCGGCTCGACAAGCTGGTGGAGTCGGTCGAGTCGCGCCGCGAGGAACGCAAGGTCCAGAAGGCCAAGCAGTCCGACGAGGCGCGGCACGCCAAGGAGGCGCTGGTCGTCGAGGCGGAGGAGCTGGCCCAGTCCGAGCAGTGGCGGGCGGCCGGTGAGCGGCTGCGCGCCCTGGTGGACACCTGGAAGGGGCTGCCGCGGCTCGACCGCAAGTCGGACGACGAGCTGTGGCACCGCTTCTCGCACGCCCGGTCGGCGTTCTCCAAGCGCCGCAAGGCGCACTTCGCGTCCCTGGACGCGCAGCGCGAGGAGGCCCGCAAGGCCAAGGAGCAGTTGGTCGCCGAGGCCGAGGCGCTGTCGAACTCGCAGGACTGGGGTACCACGGCGGCCCGGTACCGCGAGCTGATGACGGACTGGAAGGCGGCGGGCCGGGCCCAGCGCGAGCACGAGGACGACCTGTGGAACCGCTTCCGCGGCGCCCAGGACGTGTTCTTCGCGGCGCGCAGTTCGGTCTTCGCCGAACGGGACGCCGAGCAGGGCGAGAACCTCAAGCTCAAGGAGGAGCTGGCCGACGAGGCCGAGAAGCTCCTGCCGGTCGGCGACCTGAAGGCGGCCCGCGCCGCGTTCCGCTCGCTCAACGAGCGCTGGGAGGCCATCGGTCACGTGCCGCGCGACGCCCGCCCGAAGGTCGAGGGCCGGATGCACGCGGTGGAGCGGGCCATCCAGGAGTCCGAGGAGACCGAGTGGCGCCGGACGAACCCGGAGGCACGCGCGCGTGCCGCGGGTCTGACGGGTCAACTGCAGGCGGCGGTCGACAAGTTGACGGGCCAGATCGAGCAGGCCCGCGCGCAGAACAACAACGCCAAGGCGGACAAGCTCCAGCGGGAGCTGGACGGCCGCCAGGCGCTGCTCGACCAGGCGCTCAAGGGCCTGGAGGAGTTCGGCGGCTGAGCCTGCCGAGCACCCGCTCGCGTACGTGAAGGAGGCCCCCGGCACTTGGTGCCGGGGGCCTCCTTCACGCGTACGCCTGTGTCAGGGCCTGCGCGCCGACGTCACGCGGTACACGTCGTAGACGCCCTCGACGCCGCGGACCGCCTTCAGGACATGGCCCAGGTGCTTGGGGTCGCCCATCTCGAACGTGAAGCGGGACGTGGCCACCCGGTCGCGGGAGGTCTGGACCGCCGCGGACAGGATGTTCACGTGCTGGTCGGAGAGGACCCGGGTCACGTCGGACAGCAGCCGGGAGCGGTCGAGGGCCTCGACCTGGATGGCGACCAGGAAGACGGAGGACTGGGTGGGCGCCCACTCGACCTCGAGGATGCGCTCGGGCTCACGGGAGAGGGAGTCCACGTTGACGCAGTCGCTGCGGTGGACCGAGACGCCGCTGCCGCGCGTGACGAAGCCGATGATGGGGTCGCCGGGCACGGGCGTGCAGCAGCGCGCCAGCTTCACCCAGACGTCGTCGACGCCCTTGACCACGACGCCCGGATCGGCGTTCGCACGGCGCTTGGAGCGTCCGCGCGAGGGCGGTGCGCTCTCGGCGATGTCCTCGTTGGCCGCTTCCTCGCCGCCGAGCGCCTGGACCAGCTTCTGCACGACGGACTGTGCCGTGACGTGGCCCTCGCCGATGGCGGCGTAGAGCGACGAGATGTCGGGGTAGCGCATCTCGTGCGCGAGCGTGACGAGGGAGTCGCCGGTGAGGATCCGCTGGATCGGCAGGTTCTGCTTGCGCATGGCACGCGCGATGGCGTCCTTGCCCTGCTCGATCGCCTCGTCGCGGCGCTCCTTGGAGAACCAGGCACGGATCTTGTTGCGGGCACGGGGCGACTTGACGAAGCCCAGCCAGTCCCGCGAGGGGCCTGCGCCGGCCGCCTTGGAGGTGAAGACCTCCACCAGGTCGCCGTTGTCCAGGGTCGATTCGAGCGGGACGAGCCGCCCGTTGACCCGCGCTCCTATGGTCCGGTGGCCGACCTCGGTGTGGACCGCGTAGGAGAAGTCGACGGGGGTGGCGCCCGCGGGGAGCGCTATGACGTCACCCTTCGGCGTGAAGACGAAGACCTCGTTGCGCGACAGGTCGAAGCGCAGGGACTCCAGGAACTCGCCGGGGTCCTCGGTCTCCTTCTGCCAGTCGAGCAACTGGCGCAGCCACGCCATGTCGTTGAGGTGGTCGTCCTTGCCGGTGGTCCGCGGCTGGTCGGAACGCACCTTGGAGGCGCCGGCGACGGCCTCCTGCTTGTACTTCCAGTGCGCCGCGATGCCGTACTCGGCGCGGCGGTGCATGTCGAACGTACGGATCTGCAGCTCGACGGGCTTGCCGTTGGGACCGATCACCGTCGTGTGCAGCGACTGGTACATGTTGAACTTGGGCATCGCGATGTAGTCCTTGAACCGCCCCGGAACCGGGTTCCAGCGGGCGTGGACGGTGCCCAGTGCCGCGTAGCAGTCGCGGACCGTGTCGACGAGGACGCGGATGCCCACCAGGTCGTAGATCTCCGCGAAGTCACGGCCGCGGACGATCATCTTCTGGTAGACGCTGTAGTAGTGCTTCGGGCGGCCGGTGACGGTGGCCTTGATGCGGGCCGCGCGCAGGTCGCTCTGCACCTCGTCGGTCACTATGGCCAGGTACTCGTCGCGCTTGGGCGCGCGCTCGGCCACGAGCCGCACGATCTCGTCGTACATCTTGGGGTAGAGGATCGCGAACGCGAGGTCCTCCAGCTCCCACTTGATGGTGTTCATGCCCAGGCGGTGGGCGAGCGGCGCGTAGATCTCCAGGGTCTCGCGCGCCTTCTTCTCCTGCTTCTCGCGCTTGAGGTAGCGCATGGTGCGCATGTTGTGCAGGCGGTCGGCGAGCTTGATGACCAGGACGCGCGGGTCCTTGGCCATGGCGACGACCATCTTGCGCACGGTCTCGGCCTGCGCGGCCTCGCCGAACTTGACCTTGTCCAGCTTGGTGACGCCGTCGACGAGGAGGGCTACCTGGTCACCGAAGTCGCGCTTGAGGGTGTCGAGGCCGTATTCGGTGTCCTCGACGGTGTCGTGCAGCAGCCCCGCCATGAGAGTGGCCGGGTCCATGCCGAGCTCGGCGAGGATCGTCGTCACGGCGAGCGGGTGCGTGATGTACGGGTCACCGCTCTTGCGCTTCTGCCCGCGGTGCCAGCGCTCGGCGACCTGATAGGCCCGCTCGATCTGGCGCAGCGTCGACGTCTCGATCTTCTGGTCGTTGCTGCGCACTATCCGCAGCAGCGGCTCGAGGACCGGGTTGTACGGGTTCGAGCGCTGCACGCCGAGGCGGGCCAGGCGGGCCCGGACGCGGTTCGAGGAGCCGGCGCGGGACGTCGGCTGGTTCGCGGACGCGCGGATCGCGGGCGGTGGCGTGGCGCGCGACTGCTCGGCGGCGGGCTTGGGACGTGGCTGCTCGGCCGCCGTGCCGCTCGGGGCACCGGTGGGCTTCGCGGGGCTCAGCCCGTTCTTCTCGGGCGTGCCGGAGGAAGCCACGCCCTTGTCGGCCTGCTGGTCGGGCTTGGCGGCGGTGAGTGGCTTGGCCTCGTCTGGCAACGGCGCTCCTCGTGCGCAACGGTTCCCCGTACGGGTCCCGGAGAGCCCATGGTATCGATCCGGCGCCCACCACACGTATTCGGCCAGTGGTACGCCTTGGCACTACTGGAACACCAGAGGCGGGCACCGGATTCCTCCGGGCCCGCCAAAACCGCTCTGAGCTGGCGTTTCACACCACCAGCAGGGCATCGAGCGGGGCGCCCTGAAGCGCGGGTTCCACACGCGCGCGGCCGGGCAGGAAACCCAGTTCCATGAGGACCGCGACCCCGGCGACCCCGGCGCCGGCCCGGCGGATCAGGTGCAGGGCGGCTTCGGCGGTGCCGCCGGTGGCGAGCACGTCGTCGATGACCATGACCCGGTCGCCCGCCGACAGGTCCTCGGCGTGCACCTCGATCTCCGCGGACCCGTACTCGAGGTCGTACGACTGCGAGAGCGTGGCGCCGGGCAGCTTGCCCGCCTTGCGTACGGGGATGAAACCGAGTCCCGCGCGAACGGCGACGGGGGCGCCCAGGATGAAGCCGCGTGCCTCCAGGCCGACGACCTTGGTGGCGCCGTGGCGCACGCACAGCTCGGCGAGCGCGTCGGTGAGGGCCGTGAACGCCGCCGGGTCCGCGAGGAGCGGAGTGATGTCCTTGAACATCACGCCGGGCTCCGGGTAGTCGGGAACGTCACGGATACGGCTGAGGAGCAGTTCCTTGATGTCGGTCATTTCTGCACCTCAGGGCGTGTGTGCGAGCATTTCTCAACAAGTTTCGGCGGGTTTGCGCGGTCGAAACCATAGCAGCCGCCCCTGTTCGGGAACGACGCGGGCGCCAGGGCCTCGACGGCTCCTGGCGCCCGTGTGGCGCGATGCGGTGTGCGGTTCAGCGGCGCTTGCCCGAGGGACGGCCGCGGCCGCGGTTGCGGGGCGGCTGGTTGCGCGGCCCCGCGCCCGCCGGGGCGGCGTCCTCCGGCTCACTCACCGGCTGGCCGTCCGCCTGGTGGCCGACGACGGCAGCCGCGTCGGCCTGCGCCGCGGCGGAGGCCCGCTTGGCGAGGACCCGCTTCTTGAGGGCCTTCATCTTCGGCTCGCGCTCCTTGAGGTCGGCGACCAGCGGAGTGGCGATGAAGATCGACGAGTACGCACCGGCGGCCAGGCCGACGAAGAGCGACAGCGAGATGTCGTTCAGCATGCCGGCGCCGAGGAAGCCGCCGCCGATGAACAGCAGGCCCGCGACAGGCAGGAGCGCCACGATCGTGGTGTTGATCGAGCGCACCAGGGTGCTGTTGATCGAGCGGTTGGCGATGTCGCTGTAGGTCCAGCGGGTCTGTTTCTCGATGCCCTTCGTCTGCTCCTTGAGGGAGTCGAAGACGACGACCGTGTCGTAGAGCGAGTAACCGAGGATCGTGAGCAGACCGATCACCGTGCCCGGCGTGACCTCGAAGCCCACCAGGGCGTAGATGCCGACGGTGATGGTGATGTCGTGGATGAGGGCGACGAGCGCCGCGAGCGCCATGCGCCACTCGAAGGCGATCGCCAGATAGATCACGACGAGGACCATGAAGATGGCCAGGCCCTGCCAGGCCTTGTTCGCGATCGTCTCACCCCAACTGGGGCCCACCAGGTCGGCGTTGATCTTGTCGGCGTCGATGCCCAGGTCCTTGGACAGCTCGGCCGCGATCTGGTCCGACTTGCTCGTGTCGACGCCCGCGATCTGGATGCGCAGGCCGCCCGTGCCGAGCTCCTGCACGATCGCGTCGTGGCCGGACGCCTCCGTCGCGTACTCCTCCGCCTTCGCGGCCGAGATGCTGGTCTTGGGCGTCGTGAAGACGGCGCCGCCCTCGAAGTCGATGCCCATGTTCAGGCCGCGCACCGCGAGGCCCAGGATGGCCGTGATGGTGATCAGTATCGAGACGCCGTACCAGATCTTGCGCTTGCCGATGAAGTCGTAGCCGACCTCACCGCGGTAGAGCCTGGCGCCGAGATTGCCGAGCTTCGACATCTCACGCCTCCTTCGGGTCGACAGGGCCGGCGGCGGAAGCGGTGGCACGACGGGTGGAGCGCCGGCGCACCGGAGGCTGGACGCCCAGGCGCTTCGCGTCGAGGCCCGACCACTTGTGTCCGCTCGAGAAGAACGTCTTGCGGGCCAGGAGCGTCATCAGCGGCTTCGTGAAGAGGAAGACGACGACGACGTCCAGCAGGGTGGTCAGGCCGAGCGTGAACGCGAAGCCCTGCACCTTGCCGACGGTCACGATGTAGAGCACCGCGGCCGCGAGGAACGACACGAAGTCGGAGACGAGGATCGTGCGCCGGGCACGCGGCCAGGCGCGCTCGACGGCGGGCCGCACGGAGCGGCCCTCGCGGATCTCGTCCCGGATTCGTTCGAAGAACACGATGAACGAGTCCGCGGTGATACCGATGGCAACGATCGCACCACACACCGCGGGCAGGTTCAGCGCGAAGCCGATGGCCGGGCCGAGCAGCGTCATGAGCGTGTACGTGAGGATGCCGGAGGCGATCAGCGAGGCGAGGGCGATGACTGACAGGCCCCGGTAGTAGACCACCAGGTAGATGACGACCAGGGCGAGGCCGATGGCGCCCGCGATCAGACCGGCGTGCAGCTGCTCACCGCCGAGCGCGGCGGTCACCGTGGTGACGCTCTGCTCGTGGAAGGTGAGCGGCAGGGCGCCGTACGACAGCACGTTGGCCAGGTCCTGGGCGGACTCCTGGGTGAAGCTGCCGCTGATCTCGGCGTTGGCGCTCAGCGTCGAGCTGACGCTGGGGGCGGAGACCACGTCGCCGTCGAGCACGATGGCGAACTGGTTCATCGGGGACTGCTGGTCCTTGAGCTTGCCCGTCGTCGCCGCGAACTTCTTCGAGCCGCCGCCCGTGAAGTCCATGTTGACGACCCACTGGCCAGACTGCTGGTTGATCGTGGCCTGGGCCTTCTTGACGTCCTTGCCGTTCACCTCGGACGGGCCGAGGACGTACTTCTCCCACTGCCCCTGCGAGTCCTTGCCGCAGGCGACGATGGTGTCGCTCGCCTTGGCGCCCTCGTTGACCTTCGTGCGGGCCGCGTTGTCGGTGCAGTCGAGATCCGTGAACTTCTTCTGCAGCGCGGTCGTCGCCGGGTCGGCGGAGGCGGACGGCGTCGACGAGGCGCTCGGCGTGGAGTCGGCCTTCAGGCTGTCGGTGACGGCGCGGCCCTGCGAGGTGGCGGTGGCGGACGGCTCGGTCGCCTTGTCCGTCGCCTTGTCGGTCGCCTTGTCGGTTGCCTTGTCCGTGGACGAGGCGCTCGGGGACGGGCTCGTCGACGGGCTGCCCGTGGGCGCGCCCGCGGCGGCCGTCAGCACGGGGCGGAAGTAGAGCTGAGCGGTCGTGCCGACCTGCTCACGCGCCTGCTTCTGGTCCGTGCCCCGCGGGATGTTGACGATGATGTTGTTGTTGCCCTGCGTCTGGACCTCGGCCTCGGAGACACCCATGCCGTTGACACGGCGGTTGATGATGTCCGCCGCGGTGTCCATGTTGGTCTTGTTGATCGCATTGGGCTGGCCCGGCTCGTTCTTGGCCTCCAGCGTGATGCTGGTGCCGCCCGCGAGGTCGATGCCGAGACGGGGCGTGAACGTACCGGAGAGGAACATCCCCCCGACGAGCGCCACCATGATGATCACGATCAGGCTCAGAGCACGCCCGGGCTTGCTCTGGGAACCTGCCCCTCGGCTCTTTGTAGGTGTGGCCACCTTCTCGTACTCCCTCTCCATCCGCCCGGCATCGGGGATTCGTACCCCGACCTGCACAGACGGCCATGAAATGGTCGAGAATCCACGCGGGTCACGCACGAACCGGAACCGCGGCGACGCAAGCGGTCGCCCCGCGGCTCCGACCGTGACTACTTCGCGTCGGACTCGCCGTCGGTCTTCTTCGGCTCGGCGTCGGCGGCCTTGTCGGCGTCGGCGGCCACGTCGGCCTCGGCGGCGGGCTCGACGGCCTCGGCGGCCTTGTCGGCCTTGTCGTTCTTGCCGAGGTCGATGCGCGAGTCGTCAGCGGCGGTCTCGTCGGCCCCGATGAGGGAGGACGCGTCGTCCGGCACGACGGCGTCGTCGGTCAGCCCGTCGTCCTCGGAGGCTTCCGCGCCGTGGACGATGCGGTTGTACTCGTCGTCCGAGAGCACGGCACCGATCGCGTTCTTCGCGAACATGAGGTGGACACCGGGGCCGGCGTCCAGCAGGACCGTGTCCTCGTTGACTTCCTTGACCGTGGCGTACATGCCCCCGATCGTGCGGACGCCGGAACCGGGCTGCATGTCATTGCGCATCGATGCGGCCGCCTGCTGCTTCTTCTTGGCAGACCGGGTCATCAGGAACATGGCCCCGATGAGCACGATGAACGGGAGGAGGGTCACGAGACTCACGGGTGGGAACTTCCTTCAGGCGACCGCGTCGGAATGCGGCCTTGTTGGGTTCGGGGGTGCACCGTCGCCGAAAAGGCGACCGTCGGCGGAGTCTAAGCGAGTCCGCACTGTGGTAACAACGCTCAGCATGGCACCGGGGTTCCAGGCCCGGCGAGTACCCGCGCCGTCACGCCCCGAACAGGTCCCCTTGTCCGGTTCCGCCCGTTCTTCCCTGGGGCGGGGTGAGGCCCAGGTGCGCCCACGCGGCGGGTGTGGCGACGCGGCCCCGGGGCGTTCGCGCCAGCAGCCCCTCGCGTACGAGGAAGGGTTCGGCGACCTCTTCGACCGTCTCCCGCTCCTCCCCCACCGCGACGGCGAGCGTCGACAGGCCGACGGGACCGCCGCCGAACAGCTTGAGGAGGGCCTCCAGCACGGCGCGGTCGAGGCGGTCGAGGCCGCGGCCGTCCACCTCGTACACGGCGAGCGCGGCGGCGGCGATGTCCTGGGTGATGTGACCGTCGGCCCTGACCTGGGCGTAGTCACGGACGCGGCGCAGCAGCCGGTTGGCGATGCGCGGGGTGCCGCGGGACCGGCCGGAGATCTCGACGGCCCCCGCGGCGTCGATCTCCACGTCGAGCAGGCTCGCGGAGCGGTGGATGACGCGCTCCAGCTCCGGCGGCTCGTAGAACTCCATGTGCGCGGTGAAGCCGAAGCGGTCCCGCAGCGGGGGCGGCAGCAGCCCCGCGCGCGTGGTGGCGCCGACGAGGGTGAAGGGGGGCAGTTCGAGCGGGATGGCGGTGGCGCCGGGGCCCTTGCCGACGATGACGTCGACGCGGAAGTCCTCCATGGCCATGTAGAGCATCTCCTCGGCGGGCCGGGACATGCGGTGGATCTCGTCGAGGAAGAGGACCTCGCCCTCCTGGAGGGAGGAGAGGATCGCGGCGAGGTCGCCCGCGTGCTGGATGGCGGGACCCGAGGTGATGCGGATCGGGGCGCCCATCTCCGCGGCGATGATCATGGAGAGGGTGGTCTTGCCGAGGCCCGGGGCGCCGGAGAGCAGGACGTGGTCGGCGGTGGCCCCCCGCGCGCGGGCGGCGCGCAGCACCAGGTCGAGCTGGACCCTGACCTTCTCCTGGCCGATGAACTCGCCGAGGTCCTTGGGGCGCAGGGCCGCTTCCACGGCCTGGTCCTCGCGGTCGGCGACGGAGTCCACCAGCCGCTCGGTGTCCGGCGCCGCGTCGGTCGGGTCGTCCCAGTTCATTACGTGTGCCTCGCGTTGCGGGTTCGAAGTCGGGCGGGCGGTCGGCTAGCGGGTGCGGTTCAGGGTCTGCAGAGCCGCCTTGAGGAGCTGTCCCACCTGGGGGGTGCCCTCGGCCGCCTCGGCCTGCGGGGCGACCGCGGCGACCGCCTCGTCGGCCTCACGGGTCGCGTAGCCGAGGCCGATGAGTGCGGCGTGCAGCTGGTCGCGCCAGCCACTGGTGACCGCGGTGCCGATGGCGGGACCGCCGGTGCCCAGCGGCTCGCCGAGGCGGTCCTTCAGCTCCAGGAGCAGCTTCTGGGCGCCCTTCTTGCCGATGCCGGGGACGGCGGTGAGTGTCTTCTCGTCGCCGGTGGCGACGGCGCGGCGCAAGGTGTCGGGGCTGTGCACGGCGAGCATGGCCTGGGCCAGGCGCGGGCCGACGCCGCTGGCGGTCTGCAGCAGTTCGAACGTCTGCTTCTCGTCGTCGTCCGCGAAGCCGTACAGGGTGAGCGAGTCCTCCCGTACGACGAGAGAGGTGGCGAGCTTGGCCTGTTGTCCGATGCGGAGCGTGGACAGGGTGTTCGGGGTGCACTGGACGGCCATGCCGACACCGCCGACCTCGACCACCGCGGCGTCGGGGGCGAGGGCGGCGATGGAGCCGCTGACGAAGGCGATCATGCGGTACGGCCTTTCGATGCGTGCAGCGCTACGGCTTGCTGGAGTCTGTTCTGCGCGGGGGCGCGCCAGATGTGGCAGATGGCGAGGGCGAGCGCGTCGGCGGCGTCGGCCGGCTTGGGCGGCGCGTCGAGCCGGAGCAGCCGGGTCACCATGGCGCCCACCTGGGCCTTGTCGGCGCGGCCGCTGCCGGTGACGGCGGCCTTGACCTCGCTGGGGGTGTGCAGGGCGACCGGCAGGCCGCGGCGCGAGGCGCACAGCATGGCGACGGCGCTGGCCTGGGCGGTCCCCATGACCGTACTCACGTTGTGCTGGCTGAACACGCGCTCCACGGCGAGGACTTCGGGCTCGTACTCGTCGAGCCACTGCTCGATGCCCTGCTCGATGGCGACCAGGCGGTGGCCCAACTCGGCGTCCGGGGGCGTGCGTACGACCCCGACACCGCGCATCGTCAGGGGCCGGCCCGCGACCCCCTCGACCACGCCGACACCGCACCGGGTCAGCCCCGGGTCCACGCCCAGAACGCGCACGCCGCTCCCCACCTTCGATCGCCTGTTCCCGCAGGCTATCGGCTGTCACTGACAAAGCGGCGGGCCGACGGGGTGTGTCCCGTCGGCCCGCCGCTGATGTCACGTCAGGCGTCGACCTTCTCCATGACCTCGTCGGAGACGTCGAAGTTGGCGAAGACGTTCTGGACGTCGTCGCTGTCCTCGAGGGCGTCGATCAGCTTGAAGATCTTGCGCGCGCCGTCCTCGTCCAGCTCGACCTGCATGGTCGGGACGAAGTTGGCGTCGGCGGAGTCGTAGTCGATGCCGGCGTCCTGGAGGGCGGTGCGGACCGCGACCAGGTCGGTGGCCTCGGAGAGCACCTCGAAGGACTCGCCCAGGTCGTTGACCTCTTCGGCGCCCGCGTCGAGCACGGCGCCCAGCACGTCGTCCTCGGAGAGTTCACCCTTGGGGACGACCACGACGCCCTTGCGGTTGAAGAGGTACGACACGGAGCCCGGGTCGGCCATGTTGCCGCCGTTGCGGGTCATGGCCACGCGCACGTCGGAAGCGGCGCGGTTGCGGTTGTCGGTGAGGCACTCGATGAGCACCGCGACGCCGTTCGGACCGTAGCCCTCGTACATGATCGTCTCGTACTCGGCGCCACCGGCCTCGAGACCGGCGCCGCGCTTGACCGCGGAGTCGATGTTCTTGTTCGGGACCGAGCTCTTCTTCGCCTTCTGGATGGCGTCGAAGAGGGTCGGGTTACCGGACACGTCGGCGCCGCCCGTGCGGGCCGCCACCTCGATGTTCTTGATCATCTTCGCGAAGAGTTTGCCGCGCTTGGCGTCGATCACGGCCTTCTTGTGCTTCGTCGTAGCCCATTTAGAGTGGCCGGACATCTGCCTGTCTCCTTCGCGTAACCAACCTCAGTACGAACGCACAGATCCTACAAGGAACCCCGGGCGTCCTTCGCCCGGACCATCTCCACGAACAGACCGTGGATCCGGTGGTCCCCCGTGAGCTCCGGGTGGAACGACGTGGCGAGCGCGTCGCCCTGGCGTACGGCGACGATGTGCCCTTCGTGCTCGGCGAGCACCTCTACGGAGGCGCCCACGGATTCCACCCAGGGGGCGCGGATGAAGACGCCCTCCACAGGATCGCCCTCGACGCCCTGTACGTCGACCGCCGCTTCGAAGGATTCGTTCTGTCGCCCGAAGGCGTTACGGCGCACGATCATGTCGATGCCGCCGATGGTCTCCTGGCCCGAGCGCGGGTCGAGGATCTTGTCGGCGAGCATGATCATTCCGGCGCAGGTGCCGTAGACGGGGAGACCGGCGCGCACGCACGCGCGTAGGGGCTCCATCAGGCCGAAGAGTTCGGCCAGTTTGGAGATGGTGGTCGACTCGCCGCCGGGGATGACGAGGCCGTCGACCTCGGCCAGTTCTTCGGGGCGCCGCACCGGCCTGGCCACGGCGTCGGCCGTGGCCAGGGCGATGAGGTGCTCCCGTACGTCGCCCTGAAGGGCCAGGACGCCGATGACGGGGGTGGCGTTCATGAGGGTTTACCAGCCCCGGTTCGCGTAGCGCTCGGCCTCGGGGAGGGTGTCGCAGTTGATGCCGACCATGGCCTCGCCGAGGTTGCGGGACGCGTCCGCGATGATCTTGGGGTCGTCGTAGAAGGTGGTCGCCTTCACGATGGCGGCGGCGCGCTTGGCCGGGTCGCCCGACTTGAAGATGCCGGAGCCGACGAAGACGCCCTCCGCGCCGAGCTGGCGCATGAGCGCGGCGTCGGCCGGGGTGGCGACGCCACCGGCGGAGAAGAGGACCACCGGCAGCTTGCCCAGCTCGGAGACCTCCTTGACCAGCTCGTACGGGGCGCGCAGGTCCTTGGCGGCGGCGTACAGCTCGTTGTTGTCGAAGCCGCGCAGCCGGGCGATCTCGTTCTTGATCTGGCGCAGGTGACGGACGGCTTCGACGACGTTGCCGGTGCCGGCCTCGCCCTTGGAGCGGATCATGGCCGCGCCCTCGGCGATGCGGCGCAGGGCCTCGCCCAGGTTGGTGGCGCCGCAGACGAACGGGGTGGTGAAGGCGAACTTGTCGCTGTGGTTGACCTCGTCGGCCGGGGTCAGGACCTCGGACTCGTCGATGTAGTCGACGCCGAGGGACTGCAGGACCTGGGCCTCGACGAAGTGGCCGATGCGGGACTTGGCCATGACGGGGATGGACACGGCACCGATGATCTCTTCGATCATGTTCGGGTCGGACATCCGCGCCACGCCGCCGTCCTTGCGGATGTCGGCGGGGACCCGCTCCAGGGCCATGACGGCGACGGCGCCCGCGTCCTCGGCGATCTTCGCCTGCTCGGCGTCGACCACGTCCATGATGACGCCGCCCTTGAGCTGCTCGGCCATACCGCGCTTGACGCGGGCGGTGCCGGTGGCGGGAGCCCCAGAGGATGCGTCGGAGGCGGACTGCGGGGTGCTGATGGACACGGGTGACCTCACTCGAAGACGAAGGCTTGCTGCAGCACCGAGGAAACCTCTGCGGACCAGGCCACTACAAGGGCCAATGGGTAGCCGGTGGCTCCTTTTGCCTCAGCCCCTGCCCGCGTCTTATGTAGTCACGCGGTCGGCGAGGGCCGCCGGAGGCTCGTCGTCCATCTCGAAGGCCAGCGGGAACGGGGCGTGCCCGGCCAGCCGGAACCAGCGGACCTTGCGGTGCCGGCGCAGGGCCCGGGCCGCGCGGACGGAGTCGTTGTGGAAGCGGCGGGCCATCGGGACGCGGCGCACCGCCTGGGCCAGCTCCTCGGCCGCGTCCTCGCCGCCGGGGGCCTCCCGGACGGCCTCGACCTGGTCGGCTTCGCCGAAGACCGCTCTGAGCGCCTGGCTGAGCTCGCTCTCGGCGACCTCGCGGTGCTCCTCCTCGGCCTGCCGCGCGGCGTGCGCGGCCTCGTAGAGCACGATCGACGCGGCCGGGTCCAGGACGCCGGACGTGGCCAGCTCCTGGGCGACGGAGGCGCGGCGCAGGAGTTGCGCGTCGAGGGCGGCGCGGGACGCGTCGATACGGGCGTGCAGCCGGTCGAGGCGCCCCGCGGTCCAGCTCAGGTAGAGGCCGATCGCGAAGAGGGCTACGGCGATCCAGATCAGGGTGGCGGTCACGGGCGGCAAGGCTACCGGTGGCGGGCCCTTCCCCCGCGCCCGCTCGGTCCGCTCAGTCCCTGGCCAGGCCGAACCGCGCCCGGAATCCCGTCCGCTCGTCCGCCGCCACGGTCGTCGCCCCGTGCGTCACCGTCTCGTAGACCGAGAGGATGTCGGCCCCGACGGTCGACCAGTCGAAGCGGCGCACGTGTTTGCTGCCGCGCTCGCGCAGTTCGGCGCGGCGCTCGGGGTCGGCGAGGAGCCGCAGGGCGACCCCGGCGAGCGCGTCGGCGTCCTCGTTCGTGAACAGTTCGCCGGCCGCGCCCTGGTCGAGGACCTGGGCGAAGGCGTCCAGATCGGAGGCGAGCACCGGGGCGCCCGCCGACATCGCCTCGACGAGGATGATCCCGAAGCTCTCGCCGCCGGTGTTCGGGGCGACGTACAGGTCGACGCTGCGCAGCAGCCGCGCCTTGTCCTCGTCGCTGACCATGCCGAGGAACTCGACGCGCGCGCGCATCTCCTTGGGAAGCGACTCGACGGCCTCCTCCTCGTCGCCGCGCCCGGCCACCAGCAGCCGCGTGTGCGGCCGCTCGGCGAGGATCTTGGGCAGCGCCCTCATCAGGACCGGCAGGCCCTTGCGGGGCTCGTCGATCCGCCCGATGAAGCCGATGGTCCCGCCCTGCCACTCGGCCTTGGGTTCGGCCCGTGCGAAGAAGTCGACGTCGACCCCGTTCGGGATGACCACCGCGTCGCCGCCCAGGTGTTCGACGAGCGTGCGGCGTGCGTACTCGCTGACCGCGATGCGCGCGCTGATCTTCTCCAGGGCCGGCTGCAGGATCGGATACGCGGCGATCATGGCGCGCGAGCGGGGGTTGGAGGTGTGGAAGGTCGCGACGATGGGGCCCTGCGCCGCCCAGCACGTCAGCAGGCCGAGCGACGGCGAGGCCGGCTCGTGGATGTGGATCACGTCGAAGGTGCCGTCGTGCAGCCAGCGGCGCACCCGCGCCGCGCTCAGGAAGCCGAAGTTGAGGCGCGCGACCGAGCCGTTGTACGGCACCGGGACCGCGCGGCCCGCCGACACGACGTACGGCGGCAGCGGGGTCTCGTCGTCCGCCGGGGCGAGGACGGAGACCTCGTGCCCCAGGGCGATGAGGTGCTCCGCCAGATCGCGGATGTGGAACTGGACGCCGCCCGGCACGTCCCACGAGTACGGGCAGACGATTCCGATCCTCACGCCGACCGCTCCTCAAAATGCTCCAGGTCAGCGAGCCACAAGCGTTGCAGCATGTGCCAGTCCTCCGGATGGTCCGCGATCCCCGTGGCGAAGGCATCGGCCAGCGCCTGCGTCATGACAGACGTCTTCTCCGCGCGCGTACCTGTCTCCGGTACGTCGATGGGCGGGTGGACACGGCCTCGCATGATCGGCGAGGAGTCGTACCAGAGGGTCACGGGCAGCAGCAGCGCGCCTGTCTGCTGGGCGAGCATCGCAGGTCCGGCGGGCATCCGCGTCGACTCGCCGAAGAATTTCACCTCGACGCCCGAGGACGACAGATCGCGGTCGGCGACCAGGCAGACGAGACCGCCCGCGCGCAGCCGGCGGGCGAGCGTCCCGAAGGCGGCGCCGCCGGTGTGCGGCAGCACCTCCATGCCGAGGCCCTCGCGGTACGCGACGAAGCGGTCGTACAGGGTCTCCGGCTTGAGGCGTTCGGCGACCGTCGTGAAAGGGGTCTCCAGCTTGGTGGTGACCCAGGCGCCCGCGAGGTCGTAGTTGCCCATGTGGGGCAGGGCGAGGACGACACCCTTGCCGCGCTCCAGGCCTTCGGTGAGGTAGTGGAGGTCCTTGGCCGTGAAGCCCTCCCTGATGCGCTCCTTGCTCCACGCCGGGAGCCGGAAGGACTCCATCCAGTAGCGCAGGTACGAGCGCATGCCCGCCTTGGAGAGCTCCGCCAGTCTCCGCGGTGTCGCGTCGGGAACCACCCGGGCCAGATTCGCCTCCAGGCGGAGCACGCCCTTGCCGCGCTTCTTCCATACGGCGTCGGCGATGGTCCTGCCCAGGCGCCTCGCGACCGGTTCCGGGAGCTTCTTCACCGTGGCCCAGCCGAGCCCGTACAGCGCGTCCGTCACCCGCTCCTGCGCCCCGCTCACGAGGCGGCCTCCTCCTGGGCGGCGGCCGCGGCCGCGGCGTCGGCCTCGGCGGATTCGCGGCGGACGGTCACCACACGCTGGATCAGCGTGACGAGGCTGCCCACGGCGACGATCCACAGGGCGACCGGCAGCAGGTACTGAATGCCCGGTACGCCGAACTTGTGCAGGCCCGCGAAGCCGGCGGCGACCAGCGTGATGACGAGGCGTTCGGCGCGCTCCACCAGGCCGTTGACGGCGACGGGCAGGCCGATCGCCTCGCCACGGGCCTTCGTGTAGGAGACGACCTGGCCACTGGCCAGGCAGAAGATCGCCACCGCGCACAGGACGTTGTCGTTCCCCGAACCCGCGTACCAGAGAGCCAGGCCACCGAAGATGGCGCTGTCCGCGACCCGGTCGAGCGTGGAGTCGAGGAACGCGCCCCAGCGGCTGGTGCGCCCGAGCTGGCGCGCCATGTTGCCGTCCACGAGGTCCGAGAAGACGAACAGCGTGATGACGACCGTGCCCCAGAAGAGCTCTCCGCGTGGGTAGAAGACCAGCGCTCCCGCCATCACTCCGGCGGTGCCGAGGAGCGTGACCGTGTCCGGGCTGACCCCGCGACGGATGAGAAACGCGGCGAACGGTGTGAGGACACGCGTAAAGAATGCACGCGCGTACTTGTTCAGCATGGCCTTCCCGAGGGTCGGTGCCGTGCGGCCCCTCTGGCCACCGGCTGGCCCATCGTAGTCACGCGCGCACAGGAACGGCCGCCGGGCCACCACGCGCGCGTGCGATCGCGTACGACGTATGGACGCACAGTGACCGGAGTGGAAAGCTCGTTGACACCGCGGGCGTCGCCGAAGCCGCCTCCGCACGCGGCTCCGCGCGTCCGCATTGTTCACGTCCCACACGAACCACCTCACCGTGCAACAACCGGGAGGCAAGGCATGGGCGACAAGGCGAACGGACACCCCGGAGCCGCCGGCAGGGCAGCAACGGCCGACCATCCCGCGTCCGTACGGAATGTGGTGCTGGTCGGCCACAGCGGATCGGGCAAGACGACTCTGGTGGAGGCCCTCGCGCTGACCGCGGGGGCGGTGAACCGGGCGGGCCGGGTCGAGGACGGCACGAGCCTCTCCGACTACGACGAGATCGAGCACCGGCAACAGCGCTCGGTCCAGCTCTCGCTCGTCCCGGTCGAATGGGGCGGCTACAAGATCAACCTGCTGGACACCCCCGGCTACGCGGATTTCGTCGGGGAGCTGCGGGCCGGTCTGCGCGCGGCGGACGCGGCCCTGTTCGTCGTCTCGGCGGCGGAGGCCCCGGAGACCATGGCGGGCGCGACGCGCATGGTGTGGGAGGAGTGCGCGGCCGTCGGGATGCCGCGGGCGATCGTCGTCACGCACCTGGAGGCGGCCCGGTCCGACTTCGCGGAGATGACGCGCACCTGCGCGCGTATCTTCGGAGGCGACGACCCGGATGCCGTACTCCCCCTGTATCTGCCGCTGCACGGCGCACCGGCATCGGACGGCCACGCACCCGTGACCGGCCTGATCGGGCTGCTCTCGCAGCGGCTGTTCGACTACGCGACGGGCGAACGCAAGGAGTCCGAGCCCGGTGAGGAGCAGCAGCCGGCGATCGAGGCGGCCCGCAACCGGCTCATCGAGGGCATCATCGCGGAGAGCGAGGACGAGACCCTCATGGACCGCTATCTGGGCGGCGCGGACCTCGACTTCAAGACGCTGGTGGAGGACCTGGAGCGGGCCGTCGCCCGCGGTGTCTTCCACCCGGTCCTCGCGGCGGCTCCGGCCGCCGAGGGCGCCCGGCAGGGCATCGGCACGGTCGAGCTCCTGGAGTTGATCACGGGCGGTTTCCCGACGCCCCTGGAGCGCGAGGCCCCGGCGGTGAGCACGCTCGGCGGGACCGCGCGGACGGTCAAGGCCTGTGATCCGGACGGCCCGTTGGTGGCGGAGATCGTGAAGACCGCGTCCGACCCGTATGTGGGCCGGGTCTCTCTCGTCCGGGTCTTCTCGGGCACCCTGCGCCCGGAGGAGACGGTGCACGTGTCCGGGCACGGGCTCGCCGACCGCGGGCCCGACGGCCGCGCCCTGCACGAGTCGGACGAGCGGATCGGCGCGCTGTCGGCGCCCTTCGGCAAGCAGCAGCGCACGCTCACGCACTGCATCGCCGGCGATCTGGCGTGCGTGGCGAAGCTGAACCGGGCGGAGACCGGCGACACCCTCTCCGCGAAGGACGATCCGCTCCTGATGGCGCCCTGGGACCTGCCCGATCCCCTCCTGCCGCTCGCCATCCAGGCACACAGCAAGGCAGACGAGGACAAGTTGTCGCAGGGGCTCGCGCGGCTCGTCGCGGAGGACCCGACCATGCGGCTCGAACAGAACCAGGACACGCATCAGGTGGTGTTGTGGTGTCTGGGCGAGGCGCACGCGGACGTGGCCCTCGACCGGCTGCGCAGCCGGTACGGGGTGCAGGTCGACGTGATCGCCCACAAGGTGTCCCTGCGCGAGACGTTCGCGGGGAAGTCCGCGGGGCGCGGCCGGCATGTGAAACAGTCCGGCGGCCATGGGCAGTTCGCGATCTGCGAGATAGAGGTGGAGCCGCTGCCCGGCGGGTCAGGGATCGAGTTCGTGGACAAGGTCGTCGGCGGCGCGGTGCCGCGCCAGTTCATCCCGTCCGTCGAGAAGGGCGTACGGGCACAGGCGGCGCGGGGGGTCGCGGCCGGGTATCCCCTGATCGACGTGCGGGTGACGCTGCTCGACGGCAAGGCGCACTCGGTGGACTCGTCCGACGCGGCGTTCCAGACGGCAGGCGCGCTCGCGCTGCGCGAGGCGGCGGCGGACGCCACCATCCATCTCCTGGAACCGGTGGCCGAAGTGCAGGTGCTGGTCGGGGACGACTATGTGGGCGCCGTGATGAGCGATCTGTCCGGGCGCCGTGGCCGCGTCGTCGGGACCGAACAGGCGCCGGGCGGACGCACCCTCGTACGGGCCGAGGTGCCGGAGATCGAGATCGGACGGTACGCGGTCGATCTGCGGTCGCTGTCGCACGGGACGGCACGGTTCGACCGCGGCTACGCACGGCACGAGCCGATGCCGCCTCAGCTGAGCGAGAGGATCCGTGAACAGGCGCAGAACACGCCGTAGTTGCGCGGCGCCGCTGTACGCGACCGCCGACATCCGCCTTGCCGGGGCGGATGTCGGTGGCGGCCGTTACGCTGGTCCACGACCGGGTGGATCAGGCCGATCAACTGATCAACAGGTGTGCGGGGCGCGGAAGTCGGGAAGAGCCGCAGCAGCGACTACGTGCGGTGATGGGGGCGGCAGTGGCGGACGATGCGTTCGATTTCAGGCCAGGGGCTCAGGTCCCGCTGCAGGGTTCGGCGGGGCAGACCGCCGCGACCTTTGCCATCGCGTCGGCCGCGTACCGCGACGACCGGGCCTCGAAGATAGAGGACGCCAACAACGAGTGGCACAAGACCGAGGCGAAGGCGGGCACGTGGTCCCTGTTCGCGCCGAATCTCGGTGAGGCGTTCTCCCGGGCGGTGCAGGTGCGGATGCTGGGCGGCGGCCGCAAGCCGCTCATCCAGTCGTTCGGCACCGAGCCCCAGGTCGTCGTCGAGCACTGTCTGGCCGCCAATCGGATCCGGCGGGAGCGCGACAGCCTGCTGACCATCGTCACGGTGGTGTTCGGCGTTCTCTTCCTGCCCGGATTCCTCCTGTGGCTGGCCGCGTTCCAGATCCGTCGTACGAACAACGCCCGGGTCGAGACGGCCGAGAAGATGGTCAAGGAGGCCGAGGGCAAGTCCACCAAGGAGAAGAACGAGGCGAGGAGGAGGGAGCGGGCGGCGCGCGGCCGGGCCGCCGTGGCGACCACGATCATGGCCGTCGTCGGCGTCGGCATCGTGATCCTCCTCATCAAGCTCCCGTTTCACGGGTTCTGGGCCTGGTATCTGCGCATCGCGTTCGTGGCCCCGGTCATCGGCGCCTTCTGGGCCCGGCGGATCTGCGAGCGCACCGCGAAGGAGCTGCGCGACCAGTGGGACGCGCTGCTCTCCGGCGGCGGCATCGGCCCGAAGGTCCCGGAGGCGGTGCCCGGCAGTCCGGGCGAGACCGCGGCCGAGCAGCTGCGCCAGAGCCTGGCCAGGCTCACGGCGGAGCAGCAGTCGAACTCGGTCTTCTACGCCGGACCCAAGGGCATCCTGGGCATGGGCACCCGCTGGGGCAGCTGGCAGCTCGCCGAGGATCTGGTCTCCGCCGAGGAGGGCAAGGAGATCCACCCGTTCCGCAGCTGGGACGTCATCCGCGCGATCCGGGACCAGCTTCAGCTGTTGCAGCGGGGTCCGCTGCACACGGGCGGGTTCACGGCCCCGTCGGTGAAGGACTGGATCGTCACGCCGATCGGGGAGAACGCGAAGGCGGTGGCCCGCCCCACGGGCGAGGACGTCGACGCGTTCCAGATCAAGCAGCACGAGATACAGCGGATCTGCAACGAGCAGCAGTTCGGCAGTGGCGACCGCCACTACCTGGGCGTGCAGTTCACGCTCTGGGACGGCCAGTTGGTGATCACCATGCTGATCACGGTGACCGTGCTGCACGAGACGCTGCGTATCGAGGTGACCGGTCACGCCCTCGGCCCGGTCAACTCCCTGTTCACGTCGAAGCCCGAGCCGAAGACCAAGGAAGTCGCCAAGTCGATACGGTTCTGGGAGACCACCGAGAAGACGCTCCCGCTCATCGACGCGGACGAAGCCGTCCGGGTCGCGGTCCGCGCCCCCCTCACCTGGTACCCGCCGCTCCTCGACCACCTGGGCGGCAAGATCGTCCTGCCCGAGCCGTTCGGCCTGCGTCATGCCTGGGCGGACCAGCCCTGGCGGCACCGGTTCATGGCCGACGACGCGCTGCGTACCGCGACACCGGTGCTGCGCGTGGTGCACGCCGCGGCCATCAAGGTCCTGGAGGACCACGGTGTGAACACCGACAAGTTCGGCAACCGCTCGGGCGTGCTCAGCGGCCTGGTCCAGGATCCGGCGCCGCGGAAGGCGGACGTGTACGACGCGTAGGCGCGGCTTCGGGGTCCCGGACGGCGGGGTCCCGGTCCGTCCGGTAGGCGCACCGCGGCAGGCAGTACTGCGTGACGGCCCCGACCGTCACGGCGTACAGGACCGTACCGGGGCCCACGGCTCCGCCGAGGAGCCAGCCCGCCGCCAGTACGACGACCTCTATGGCGGTGCGCACGAGGCGCAGGGAGCGGCCTGTGGCGGCGGTGAGCCCGGTCATCAGGCCGTCGCGGGGGCCGGGGCCGCAGCGGGCCCCCACATAGACGGCGATCGAGAGGCCGTTGAGGAGGATGCCGGTGGCGAGCAGGGCGCCGCGGACCGGCAGGGCGGGGTGGCCGGGGAGCAGCCACAGGCCGAGGTCCGAGGACCAGCCGACCGTGAGGATGTTGGCGAACGTGCCCAGGGTCGGCCGTTGCCGCAGCGGGATCCACAGCAGCAGGACGGCCGCGCCGACCAGCGTCGTGAGGGTGCCGAAACTGAGCGAGGTGTGCCGGGCGAGGCCCTCGTTGAGAACGCTCCACGGGCTGAGCCCCAGGCCCGAGCGGACCATCAGGGCGAGGCTGAACCCGTACAGGGCAAGGCCGGTGAAGAGCTGCGGGAGACGGCGCGCTGGGTGTTCGCGCAGTGGGACGTACGTGAGCGGCATACGGGGTGACTCCGAGGGATGAGAGGGACAAGCGCCCCGCGGCGGAGGCGCTTCCAAGGCCAATCCGCTCACTCTGTAGATTGACCGGCCCGGGTTGCACAGCCAATTGCGGGAGAGTGGTTCTGTGAAGGTCGCCGCCGGTCACCCCGGCCGGACGCCCCGCACCGTGGGAGGCCGGCAGCTCGCCGCGCTGCTCCCCGATCCCGGGCAGGCGCGTCCCGCCTACCGTCATCTCGCGCACGCCCTGGGTGAGTTGATCCTCGACGGGCGGCTCGCCCTGCACGTCCGGCTGCCGGCCGAGCGGGAGCTGGCCGCCGCGCTCGGCACCAGCCGCACGACGGTCACCGCGCTGTACGACCTGCTGCGGGAGAACGGGTTCGCGCACAGCCGCCAGGGCTCGGGCACCTGGACGTCGCTGCCGCAGGGCCGCGCCGCCAAGGGCGTCAGCCGGCTGCTCGCCCCCGGGGACGCCGCGATCGATCTGGCCCGGGCCGCGCCCGCGCTCCCCGGGCAGGTCCTCGCGGACGCCCTCGCCGAGATCGCCCCGCGGCTGGCCGACCACGCGGGCACCCCGGGCTACCACCCGTACGGGCTGCCGGAGTTGAGGTCCGCGCTCGCCGCCCGCTGCACGGCCCGCGGCCTCGCCACGACGCCCGACCAGATCCTGGTGACCGCCGGTGCGCAGCACGCGCTCAGCCTGGTCCTCGGCCTGCTCTCGCGGCCGGGCGACCGGATCATGGTCGAGAACCCGTCGTATCCGAACGCTCTGGAGGCGATGCGTCGCGCCCGGCTCCGCCCGGTGTCCGTGCCGGTGACGGACGACACCGGCTGGGACCCCGGGATCATGGAGTCCACGCTGCGCCACTCGGTGCCCCAACTTGCTTACCTGATCCCGGACTTCCACAATCCGACGGGGTGCGTGATGCCGGCGGACGAGCGGGCCGGGGTGTTGCGCGCGGCGAGCCGCTCCGGCACCTGGCTGGTCGTCGACGAGACCCTCACCGATCTCGCCCTGGACACCGCTCCCCCGCGCCCGTTCGCCGCGCACGGCCCGTCCGACCAGGTCATCACGGTCGGCTCGATGAGCAAGACGCACTGGGCGGGCCTGCGCGTCGGGTGGCTGCGCGCCCCGGCGCGGCTCGTCACGGAGCTGGCGGCGCAGCGGGTGGCGAACGACATGGGCGGTTCCGTGGTGGACCAGCTGCTGGCGCTCACCCTGCTGGCCGGGGCGGACGGCCTCCTGGCCGACCGTCTCACCGGGCTGCGGGCCCAACGTGCCGCGCTCACCGGGGCGTTGCGGCAGCACGTGCCGCACTGGACGTGGCGGGTCCCGCCCGGCGGTCTGTCCCTCTGGGTCGACCTGGGCGCGCCCGTCGCGTCGGACCTCGCCGAGCGCGCGCTCGCCCACGGCGTACGCATCGAGAGCGGGGCCTGCTTCGCGGCGGACCCGGGGCTCTTCGAGCACCGGCTGCGCATCCCGTACACGCTGCCCGAGGAGACGCTGGGCGAGGCGGTGCAGCGGTTGGCGCGAGCCGGTGCCGAGGGGCCCCGGCCCGCTGCCTCAGGGTCGCGGCCGCGCTGGATCGCCTGACGCGGCCAGGCCTGCGAAGGGGCGCGTCAGGCGCTCGGCCACACCTTGGCGAGGGCCGTACGCGTGTCGCCGAGCAGTTGCGGCAGCACCTTCGTGTGGCCGACGACCGGCATGAAGTTCGTGTCGCCGCCCCACCGCGGGACGATGTGCTGGTGCAGGTGGGCGGCGATGCCGGCCCCGGCGACGGAGCCCTGGTTCATGCCGATGTTGAAGCCGTGTGCCCCGGACGCGGAGCGCAGCGCGGTCATGGCGCGCTTGGTGAAGACGGCCAGCTCGGCGGTCTCCGCCTCGTCGAGGTCCGTGTAGTCGGCGACGTGCCGGTAGGGCATCACCATCATGTGCCCGCCGTTGTACGGGTACAGATTGAGGATCGCGAAGACGTGCTCGCCGCGCGCCACGATCAGGGCGTCCTCGTCGGACTTGCCGGGAGCGGCGCAGAAGGGACAGCCGTCGTCGGCACCGGGGCCCGTCGGCTTGCCCTCGCCCTGGATGTACGCGATCCGGTGCGGGGTCCACAGACGCCCGAACCCGTCCGGTTCACCCACAGGACCCATCTGCTGCTCCGGCTCACTCGTCATGAAGTGCAGCATATGGCGTCACCTCGGCCCGGCGTGTCGGCGGGTGCCGCCCCCGCCCGGCAGGGGCGATGCTGTCCGGATGACCGACAGCCCCCTCGCCCGCTGGGAGCGGCGCAACGGCACCGTCCTCGCGGCGGCGTCCCTGCTCTTCCTCGCTTCGTACGCGACCAGGGTCCTCGGCCACGACCTGCCCGAAGCCGTGCGCACCCTGTGTCTGGTGGTGACGCTCGGGTCGTGGGCGGTGTTCGCCGTGGACTACGTGGTGCGCCTGCGGCTGAGCGGACTGCGCTGGCCGCGCTTCGTGCGCACCCACGGTCTGGACACGCTCGTCCTGCTTCTGCCGCTGCTGCGGCCCTTGCGGATCGTCCAGACCTACCAGCGGGTGCAGGAGCACCGCGACCGGCCGCGGCTGTCGCTGTACGCCCGGGTGATCACGTACTCGGGGGTCTCGGTGACGCTGCTCGGTTTCGCGGCGTCGATCGCCCTGTATCAGCAGGAGCACGCGGCGCCCGGCGCGGACATCCGCACGTACGGCGACTCGGTGTGGTTCACGTGCACGACCCTGTCGACCGTGGGCTACGGCGACCTGGCCCCGGTGACGGCGCTCGGCCGGCTCGTGGCGGTGGGCGTGATGGCCTGCGGCCTGGCCCTGCTCGGCGCGGTGACGGGCTCGTTCTCGTCGTGGCTGCTCCAGGTCTTCGCCCGGGAAGAGGAAAGGCCCCCGGGAAACAACTCCCCGGGGGCCCCGTCACGCGACTGAACGAGCAGGTCAGACCTGCGCCCGCTCCTCGACGACCTTCGCGATCTTCGCGATGGCCTCGTCGACCGGGATGCCGTTCTCCTGCGAGCCGTCGCGGTAGCGGAAGGACACCGAACCGGCGTTCATGTCCTCGTCGCCCGCGATGACCATGAAGGGCACCTTGGCCTTCTGCTGGTTGCGGATCTTCTTCTGCATGCGGTCCGAGGACGAGTCGACCTCGACCCGCAGACCCTTCTTCTTCGCCTCGGCGGCGAACTTCTGCAGATAGTCGATGTGCGCGTCGCCGATCGGGATGCCGACCGCCTGGACGGGCGCGAGCCACGCCGGGAAGGCACCCGCGTAGTGCTCCAGGAGCACCGCGAAGAACCGCTCGATGGAGCCGAACAGCGCGCGGTGGATCATGACGGGGCGCTGCTTGGTGCCGTCGGGCCCGGTGTACTCCAGGTCGAAGCGCTCCGGCAGGTTGAAGTCGAGCTGCACGGTCGACATCTGCCAGGTACGGCCGATGGCGTCCTTGGCCTGGACGGAGATCTTCGGGCCGTAGAACGCGGCGCCGCCCGGGTCCGGGACCAGCGGGAGGCCCTGCTTCTCGGCCACCTGCCGCAGCGTCTCGGTGGCCTCTTCCCACGCCTCGTCGGAGCCGACGAACTTCTCCGGGTCCTTGGTGGACAGCTCCAGGTAGAAGTCGGTCAGGCCGTAGTCGCGCAGCAGCCCGAGCACGAAGGTCAGCGTGCGGTCGAGCTCCTCGGCCATCTGCTCGCGGGTGCAGTAGATGTGCGCGTCGTCCTGGGTGAAGCCACGGGCACGGGTGAGGCCGTGCACGACGCCCGACTTCTCGTACCGGTACACGGTCCCGAACTCGAAGAGGCGCAGCGGCAGTTCACGGTAGGACCGGCCGCGCGCGTCGAAGATCAGGTTGTGCATCGGACAGTTCATGGGCTTGAGGTAGTAGTCCACGCCCTCGTCGAGCTGCATGGGCGGGTACATGCCGTCGGCGTACCAGTCCAGGTGGCCCGAGGTCTCGAAGAGCTTCCCCTTCGTGGCGTGCGGGGTGTAGACGAACTCGTACCCCTCCTCCTCGTGCCGGCGGCGCGAGTAGTCCTCCATGACCCGGCGGATGATGCCGCCCTTGGGGTGGAAGACCGCGAGGCCGGACCCGATCTGCTCCGGGATGGAGAACAGGTCCAGTTCGCTGCCGAGCTTGCGGTGGTCGCGCTTCTCGGCCTCGGCGAGGAACTCCAGGTGCGCCTTGAGCTCGTCCTTGGTGGGCCAGGCGGTGCCGTAGATGCGCTGGAGCATCGGGTTCTTCTCGCTGCCGCGCCAGTAGGCGGCCGCGTTGCGCATCAGCTTGAACGCCGGGATGTTGCGGGTGCTGGGCAGGTGCGGACCGCGGCAGAGGTCCTTCCAGCACAGCTCGCCGGTCTTGGCGTCGAGGTTGTCGTAGATGGTCAGCTCGCCGCCGCCCACCTCGACGTCCGCGCCGTCGTCGCTGGACGCGGCGCCCTTGATGCCGATGAGCTCCAGCTTGTACGGCTCGTCGGCCAGCTCCGCGCGGGCGTCCTCGTCCGTGACGACGCGGCGCGAGAAGCGCTGCCCCCGCTTCTGGATCTCCTGCATCTTCTTCTCGATGCGCTTGACGTCCTCGGGGGTGAACGGCTCCTTGACGTCGAAGTCGTAGTAGAAGCCGTCCTTGATGGGCGGGCCGATACCGAGCTTGGCCTCGGGGAACAGCTCCTGGACGGCCTGCGCCATCACGTGCGCGGTGGAGTGCCGCAGGATGTTGAGACCGTCCTGGGAGGAGATCTCGACGGGTTCGACGGTCTCGCCGTCGGCCACGACGTACGCGAGGTCCTTCAGCTCACCGCCCACACGGGCCGCGACGATGCTGCGCTCTCCGGCGAAGAGCTCGGCGGCCGTAGTGCCCGTCGTCACCACGCGCTCGTCCCGCTCGGAATCGCGTTGGATGACTACACGGACGTCTGACACCGGTCTCTCCTGCCTGAAGGTGGAACGCCACGCCATTACCTGTGACGCGCGCCTTGGCGATCGTACCGAGTCGTCGGGGTCGCTCGCGAAGCGGTTGTCCGGAGCCCGGGTGCGGCCGGCTACTCCTCCCCCGCGCACGCCTCCTCGAAGAAGTCCAGATTCTCCTGCAGCGACTTCATCAGCCGGTCCCGCTCGGCCTCCTCCACCTGCACGGGTACGACGTCGCACGCGCCGGTGAGACGCCGGAACCCGCCTCGGCTCTCCAACCGTCCGTGCACCCTGATCGGCAGGCCGACGAGGTGGGCGTGGCCCGCCGTCCGGTACGCGTCCTCGTCGAGCGTCATCCGGACGTACGGGACCTCGGCGCCCGCGATGACCTGCAGCCGCACCGTCCCCGCGCCGCCCGGTCCGGTCCTGCGCATCCGCACGACGGTGCCGGTGACGCGGACGGAGACGGCGGGTTCCGCGTGCAGGTAGCGGGCGCCGGCCGCGCGCAGCACGTCCAGGTCGCCGGGTGAGAACTCGACGGGCGCGTCCCCGTCCGTGCACTCCTCGGGCACCCCGGCGGCGGGCGCCCAGGCGACGCCGACCCGCGCGCCCTCGGTGCCGCGCACCAGCGCGACGAGCGCCTCGGTCAGCTCGTGGCTGACGCCCGCCTCGACCGCGCCGTCGAAGGCGTCCATGCCGCCGGTCGCCCGCCGGTAGTCGACGGCCTCGCGCACCGCGTAGAGCGCCTGGTGCAGGCGGACGGCGAGCGAGCGGCCGGCGTCGACGGGGACGAAGGCGGTGAGCCGGTGGCCGCCGGGCGCCGACTGCACCAGCACGTTCTCCAGGGCCGCGGCGGCGGGCCGCCGGTGCCGGGCCCCGTAGTACCCGGCGCGTCCGCGCGCGGCGAGGGCCCCGGCGAGCAGCATCCGCCGCGCCGCGGACCGGAGCTGTTCCTCCGCGGTCCAGGTGGCGGCGCCGGAGGTCCCTTCGGGGGCATCCCGCCACCAGCGAATCTCGTCGCTGGGCACGGCGAGCGCGACGAGCACTTCGCGGGCGGACGGCGTGCCGCTGCGCTCCAGCGCGGTGAGTGCTTCGCCGAGCAGTTCCTCGCTGTCCGGGAAGGAGCGGCTCTCCGGCACGAGCAGGCTGGTGCGGGTTCCCGGGCCGGGCGGCGTCCAGCGCGCGTACCGGCCCGCGGCGCCGCCGCGCCGTTGCCAGCCGTGCCGGTCGAGCAGGGCGCCGAGGACGGCCGGGTCGACCTGTCCGGGGTCGGGTCCCGCGAGGTCGACGGGGTGGGCGCGGGCCGCGCCGAGGGACCGTACGGGCTCGTCGGTCGAGCGGTGCTGCATCTCGTAACTCCCTTCCGGGCCAGCCGAGTTGACCGGGTACGAGCGACCGGTCAGGGCCGCCCGCCCGTCCCGACGCGGGTCATGATCTCGCACAGCGCGCGGTCGTCGAAGATCCGCGAGGTCGGGACGCGCACGGTGGTCCTGCGCCGGCCGGTGACCGGCTGGCCGGCGAGGTTGGTCCAGTAGCAGCAGTGCCGCAGGTCGAGCCGGTCGTGGCCGGCGCGCAGCCAGTCGTCCTGGGAGCGCGGCACGAGCATCACGACGAGGATCTTGTGCACCGACACCGGGGTCCGGGCGAGCTTCTCCAGGTGGGGGTTGTCGAGTGTGAAGGAGAAGGAAGGGCCCGGCGGGTTCGGCGCGATCTGGTAGGTCGCTTTCAGCTGCACCTTGATGGTGACCTCGTCGTCGACCGTGTGCCCGGGGGCGCTGTGGCTGACGTGCCAGTCGATGCCGTTGTCGGGAAAGGGCTGCGAGAGCGAGCATCCGGCGGCCGCGGCCACTGCGTGCAGATAGCCGACCTGGAGAGTTTCCATGCAGGCGGTGGTGGCGAGTGTGCCGCGCGTCGATGCGGTCCGCTCGGGCAGCAGCCCGCCCTGTTCGGGCTGCGCGAGCGCCATGGTCCAACTGGCCTTTCGGAGTGGTGAATCCCCGCGGAGATCAAGCGTTTGATCAAAGCCGAGTCAATGGCACCCCGCTGAACTGCCATGACTCGTATCTGTGTTGTCACCGCTCCGCGTACGACGCAAACGGCCCGGGTATCACCGAAACGGGCAGGGACGCGAAAACCGACGGATAGTCATCTGCCGCACCTGGACGAGGAGTTGCATGGTCATGACGTGCTGGTACGAAGGCCCCCTTGCCGCCTTCGACACGGAGACGACCGGGGTGGACGTGGAGACCGACCGCATCGTGTCGGCGGCGATCGTGGTGCAGGACGCACCGGGAACGCGGCCGCGGGTGACGCGTTGGCTGGTGAATCCGGGGATACCGGTGCCGCCCGGAGCGACGGAGGTGCACGGTCTGACCGACGTCCACCTGCAGCGCAACGGCCGCTGGCCGGCGCCCGCGATGGAGGAGATAGGCCGCGAGCTGGCCGAGCAGGCGGCGGCCGGACGGCCGCTGGTGATCATGAACGCGCCGTTCGACCTGACCATGCTGGACCGGGAGTTGAAGCGGCACCGCGCTTCGTCGCTGGGCCGCTATCTGGAGAGCTACTCGCTCTGCGTCCTGGATCCGCGGGTCCTCGACAAACAGCTGGACCGCTATCGCAAGGGCCGCCGCACCTTGACGGATCTGTGCGCGCACTACGAGGTGGAGCTGGCGGAGGCGCACGACGCGGCCGCGGACGCGCAGGCGGCACTCGACGTGGTCCGCGCGGTGGGCCGGCGCTTCGCGAGCCGTCTCGAGCGGCTCTCCGCCGCCGAGCTGCACACCCTCCAGGCGGTCTGGCACGCGGCACAGGCACGCGGCCTGCAGGCGTGGTTCGCGCGCAGCGGCACCCCTGAGGTGGTCGATCCGGCGTGGCCACTGCGGCCGGAACTTCCGGCGGCGGCTTGATCGTTCCCCTGCCGGGGGCCCTGAAAGAAGAAACGAAAAACCGGCCCGTCTCTCGACGGACCGGCCATTTCCGGGTGGGCGATACTGGGTTCGAACCAGTGACCTCTTCGGTGTGAACGAAGCGCTCTCCCACTGAGCTAATCGCCCGGGAACGGGTTGAACAATACAGGGCGCGGCGGCCTGTGTTCAAACCGGGCGCAGGTGGGCGAGCAGTCCCCGCCGTCCGCCGCGCATCATCCACGCGTGGTTGGCGACGAACACGGGCCTGCCCAGGAGGGCGAAGCGGCGCATCAGCGCTTTGCGCACCTCGACCTCCTGGTCGTAGACCGCGCGGGTGCCGCCGTCGCGCGGGGCCAGTGTCCACCGCGCCCATCCGTCGAGGTCCCCGCTCATGGCGATCTCCAGGACCCCGGCGGCCGGGTCGCGGCGTCGCTCCCGGGCCGTGACCGTGAGCTCGTAGGGCAGGAAGGACCGGAAGACGGCGACGCCGCTGGTCTCGTCCAGCGACGTCACCGAGCGCACCTGTGGCCACCACCGCGGGTACTCGTCGGCCCGGTCCAGGACCGCGTACACGGCGGCCGGTGGTGCGGGCAGCTCCCAGACGCTGCGGAAGCGGTATCGGCTCAGGGCGTTGCGGTCCATGGCCCGAGTCTGCCCGCGGAACGTTCTCTTCCCGTATACGTCAGGTCACTCAATCAGGGCATCTTGTCCCCGACCAGCGCCAGATTCTCGATGGCGGCGAGGCCGTACAGGGCGGTGTCGTTGGTGTAGACCCAGTTCGCCTCGGTGCCCGCGACCAGCGTGACCGGGCCGTCCACCTTCTCGGTCTTCCAGGGCGAGGACTCGGTGTAGCCGTCGCTTCGGTAGAACTTCTCCCAGGCGCGCGCCGCGAGCTTGGCGTCGCCGGTGCGCACGGCCGCGTACGCGTCGAGCCGGGAGTGCCCCTGGAAGAGCAGCAACGAACCGAAGTCGCTGCCGTACCGCGCTTTCTGCTCCGCCTTGGTGGCGTTGAAGTAGCGGCAGTAGTCGTAGTACGCCTCCTCGAACTCCGGCATGTCGACGAGGTCGATCAGCTCGGCGCAGAGTTCGTTGAGGCCGAAGACGGCCGACAGGTGGGAGACGCCGACCACCGGCTTGTCCTCGATGGCGAACTTGCCGGTGTCGAGGTCGTAGAGTCCGCTGCCCTGGACGAAACCGTTGGGCTGCGCGGCGATCGTCTCCATGGTCGACAGGACCCGGGCCCTGGCCTTCTCCCACGTGGGCCCGCGCCGCTCCCATTCGGTGAGCCAGGCCGAGACGAGTCCGCTCCAGTCGGTGCCGAAGCCGATGGACAGGGCGTGCGGGTCGGGCTGGTAGTCGGGGTCGGGGCGGACCTTGCGCTGCGGGTCGAGGACGAGGAACGTCTCGTCGGAGTCGACGTTGGCGTGCATGAGGTCGCCGACGCGTTCGTCGCCGGTGAGGAAGTAGTAGTAGCGGCGGTACGTGGTGTTGGCGATGCGCTGCTGCTTCGCGGAGTCGGCGTAGTGCTGGACGCCGTGGCGGGTGCCGAGTCCGGCCCATTTTCCGAGGTGGTAGACGTCGACCTCGCCGGTGTGCCGGGTCATGGCCTCGGCGAAGCGGAAGATGTCGGCCCGGCCGCTGCGCAGGTAGGCGAACCAGAGCCACAGGTCGGGCGAGAGTTCGGAGTTGTCCCAGGCGTAGCCGCCGACGTCGTAGCGCCACTGGTGCCGCACGGGGTCGTAGGAGTGCATGACGTCCCCGTAGTCCCAGAAGCCGTACCAGCGCCGCATCTCCACCTGGCCCTTGTAGTAGGTGAAGAGGAAGTCGAGGTGGTCCTCGATCTTGGCCTTGGCGGGGGTGGAGCGGTCCGGTTCGGAGTAGAGGCCGGGGCCGAAGACCTGCGCCTTGATGAGTTGCTTGGGCGGCGCGGTGAGCTGCGGCAGCACGCGTACGGCCTCGACCTGCTGGGCGAGGACCTCGGGCTTCGGTGTGGATTCGTTGGCCCAGAACAGCAGCTCGCTGGTGCGCGCGATCCCGTACGGCGTCCCGAACTCGGGCTCGTAGTCCTCGTACGTGATGTTGAGGCCTTCGAGCTGTTCGGCGTACGTGTCCTGGCCCATGCCGTCGTGGTAGAAGCGCAGGTCCATCGGCTGCGCTTCCGGCGACCACAGCCACAGCGTGACCTCGGCCTCGTCGGTCCCCGCGTCGCGGATGTCGAGGCCGGCCGGGTGCTTCTCCCAGAAGTCGCGGATGCCGAAGGAGAAGCCGCCGCTCGGGCCGCCGAGGTAGCCGAAACCGCTCGCCCTGCGGCCGCCGCCCGCGCCGATCCAGCCATGTCCCTTCTTCGTGCGCTTGCGCAGGGTGAAGCCGTCGGCCGACAGCTGGGACAGGGTGTAGTCGCCCCACTCGGGGATGTACTGCAGTCGCGTGGTGACGCGCTGGTCCCAGGTCGCGGGGTCGGGCAGTTTCTCGCCCGCGAACTGGGCCGCCTGGACGGCCGCGCCGGGATCGCGGCGCAGCCCGGTGATGCCCTGGACCGCTTCCCGGATCATGCCGGTGGACTCGCCGCCGATACGGATGTGCCGGTCGTACGCGGCGTCGCGCATGGGGACGGTGAACCGGACGCCGAGCCCGCGGATGAAGTCGCCGGAGGCCTTGCCGGGTTCCTGCGTCCCGTCGAAGGTGATCGTGTGCACCATGCGGAACGAGTCGGCGCCCGCGTAGAAGGAGAACCGGATCGAGAAGGGCAGCCAACTGCGGTTTCCCTTACGGTGTTTGCCGTCGATGCGGACGACGGCGCGGACGGGCCCGTCCTGTTCGACCTTCGTCTCCTCGATGACACTCTCGAACCGCTCGTACTTCTGGGTCCCCTGGTCGCCGTCCTCGATCTCGCCCTGGCGCAGCAGGACGAGCCGGCCGTCCTTGGCGATCTCGGTGGAGCCGCGGGTGACGGTCTTGACGAGGCTGGATCCGCTCTTGCCGAGCTTGGCGACGATGACGCCGGTGTCGACGGTGACGGCGCCGCCGTTCGTGGCGACGGTGACCTTCTTCGCGGGCGCGGCGGCGTTCCCGGCCGTCAGCGTGAGCTTCCCGTCACCGGCGCCGGGGCCGACGGCGTGCGCGGTCCACTTCAGCGATCCGTCCGGCCACTGCGCCAACGGCCAGGTCTGTACGGGTACTTGGGCGCCGTCGGCGTCGGTGAGCGCGAACTCCTGGCCCTTCTCGTACGCGCCCTTCGGCCAGGGCACGCCGACGGTGGAGCCGGGTGCGGCGCCGAGTCCGCCGTCCTCCAGCCAGCCGAGCGTGACGGGCTCGGCGTCGGCGGTCTGGGCGCTCGGCGCGGCCTGCGCGGCCTTGCTGCCGAGGGCCCAGCTGAACTGGGCGGCGGCACCGGCGACCGCGGCGGCCTTGAGGAGGGATCTGCGGGGCAGTCCGGGAGATACAGCGGACATCGTCGTTCCTTTCCGTGCATGCCAAAGGTGCTGTACGAGAAGGGTGTTGGGGTGATGCGGAGAGGAGATCGGCGTCAGCGGGTCCGGCCGCGTTCTTCCACGGCGACGGCCGCCGCGGCGAGGACGCCGAGCACGGGCACGGCGAGCGGTGCGAGGAATTCGGCGCACAGGACCACGACGGCGAGGCCGCAGACGAGCAGGAGGGAACCGGCGGGGGCCAGGACGGTGCGCCGGGCGGCGGCGCCGAGCAGCGGCCGCCAGTGCGCTTCCGGCTCCCAGACGGCGGCGGCCCGCAGCACGGTCACGGCGGCGCCGAGCAGCGCGAAGATGCCGACGGCGGCGGCGAGTTGACCGCCGGGGAGTCCGGAGCGCGCGACCCGCAGATCGATCCAGACGGCCGCGCAGGCCGCGGTCCCGGCGAGCCCGACGAGCCAGCCGCGCCGGACGGCGAGCCGGAAATCGGCGATGAACTCCCGTCGTCCGCCGATGTGTTGCCCCAGGTGCCGGCGCAGATGCCGGGACCCTGCCGCGAACGCGGCCGGGGCGGTGACGACGGGCACGGACGCGAGCGCGATCCACACGCCGGTCAGCAGGCACTCGGCGAAGACGCCGAATCCGACACGCCGCCGGGACTCGGCCATGGCTGATCCGGGGCGGGCGGTCACTTGAGCCCCGAGGTCGCCATGCCGTCGATCAGATAGCGCTGGAACGCGGCGAAGAACGCGATGACGGGGATCAGCGCCACCAGTGACATGGCGATCTGACCGCCGTAGTTGGAGATGCCCTCCTGGTCCCGGAACATCATCAGGCCCAGCGAGACGGTGTACTTGTCGGGGCTGTTGAGGTAGATCAGCGGCCCCATGAAGTCGTTCCACGCGTTGATGAAGGTGAAGATGGCGCTGGTGATGATCGCGGGCCGGCTCAGCGGCAGCACGATGGACCAGTAGGTCCGCAGGTGCCCGCACCCGTCGAGCTTGGCGGCCTCGTCGAGCTCCTTGGGCAGGCCGCGCATGAACTGCACCATCAGGAAGACGAAGAACGCCTCCGTGGCCAGGAACTTGCCGGCGACGAGCGGCACGAACGTGTCGATGTAGCCGAGCTTGCGGAACAGCACGTACTGCGGGATGAGCAGCACGTGGTACGGCAGCAGGAGCGTGCCGATCATCAGCGTGAACAGCAGGTTCCGCCCGGCGAACCGGATCTTGGCGAAGGCGTAGGCGGTCAGTGAGCTGGAGAGCACGACGCCGACCACGGCGAGGCCCGCGTAGGTCAGGGAGTTGACGAAGAAGCTGCTGATGGAGATACCGGAGATTCCGTCGGCGAGCCCGGAGAAGTTCGCGAGGACCGGACTGCCGGGGAACAGGTCGAGGCTGCCGACGATGTCCTTGCTCGGCTTGAAGGACGCGCCGAGCACCCAGATCACCGGGTAGAGGATGACCGCGAGGACGACGAGCGCGCCCACGTGCCAGACGAGGGATCCGGTACGCCGCCGCTCACTCGCGGCGGTCACAACGGGGCTGGTCACACTGGTCACTTGACGGCCTCCGTGCTGTCAGCGCTGTTGGCGTAGTACACCCACTTCTTCTGCGACCAGAACAGGACGGCCGTGACGAGTGCCACCGCGATCACGAGCGTCCAGGCCATCGCGGAGGCGAAGCCCATCTGGGACTCCTTGAAGCCCTTTTGGTAGAGGTAACAGGTGTAGACGAGCGTGGCGTCGGCCGGCCCGCATTGCGTGTTGGAGACGACGTACGCGGATCCGAACACCTGGAACGCGTGGATCGACTCCAGCAGGACGTTGAAGAAGAGCACCGGGGAGATCATCGGCAGGGTGATGTTCCAGAAGCGGCGCAGCGGCCCCGCCCCGTCCATCTCGGCGGCTTCGTACAGCTCCTGCGGCACCTGTTTGAGCCCGGCCAGGAAGATGACCATGGGCGCGCCGAACTGCCAGATGCTCAGGGCGACCAGGGCGTAGATGACGTAGTCCGGGTTGCCGATCCAGCCGCCGACGTCGAGCCCGAAGATCTGCTGGGTACGGTCCACGACGGCGTTGTCGGAGAACAGTGCCCGCCACACGAAGCCGACGGAGACGCTGGCGCCGATGAGCGACGGCAGGTAGAACGCGGCCCGGTAGAGACCCTGTCCGCGCCGCTTCTGCGCGAGCAGCATCGCCACTCCGAGCGCGAGCAGCAGCTTCAGCGGCGTGGCCACCACGACGTACTTCAGGGTGACCTGCACCGACTTCTGCCAGCGCGGGTCCTGGAACATCGTCGTGAAGTTGTCCAGGCCGACCCACTGGGGCGGGGTGAACAGGTTGTAGCTGGTGAACGCGTAGTACAGCGAGGCGATCATCGGCCCCGCGGTGAGCAGGACGAACCCCGCGATCCACGGCGACATGAAGAGGTAGCCGGCGAGGTTCTCGCGGCGCCGCCCGCGCCGCCCGGCCGGGGGCACGGCGGACCGCGTCCCTGCCGGGCGCGCGGGCGCTTCCTTGAGTAGCGTCATGGCGGTACGTCCCCTCAGCCCGCGAACGCGGCCTTCGCCTCGCCGAAGAACTGCTTGGCGGCAGCGGCCGGCTGGGTCTTGCCGTGGGCGACCTCTCCGCCGATGCGCAGGAACGCCGCCTCGACGACATCGGTGCCGGACGGCTGCGGCGTCATTTTGCCGAGCACCCCGGCCTTGGAGACCTCCGCCTCATAGGCGGCGACGGCCTTGTTGGTCTTGTCCGTCGGCTGGTACGCGTCGTACTGCTCGGTGGTCGCGAGGATGCCGCGGTCGTAACCCATGATCTTGCCGACCTCCGGGTCGTGGACCATGAAGTCGATGAACTGGGCCACCTCCTTGGGGTGCTTGGTCCCGCTGAAGGCGCTGAGCATCAGGGAGGACAGGTACTGGCCGGTCTGCTTGCCGTCCGTGGTGGGGATCGACACGAGCCCGTAGTCGGAGTCGCCCTCGCCCTCGTAGCGGACGGAGAAGTTGTCCCACGTGAATTCGGACGCGGCGAGTCCCTTGGAAAGGCCGGAGGCGGGCTTGGCCTGGTCGATCTTGTTCGGGTCGGCGACGAGCCCGGCCTTCACCCGCTTGTAGCCGTCCTTCCACCACTGCGTCAGATCGGCCTCGGTGAAGCCGAGTCCGGTCTCGGTGAAGAAGGCCTTGCCGTTCTGACGGAGGAACAGGTCGTACATGTACATCACGCCGAAGTAGCCGGTGTCACCCGCGACTTTCTGGGTGTCCTGGATCTTCTGCAGCGCCTTCCAGTACTCGTCCCAGGTCCAGCCGAACTTCGGTTCTATACCCGCCTTTTTGAAGACGTTGAGATCGATGACGAGTGCCATGGTGTTGGCACCGACGGGTATTCCGACCTGCTTGCCGCCGTCCACCTGACCGGACGTCAGCACTCCGTTCCGGAAGTTCTTCAGGCTCAGATTTCCGGCGTCCGACTGGGACTTGAGATCCATCAGAACACCGCGCTTGTCGTACTTGCGCAGAAAGGCGACCGAATTTTGGAAAACATCCGGCGGATTACCACCGGAGGCCTGTGTCTGGAACTTCTCCCAGAACGCCTCGTAGTCGGTGAATTCGGGCTTGATCTTGATCTTCGGGTACTTCTTCTCGAAGAGCGCGATCGTCTTCTTGATCGCGACAGCTCGCGGCTCCCCGCCCCACCACGCGTACCGAAGGGTGACCGGTCCGTCGCCCGACCCGCTCCCGCCACCGCAGCCGGCGGCCGTCAGACCGAGCGCCGCGATCGACCCTCCCGTGACCTTCAGCAGGCCACGCCGGTCGAGATCCCAGTTCGTAGGCACAGTTCGCCCCTCCACCCTGCGCATTGAATCGTTTTAGGAAAGCGCTTGCCGGGCAAAGGTAGAGACGTGTCGGGAGCGCGTCAACGGTTCAGGCAAGAATTGCGTCGAAGCGCTTCGAATGGGCAGCTCACAGCGGTGACTGAAGCGATACACGTAAATGGAGACGCGCAGATCCGGTACACCGATATACCGGGGTGCGGGGACGCCGAAGGCCCCGGAGACTCGATGTCTCCGGGGCCTTCGGTCCGGGTGGGCGATACTGGGTTCGAACCAGTGACCTCTTCGGTGTGAACGAAGCGCTCTCCCACTGAGCTAATCGCCCCGGCGCAGGAAGAACATTACCCCATGTCAGGGGGTTCCTGGGACCACCCCGCGCCCCGCGCTCACTGCTTGATCCTCCACGGCATCTCGAACCCGAACTTCCATACGTAGACCGCGACCAGCACCGCGATGATCACCACTCCGACCGTGGTCAGGATGATGTTCCGCCGTCGCACTCTGGGGTCGAGAGCCCGCTGCGTGGCCTCCGTGACCTTGCGTTTCGTCCAACGCAGCACCAGCTGGGCCCAGACGAACTCGGTCGCCCAGATCGCCATGCCGCCGAAGATCACCAGCCAGCCGGGTCCCGGCAGCGGCAGCATGACGATCCCCGCCCCGACGACCGCGAGCCCCACGATGAAGACGCCGACCTGCCAGCTCAGATGCAGCGCCCTGCGCTCCTGGATGAAACCCGGCGCCCGCGAGCCCAGCGGCTTCGCTCCGGACGCGTCCTCCTCGACACCGGCGGCCGGGCCGGCCGCCTCGTCACTCCCCGTATTCATGGCACCAAACCTACCGGACACATTCGCGTCACCGGAATGGCCGTTCCCCGCCGGATAAGACTCGGCCGTACGAGCTACCTAAAGGCGCCCAAAACACTCAGAGGGGTTTACAACGGCACCGTAGGTGGCATGTCGATTTCGCCGACGTGCGAATCCCCGAGCGCACACTGAGCGAAAGGCCCTGGCGCTTATGAACACCACGGTCAGCTGCGAGCTGCACCTGCGCCTCGTTGTGTCGAGCGAGTCCTCACTGCCTGTACCCGCAGGACTGCGGTATGACACGGCCGATCCGTATGCCGTGCACGCCACCTTCCACACCGGAGCCGAGGAGACGGTCGAGTGGGTTTTCGCCCGCGATCTCCTCGCCGAAGGCCTTCACCGGCCGACCGGCACCGGAGACGTCCGAGTCTGGCCGTCCCGGAGCCACGGTCAGGGCGTCGTCTGCATCGCCCTGAGCTCCCCGGAGGGCGAGGCTCTGCTCGAGGCCCCGGCGCGGGCCCTCGAGTCGTTCCTGAAGCGGACCGATGCCGCCGTGCCACCAGGCACCGAGCATCGCCACTTCGATCTCGATCAGGAGCTCTCGCACATCCTCGCGGAAAGCTAGCCGCGTGGGCGGCCCGCGCCGGCAGCCAGCCGGCGTGAGCGGAGCGAGAGCGCCTTCGCGCCGTCGACTCGGGGAGACGGCGCGGTTCAGCAAGTGCAGGACAACCGCATAGGGCAGACATCGGCGCCGCCGCCGTGGGAGCTTCCACGGGGGTGGCGCCGTTGCGTGCTCGCGACTCCTCCCGCCCCGGAAGGGCGCTAGGCTCGGCCAGCATCGGCGGGCAGCGGCCCGACCCCCCAGGCCAGGGAGCGAATCGTGCTGATCACCCACGACACCCGGTGCTCGCTCGACACCGTGGTTGATCTGGTGAACACCGCACCGGACAGCGCCGCCGGCCCCGAGGGCGCCGACGGTCTCGCGACGGTGCCGGCTTTGGCGGAGTTCGTAGGGAAGCACGAGATCAGCGACGTCGGCGTGCTCGCGGAGCGTGACCTCGCCGCGGTCCGTGCGGTCCGAGCACAGTTCGCACAAGTGTTCGCCGCACCGGATCCGCACAGCGCGGCGACGGTGATCAACGATCTGGTCGCGGCGGCCGGCACCACACCACGACTGACCGACCACGACGGCTACGACTGGCATGTGCACTATTTCGCCCCCGGGGCGTCCGTCGCGGACCACCTGGCCGCCGACTGCGGGATGGCTCTGGCGTTCTTCGTCGTCGCCGGGGAACAGGAGCGGCTGCGCCGCTGCGAGGCGCCGGACTGCCGGTTCGCGTTCGTGGACCTGTCCCGCAACCGCTCGCGCCGCTACTGCGACAGCCGTACCTGCGGGAACCGGCTGCATGTGGCCGCCTATCGGGCGCGCCGCAAGGAGGCCGCGGGCTGAGAGCCTGTCGGCCTTTCACAACAGCAGCAGATCGTGCAGCGCGGCCGTCAGGAGCAGACAGCCGATCACTCCGAGGAAGATCATCAGTGGCGGCTGGGAGAGCGCGAAGAGGCAGCCTCGCCGGGTGTCGGGGGGTGCGGGTGTGGGCGGCGCGGGCTCGTGGTGCGGCGCCTGCCCCTGGTCGGCGTCCAGCTGGTCGGCCAGCTGTGGTGTGTCCAGCATCTCGCCGTGATGATGTCGCAGGCCGAGGCTGCCGGTTGCCAACATGCCCGATCGGGGCGGGAGTTAGCCGGATCCCGCGACCCCCGGCCCGGACACCTGCGCGATAAATCAGGTATTTGTCGTACGTGCGTCCAGTCCTACGAGTCTTACGCCGGAAGGGTGTTGAGCCCGGAGCGCCCCGGGGCCGCTCGGCGCGCGAGCCGCCTGGACGGTCAACCGCTCTGACGTGAACGGACCTTGATCAGATGCCGTGCTTCTTCAGAATCGCCTCGATGTCGCTGAAGTCCTCGCCCGTGGCGGCTTTCGGCTTGGCCTGGGCGACAGGCGCGGTGCGGGCGCCCTGGCCGAGCGAGGGGGCCGACGCCGCCGGGGCCACCGCCTCGCCGCGCGCGGCCTTCGCCGCCGCCTTGCGCTCCTTGCGGGTGCCGCCGCCGCGCCGCTCGACCGCGCGGGTCCCCATGAACGTCAGCCAGGCCACCCCGAGCACACCGAACCCGGCCCACGCGGTCGGGCTGAACGCGGTGTCGACGACCCAGCCGACCGCGCCGGTCATCACCAGTCCCAGCGGGACCAGGGAGTAGGCGGCGGTCCGGGCGGCCGCGAGGAACCGCTTGCGGTAGGCGGTGACCGCGGCGATGCCCAGGCCCGCCACGGACACGGCGGAGCAGACTGTCTCGGCAATCATCCGGTCCTCCAGGGCTCGGGCGCTTCGGTCGCGGGCGGGGCGTTCCGTCCCCTTCCATCCTGCACCGCCGGGGTGGCCCCGGGCCACGGCGGCGACGGACCTCAGGGAGATCTCGGGGTCGCCTCTCCTCCGCAGGTCCAGGTTGGGCGGCGGTGACCCGGCCTGGAAGACTGGCCCCATGAACGCCCTGAACCCGATCCTTGACGTGTGGTGCGAGCTGCAGTGCCCCGACTGCCGCTCGGCCCTGGACGACGTCCGCGCGCTGCGCGAGCGCTACGGCGACCGCCTGGAGCTGCGGCTGCGGCACTTCCCGCTGGAGAAGCACAAGCACTCCTTCGCCGGGGCGCAGGCCGCCGAGGAGGCGTTCGAGCAGGGCAAGGGGTGGCCCTACGTCGAGAAGGTGCTGAGCCGCGTCGAGGAGTTCGACCGCGCGGGCGAGCCGTTCCTCGTCGAGGTGGCGCGTGAACTCGGCCTGGACGCCGAGGAGTTCGACACCGCGCTGATCGACGGACGGCACATCCTGATCGTCGACGCCGACCAGGCCGAGGGCAAGGCGATCGGTGTGACGGGCACGCCGACGTATGTCATCGGAGGCGAGCCTCTCGACGGCGGCAAGAGCCAGGAAGGGCTGCGGCAGCGCATCGCGGAGATCGCCGACCGGCTTCTCGCGGAGCAGCCGTAGCGGTAGGTGGCGCCGAGGCTCAGAGCAGCTGCTTGTACAGGTGGTGCTGGGTCGGCTCGTAGCCGAGCGCCTCGTACAGGCGCAGTGCGGGAGCGTTGCCCGCGAACACGTTGAGGCCGATCCGGGTGGCGCCCGCGGCGATCGAGTCGGCCTCGGCCAGCAGCATCAGGGCGCGCCCGTGGCCCCGGCCCCGGTGGTCGGGGGCGACCTCCACGTCATAGACGTACGCTCCGTCGGCGCGCTGGGCCAGCCACAGGGTGCCGACCGTCTCACCGTCGTGCTCCACCACGCTGACCAGGACGTCCGGGGTCGCGACGCCCTCGGGCAGCAGCGCGGCGTGATCGTGCTCGGCCTTCGCCCTGGCCTCCTCCTCCGTGGCGCCGCGCTCGACCACGGTGCGTGCGTACCGTTCCTTGGCCAGGGCCAGCCACGGCCCGAACTCGTCCTCCGTCATGCGCCGCCCGACGCTGCCCGCGGGGAGCGCCGGGCAGCGGCCCTCGGGCAGCGTCTTCGCCAGGTTCCGATTGCGCTCCACGTAACCGAGCGCGCCCGCGAGCCGGAGCAGCCCGCCCTGTTCCGCGGGGACCGACGCCTCGAGCCGTCGGCAGTTCCAGGAGCGGGCCACCTCCTCGGCGGCCAGCGCGGCGACCGTGGCGCGGCCGCGTCCCCGGTCCGGCTCATCGATGCGCAGGTCCAGGACCCGGGCGACCTTCGGGCCGAACACAGGGTGCGTGGCGAGGTGGAGCGTGCCGACGGGACGGCTGTTCACGCACACCGCGAAGCGGCGCGAGCTCGACCCGTCGGCCGTGCGCTGGAGCGGCTCGGTCGGCCGCAGAGTCGTGGTCATCACGGGAGTTCTACCCGCCCGTACGCCGCGGACGACAGCGGATTTACGGGCCCGGGTGGTCTGCTGCCCGCGGCTCTACGGATCCAGGTGGTCCGCTGCCCGCTCGTCCCAGACGCGCATCGCCTTCGCCGTGACCGGTCCCGGCGCGCCCGGCAGGTCACGGTCGTCGACGCGGTGCACGGCCTGGATGTCGCGCAGCGTCGACGTCAGGAACACCTCGTCGGCCTGGGCGAGCACCGACAGCGGCAGGTCCGTCTCCTTGGCGCCGGTCCACTCGACGGCGAGGGCGCGCGTGATGCCCGCCAGGCAGCCGGAGGCGACCGGCGGAGTGTGGATCTCCCCGTCGAGGACGACGAAGACGTTCGAGCCGGTGCCCTCGCAGAGGCGGCCCAGCGTGTTCGCGAACAGGGCCTCGGACGCGCCGAGTTCGTGGGCGCGGGCCAGCGCGACGACGTTCTCCGCGTACGAGGTGGTCTTCAGGCCCGCGAGGGCGCCGCGCTCGTTCCTGGTCCACGGCACGGTGATCGCCGCGGTGATGTCGGGGCGCCGGGTGACCTCGCCGAGGGCGACGACGAGCGTGGTGCCCGCGTCGCCGCGGTCGGAGCCGAGCGGGGAGACGCCGCCGGTGTACGTGATGCGCAGGCGGCCGAGGGCCATCGGGTTGGCCTCGACGACGGCGGCGCAGGCGCGGCGCACCTCGTCGAGGTCCGGCTCGGGCAGGCCGAGGCCGCGCGCCGAGCGGGCCAGCCGGTCGAGGTGCCGGGTGAGCGCGAACGGCTTGCCGTCGACCGTCTTCACGGTCTCGAAGATGCCGTCGCCCACGGTGAGCCCGTGGTCGAAGACGGAGACGCGCGCCTCCTCCGTGTCCTGCAGCCGGCCGTCGAGCCAGATCTTCACGTCAGGTCCCTCTGCCTTCTCCGTGCGTGCCCGGACTACGAACCGCTCGCTTGCCCGTCGTACCCCTCCGACGCTACCGCGAGCAGCCGCGCCGCCTTCAGCTCGGTCTCCCGCCACTCCCCCTCCGGGTCGGAGCCCCAGGTGATCCCGGCGCCGGTGCCGAACCGCAGTACGGCTCCCGCGTCGCTCCGGTCGATCCAGAACGTACGGATCCCGACGGCCAGTTCACCGGTCCCTCGGTCCGCGTCGACCCAGCCGATGCCGCCGCAGTACGGGCCGCGCGGCGCGGTCTCCAGGGCGTCGATGATGCGCAGTGCGCTGGATTTGGGCGCCCCGGTGACGGAACCGGGCGGGAAGGTGGCGGCGAGCAGCTCGGCCCAGCCGGCGCCTGTGCGCAGTTCGCCGCGGACCTGCGACACCAGGTGCACGAGCCCGGGGTGCTTCTCGACCACGCACAGGTCGGGGACGGTCACGGTGCCGGGCGCGCAGACGCGGCCCAGGTCGTTGCGGACCAGGTCCACGATCATGACGTTCTCGGTGTGGTCCTTCTCCAGGAGGTCCGCCTCGGTCCGCCCGGTGCCCTTGATGGGCCCCGATTCGACGACCGCGCCCCGGCGGCGCAGGAACAGTTCCGGGGAGGCCGTCGCGATCTCCACGCCGTGGCCGGGGAGGCGGATGGTGCCCGCGTACGGTGCCGGGTTGCCGCGGGCCAGGAGGGCGGTGAGCGCGTCGATGTCCGCGCCGACGGAGATCGGCGCGGTCAGAACGCGGCAGAGGTTGGCCTGGTAGACGTCGCCGGTCGCGATGTGGGCGCGTATCTGTCGTACGCCTGCCGTGTACGCGGCGTGATCGAGCGAGGACGCCCACTGCGCCGTCGCGGGTCCGCGCCAGGCGCCGGGACGCGGGGCGGGCACCGGCTCCGTGCGTACGTCCTCGAAGCGGGCGCAGACCAGGCGCCCCTCGAAGTCGGCGGTCACCGCCCAGAAGCCGGTGGAGTCCAGAGCGGCCGGGTCGCTGGTCACGTCCAGCAGACCGGTCGCGAGGAGTTCGCCGAAGCGGGCAAGAGGAGGGGCGTCGATCACGCCATCGAGTTTAGGCGGGTGGCGGGAAGGTCACCCAGGGTGGAGGTTTCGCGACCGCTTCCCCGGTAGCACCTCAGCACGCTGCGCAAACGCGTTTTTGTGCTGGCCCGGGAATCCGCTAGAGTTCAACACGTCGCCGGGACGCGCAAGCCGAACGGAATGACACGCGAACGTAGCTCAGTTGGTAGAGCGCAACCTTGCCAAGGTTGAGGTCGCCGGT